>JAWVZK010000112.1:0-11011 GCA_033722275.1 Longimicrobiales bacterium | reverse complement strand
GCCCGGCGCGGGGGCGGGGGGGGCGCGTCCCGCCCCCCCCCGCCCCCCCCCCGCCCCCCCCCCACGGCCCCCTCCCTCGCCTCCGAAGAGGTCCTCGCCGGGGTCGCCTTCCGCATGCCCCGTCCCGAGGTCCTCTTCCTCGTCGGCGGACGAGAGGTCGGCGTCGGGATCCAGGGTCAGGATCTTCGCTTCGATCTCCGCGACCTTCTCCGGAGTGTCGTGCTCCCTGTAATGGTCCCGGACGATGAGGAGCTGCTCCACGGCGTCGTGCTCGCGGCCGTGGCTCGCCATCTGCTCGGCGACGGTGAGGCGCACGCCCACGTCGTCGGGCGCGAGATCGCAGAACTCCACCAGGGCCCGGAAGGACTCGTCGAGCTCACCCTCCTGCTGCACCCGCTCGGCGTAGGTGAGGAAGTTCGCTCTCGCGTCGGGGATGAAGCCCTGCTCGGCCCGGATCTGACCGATCACCAGGAAGGCACGGTGGTGGTCCGGCACGCTCCTGAGGATCTTCTTGCAGACGGCGATGGCGTTGTTGGGAAGGTAGGCGTCCCGGTACAGCTCCACGGCCTTCTGGTAATGCTCGAGGGCCTGGTCCACCTCGTCGACCCGGACGTGCAGGTCTCCGACGCGGTTGTAGAGCCCGATGTCGACCTGATCTTCGCCTTCGAGCTTCGTCAGCGCCTTCTTGTACAGCTCGAGGGCCTTTGTCCAGTCCTCCTTCTGCTCGGCGGTACGCGCCTTCTGCTTGAGCGACTCGATGCTCATTCGGTGGTGTCCGGGGTCTCCGTGCGCTCGCCGCCTCGGGCCGCGACGTACTCGGCGACGCGGTGAGAGAGGACCCGGGCCCTTCCCAGGTCAGGGAGTTTTAATCTGTCCGCCGAGTCTGGAAGCACAAGGGTATCGGGCATCATGCCGATGACCTCGGTTTCCAGCACGGTGCCGCCTCGACGGCGGACTTCGGTCTCGATGCGCCGGAAGACGTCCAGGGGCAGGACCCGCTCCGGATCCTCGAGATTCATGGAGATCTGGACCCGGTCCTGATCCTCCAGGTGGAGGCCCAGCGCCCGAACGCCGGGAAAGCCTCCCCCGCGCTCCCGGATCATCGCCGCGATGGCGCGGGCATCCTCCAGCTCGATGCCGGACACGACCACGTTCCACGCCAGCAGGATGCGGCGGGCGCCCACGCACGTGACGCCGGCCGACGGATGGGGTCCGGTGGCGCCTGGGGGCAGATCCGGCGCGCGTCCCGGGGGCCATCCCTCCGCGAGCGCTTCGAACCCTCCCCTCCGCAGCTCGGCCAGCCCACGCCCCGGAGGCGTGGACGCCTGGCCGTAGAAGAAGACCGGGACACCCAGGTCGGCGATCCTCTCGCCGACCCTTCGCGCCGACGCCACCGCGTCGTCCATGCTCAATCCCCGGAGGGGGACGAAGGGGAGCACGTCCAGCGCACCCACCCGCGGGTGGACCCCCCGGTGCCGCCGGAGGTCGATGGTCTCCAGGGCGAAGCGCGCCGTCGCCAGCGCCGCCTCCTCCACGGCCTCCGGGTGCCCGATGAACGTGACCACGGCGCGGTTGTGGTCGGGATCGGCCGACCAGTCCAGGACCTCCACGTCGTGACCCCCGATGACCTCGACGAGGGCCTCCACCTTCGTCAGGTCGCGGCCCTCGGATACGTTGGGGACGGCTTCGAGCACGGGGATCATGAGGCCAAGGTAGGACCGGCGGCCCGGACGAAAGAAGGGCCGAGCGCCTCGGCGCCCGGCCCTGGGACCTCGTCCCGGCGGCTTTGTCGGACCTCCCGCCCCGGGCTCATGCCCTCCGACGCGCGGCCCGGGTCTCCGGAGCGTTCAGGAGCCGATGACCACGCCGCCATCCACCCCCACGGGCGAGAGGTTCGGGTTGTCCGCCTGGAGCTGATACGCCCAGTCGAAGATCATCAGATCATTTCCGTCCTGATCGAGGCCGAGATGGGTGACCCGGATGACCCCGTAGTGGGTGAGGCCGTCGGCGCCCACGACACGAAGCACGTAGCTCGTCTCGGTGAGGAGCGGCATGTCCGCGGTGACGTAGCCCGACGTGGGCGCCACGGAGACGTCGACGCAATCCGCGTCCGCGCCCACGCCGCACTTCAGCGCCGTGGTGGCGAAGCCGTCCTGGTACACGGCGGCGCCGTCCCCGAGAACCATCCAGAAGCCGTTGGCGTCGCGCTCCAGGCGGAAGTCGAAGCCCGAGGGATCGGAGCCGCCCACCACCGGGACGATGGACTCGTCTTCGGTGAAGAGGAAGGCCGAGCTCGACGGGACGTCGGCGAAGTCGTAGATCAGCTCGCCGTGGAAGTCGGGACGGGGCGTGCCCTCGCCCAGGACGCTCCCGGAGCTCTCGTGCCCGTCGGTGTCCACGGACGTCACGAAGTAGCCCGACGTGACGCCGTTCTGGGCCAGGAGGTCCACGAAGCCCTCCGAGTCCGTCTCACCCAGAAGGAAGGGAGCCGCGCCATCGTCCTCCAGATAGACCTTGTAGTGGGAGAAGTCGTCGGCGGACCGTGACGCCGTGCCCCACGTCACGAAGAGCGCGTCATCCAGCGCGATGACGTACGGGGCGTCCGGGATGGGCGGAGCGACGGGCTCCGGAACGAACACCTGCACCGAGGCGGGAGCCTCGGTCTCGTCCCCGGCGTCGTTCACCGCCGAGACCAGATACTCGTACGTCTGGCCCGGCAGGACGTTGATGTCCTCGTAGAGGCAGAGGTCCTGAGCACAGCTCGTGACCTCGGCGATGAAGAACCAGTCGGCGTCCGTGACCCGTCGGGAGTAGACGCGGAACGCCTCTCCGTCCCAGGTGGGCGCCAGCTCCCACGTGACGGTCACCGAGCCGGCGTAGTAGCTCGCCGCCACGGCCCGGGGCGCCGCCGGGATGCCCGGCTCGTCCACGTACACGATGTCGTCGCTGCACGCCGCCAGCGACAGCACCGAAAGAACCAAGCCCACCAATGCGCGTCTCATGATCTCCTCCGTCCATGGAGCCCGTCCCGGGCCGCGTCCTGCGGCCGGGGCCACCGGGTCACGTCGATCCGCCTTCTATGCAGAGGTCGTTCCGAAATCATAAATCTTTGTCTGGAATACACTTACAAGATCCGTGCGCTCACAGATCGTCCTCTGAAGAGGACACTGTATCGACGGGCCTCGGGACACCGGGAGGCGCGTCTGGACGCCCGGTGCGGAGGGAAGCGACGTCGTCAGCGCTCCGATGACGGAAGGCCGAGATCCAGATTCCGCTGCCTGTAATCGAACTTCAGGTCCCGGTTGTCGGTGAGCGAGACCTCGAAGCGGAAGGACCAGTTTCCCGTGGCGGTCTGGAGGAAGTCGAAGTTGGCCTGCCACCGGTGCAGATCCCGGGTCAGCCGGATGGAGTGGTCGTTGAACGCCCCCACCTCCAGGTCGTAGGCGGTCCGCCAGCTCACGCTCCAGTTCTCGGTGGGCTCCAGACGCACCGTCCCGCTGAGCATCTGGCTGGAGAGGCGGTTCGGATCCCGGGGACGCTGCAGGGAGTAGCTCAGGTTCGCCGACCACCCGCCCGCGGTTCCTCTGCGGCCCTGGGGCCCGACGGCCTGCTGCTGACCGGCCACCGGAACGATGGAAGACTCGTCCGTGGGCCCCTCCTCCAGGGGATCGCCCGTGTCGGGCTCCTCCGGCTCCTCGTCCTCGTCGTCGCCCCCGCCCAGGCCCAGCCACCGGAAGAGGCTGGAGCGGGATCCCAGGGAGAAGGAGAAGTTCACCTGGCTCAGGTGGGGCGCGAAGCTCCGCCCCAGCGGCTCTCCTTCCGGGCTGATCTCGTCCTCGAAGAGCTCGTGGTCCATGGAGATGGAGAGCCCGCGCAGGTAGTCCGAGGAGAACTGGTTCGACAGACGCGTGGTCTCGAAGCCGGCCAGGAAGTAGCCCACCGAGTCCGCCTCGACGAAGTCGTATCGGATCACGCTGGTCCGCCACGCCAGCAGCGTCACCGACGGGTTGGTCTGGACCCTGCGGGGCCCGTCCTCTTCGGCCCCCGCCGCTCCAGGCCGCTGGGCCCCGGGGGGCCGCCCGCCTCCGGGGCCGGCGGCTCGGGGGCCGAGGCCCTCGGGGGCGACGGTGGTGTCCGCAGGCGTCGTCCGCGCCTCTTCCGCCTCCTGCTCCTCTTCGTCCTGGCGGCGCTTGGCCTCGAAGGTCTGCGTGAGCGACACCGACACGGTGTTCCTGGGCTGCAGGGCCCTGGAGCCGAAGACCTCCTGCTGGAGGTCGGTGGGGGTCCGGGCCGGGCTCCACGCGTAATCGAAGGAGGGCGAGATCTTGTGGCGGATCGCCTCGAAGGGACCCACCCCCCCGAAGAACCCGTAGATGTCCGTCCGGAGCTGAGCGCCGAAGGACACCCGGGACGGCGCCGAGACGAAGCTCCCGGCCAGGCTGTCCGTGTCGGACTGGAACATGCTCCCCGAGACGCTCAACCGCGGCGTGAGGGTGGTGGACCCGATGAGCTGCTGCTGGTAGTTGAGCGACGTCGACCACCCGAGCGTCCGGTCGGCGATGTCCCGGGCCGGCCCGCCGGTGAGGACGTCGCCTCCGTCGCCGGTGTCGTCGAGGAGGAGGAAGGCTTCCGGGACCTCGAGCGTCCGATCCTCCGTGACGTCGACGGACTGCGAGAAGGTGAGGTTCCCGACGCTCAGGTTGCTCCGGGCGAAGCCGGAGGTGGTGACCGTGTTGGCTCTTCGGATGTCGAAGGTGTCCGGCTGAATCCGGTCCACCGTGTTGCGCCGAAGCCCGCTGGAGCCCGACCACGTCATGTTGTTGAAGATCCCGGCCTCCGACGTCGGCGCCCGGAAGAGGGTGATGGGCGACAGGGAGACGTTCACCGACGGCAGCAGCCACTCGGTGCGGTCGTCGGAGAGGTACTGACGTCGGTTCGCCGACGCCGAGACGGTCCCCCAGTCGAAGCGCCGGTTCAGGCCCGCCTCGGAATCGATGGACTGGGTCACCTCGCGAGGGTTGAAGGAGTTCTGGCGCAGGAAGTCGTTCTCCGAGACGTAGCGGCCGGAGACGCGGAGCTGGGTCCGCTCGTCCACCTCCCAGGAGTGGCGGGTGTCCAGGGCCTGCTCCGTGGAGCCGTCGGCCCTCCAGTACTGGCGGTAGGCGACGTTGCCCTCGAGGAACTGGCGACGGAACCGGTACCGCATCGAGCTGGTGAGGCTGAAGAAGGTCTCGCTGAACCAGTCCATGGCCACCAGGGCGTCGGAGTACTGGCTCATGGCCCAGTAGAAGCCGACGTTGCTGAGCCGTCGCCTGTAGCCTCCCGACGTGCGGACGATGTCGTTCACCGAGAAGCGGGGGGTGAGGAGCCCGGAGGAGCGACCCCGCTCCAGGCTCTGGGCCATGAAGGGGAGCCACGCCACGGGGACGTCGGCGAAGTACAGGCGGACGCCCCGGGCCACGAGGACGTTGCCCGCCACGATCTTGATCTCGTCGGTCTCGAAGTGGTAGTGCGGCTCCTCGATGTCGCACGAGGTGAACCGGGCGTGCGCCAGGAAGGTGGAGTCCGGCGCGGCGTACGGCATGTCGCCGCGGATCAGCCAGTTCGCTCCGTCCTGGGCGTACGACGTCCGGGCGTCCACGGCCGTGCCCCGGGCCTGCTCCAGGTCGTAGATCATGTCCACGGCCTCCACGGCGTCCCCTTCCGGGGGCGTGAAGGTGGCGTTGCCCCGGGCCCGGATGGAGCCCGTCGCCTCGTTGAAGACGATGGCGGTGTCCGCCTCGAAGATGGAGCCCTCCTGGGCGACCCGGGCCCGTCCCTCCGGGGGCGCACGGAGGACGAGGACCCGCCGCGGAGCGTCGAACTCCGCCGACTCGGCCTCGTACTCCGTCAGGGAGAACCCGGGCATGCCCTGGAGGGCGGTGGCCACCGAGTCCATTCCCGCTCCGCCCCGGTTTCCCTGCGCCGCCTCCGCCAGCCGAAGCGAGTCCTGGATGAAGAGGACGCTGTCGGCGCCGGGGCCCCGGGCCAGACGCTCCAGGCGCTGGAGGATGGCCTGCCGCGTCGAGTCCGGGGCCTCTTGCCGCGCCGAGTCCGGGGTCTCCTGCCGCGTCGAGTCCGGGGCCTCCTGCCGAGCGGTGGGGGGCGTCACCTGGGCGTGGAGGCCGCCCGGCGCACCGTGGAGCCCGCCCGGCGCACCCCGGTCCGCGCCCATGCGCCCGGGCAGATCCGGACCCGCGCCGTCGGGCAGCAGCGGCCAGAGCGTCATCATCGCCAGCGCCCCCGTCGAGGCCCGGATCCCGAGGAAGCCGGTGCGCACCGACCTCACCCCGTCTCTACGGATCCGGCCGGCGGCTCGGCGCTGGCTTCGTACTTCTTCTCGAGCTCCCGCTCGGCCTTGGCCCGCCGACGATAGACGCCCGCCGACAGGAAGATCCCGAACTCGTAGAGGAGGACGAGGGGCAGCATCATCATGATGGTCAGCGTGATGGCGTCCCCCGGCGTGATGAAGCTGGCCAGGATGGTGATGAGCACCACGGCGTGACGGCGCTTGGAGCGGAGGAACTCGGGCGTCACCAGGCCCATGAGGCTCAGCGCGAGGATGACGATGGGGAGCTCGAAGACCGCCCCGAACGCGATGAGCATCTTCACGATGAAGCCCAGCGTGGCGTTGATCTCGAGCTGGGCCTGCAGCGACGTGGTGAGGAAGGCCTTGAAGAACTCGAGGGTCACCGGGAGGGCGGCGAAGTAGGCCAGGGCCACGCCGGCGATGAACAGCACCAGGCCCAGGTAGAGGGCCGGGACGATGGCCTTCTTCTCGTCCTTCTCCAGGGCTGGCGAGAGGAACGCCCAGACGTGGTACACGATGATGGGCGCCGACAGGATCAGCCCGCCGTAGATGGCCAGCCGGAGGGTGACGAAGAAGGGGTCGGCCGGAGAGAGGTTGATGAGCCGGAGATCCGGGTCGTTGTACGCCCTCCGTATGGGCTCGACCAGCAGGTCCAGGACGTTGAAGTAGTAGACGAGGCCGAAGGCCACGACGGAGGAGAGGACCAGCGCCAGGAGGGACCAGAGGATCCTCCAGCGGAGCTCCTCGAGATGGTCCAGGAACGGCATCTCACCCCGGGGGTTGCTGCGGCGTTCGCGCATCTCGTCGCTAGGAGCCTGTCGGGGTCAAAGGTGGTGGTGCGGTCCGGCGGGGTGGACACGGGCGAAGGGCGGGCCTCTCCGACGTCGAGGGGCTCGCCCGTCGGCCGACGCGGGCCATGAAATCAAATGGGCAGCTCGACCTGGTTGCGTCGCTGCTCCTCTCGCTCCTGCGCCGCGGCCATCTCGTCGACGAATTCTTGGAACTCACCCGCGTCCTGGAAGTTCCGGTAGACCGAGGCGAAGCGGACGTAGGCCACACGGTCGAGGGGGCTGAGACGCTCCATGACCAACTGTCCCAGCCGAATGCTGGGGACCTCGACCCCCGCCTCCCTGGAGAACTCGTCCTCGATGTCGTCCACCAGGGCCTCCATCTCGTGAGCGGAGACCGGCCGCTTGGCGCACGCCACCTTCACGCTGCGCAGGAGCTTGCCGCGGTCGAAGTCCTCCACCGCGCCGGAGCGCTTGAGCACCTGGATGGGACGCTCCTCGACGTACTCGTACGTGGTGAAGCGGGAGCCGCACACCGTGCACTCCCGCCTCCGACGCACCGCTCGGCCGCCACGGCTGGCTCGCGTGTCGACGACTCGATTCTCGGTGGCGTCACACTCCGGACAACGCATCCTCGGCGCGTCTCAGCCGATCTCGCGCAGCTTCTCCCGGGCGAGCATGGAGACCGGGTCGTCCGGGTAGGTGTTCATGCTCCGGTCCAGCACCGCCCGGGCCTCGTCCAGGTCCCCGAGCTCCTCGTGGAGCAGGGCGATGCGGTAGAGTGCTTGCGGGACCCGCTCATGGGCGGGGAAGAGCTGCTGGATCTCCTGGAACGCCGCCAGGGCCTCCTCCGCCTCGCCCTGCTGGGCCAGGATGTCGGCGAGGAAGAAGTGGGCGTCGGCCACCCTCGGATCGTCCGGGTAGTCGGCGATGAACTGCTCGAACGCCCGGGCCGCGGAGGTGAGGGAGCCTCGATCGAGCTGCTGCCGCGCGGCTCCGTAGAGCTGATCGGCGTTGCCCCCGCTGGCTCCCACGAGGCTCTCGTCGCGCTGGCCACCCCCGGCCGCGCCTCCGCCCGCCGGCATCGTCGTGGGCGCCCGTCGCATGTTCACGAGCTGATCGCGGATCGACGCCATCTGCCGCTGGTTCTCGCCGGCGATGGCCTCGAGCCGGGTGAGGCTCTGCTCCATCTGCTGGAGCCGCCGCGCGATGTCACCACGGAGGTCGAACATCTGGCTCGACTGCGTCCGGAGCGTGTCCTGGGTCTGCTGGGTCTCCATGCGGAGCACCATGATCAGCGAGTCCTGGCGAGCCGCCAGGCTCCGAAGCTCCTCCTGGAGCGTCCGGATGTCGCCCTTCATGGCGCATCCGCTGGAAACGACGACGACGGCCAACGCCGAGAGGGCGCGGGCCGTCGGGCTCTTCAACGTTCGGATCATGTCATCGGACGGCCCCCTCCCCCCGGCTCCGGAGGGAGGGGCACCGATCATCGCTCTTCGTCAATTGGGGGGGTTGATCGCGTTGATCCCCGACGTGATGACGAACTCGGCACGACGGTTCTGCGCCCACGCCTGCTCGTTGCTGGCGTTCACCAGCGGTCGGGATTCCCCGAAGGAGACGATGGAGAACCGGCTCTCGTCGAGACCGAAGCCGACGAGGAACTGGCGCACCGACTCCGCACGGCGGTTGCCCAGCGCCAGGTTGTACTCCGTCGAGCCCCGCTCGTCGGCGTGACCCTCGATCCGGAGGTTCACCTGGGGACTCGCCCGTAAGATCTCCACCTTGCGCCGCAGGGTCTGCTCGGCGTCGGGCTCGATCTCGGACTCGTCGTACTCGAAGTGCACCATCTCGTAGAGGGTCTCACGGGCCTCGCGGATGGCGCGCTGCCGCGCTTCCTCGGCCCGACGTGCGGCCTCGGCCTCCTCGGCGCGCCGACGGGCTTCCGCCTCGGCCGCGGCTATGGAGTCCTGGATGCGCTGGATCGAGTCCTGGTCGGGCATCGGCGGCGGCGGCGGCGGCGGCGGCGGATCCCCGCCGCAGGCGCCGACCAACAGCGTGGCGGCGAAGACTGTGACGAAGAAGCGACGAACGATCATCCCATCTCCCGGGTTGGACTGATTGGAATCTCTGCGTGGGCTTGGCGCCACGACAACTACGAAGCTAATGCTCTTCGCCTTCGTGGAAAGCCTTCTATCCCGCAGCAAGGGTTAGCTGCAAAGCACCGGTTTCGCAACGGTCTTCGCGCCTCACGAGGGCGGCAGCGTCGGGGACCAATCGGGGAGGCCCACGCGTTGACCGCTGAGGAGCGAGCGGATACGGCCCGTGGCCACGTCCACGACCATCAATCCGAAGCCCCAGCTCCGCTCACCGACGAACACGAGATGCCGCCCGTCGGGGGCCCAGCTCGGGTCCTCGTTGTTGCCTTCCGAGGTGAGCTGCCGGAGCACCCGACCGCCGTCCTCCAGGTTCGCCACGAGGATGTGGTAGCGCCCCCGACGATCGATGCGACCGTGGAAGGCGACCATGTCGCCGGCCGGCGACCAGTCGGGCGAGGTGTAGTACCCGCCGCCCCCGTACTCGTACGGGGAGAGGGTCTCGGCCGAGCCCCCCTCCGCCGGCATCATCATCACCTGGGGCACCGCCGTGCCGAAGCGGAGGCTGTTGAAGGCCAGGAGCCGACCGTCGGGCGAGTAGGTGGGCGAGAGGTCGTACCAGGGGCCCCCCGAGAGGTAGGAGAGGCAGCAGTCCCGCTCCAGGTCGTACGTGAAGATGCCGCTCCGGGCGTCGGCGCCCAGCACCGAGAAGGCGATGACGTCGCCGTCGGGGTGGTACGCCGGCGTGATGTAGTCGCCCTCTCCCCGCACCGGCGGCAGCATCCGCTCGCCGCCGCCGTGGGCGTCGATCTCGTAGATCCGCGGCACGCCCGTCTTCCACGAGGCGAAGGCGATGCGCTGTCCGTCGGGCCCCCACGTCGGGGACTCCACCAGGTCGTCGTAGTCCGTCACCTGGCGCAGGTTCTCCCCGTCGGAATCGATGACGTACACCTCTTTGGCGCCCTGGGCGTCCGTCATGGTGAAGGCGATCCGGCTCGCCGCCATCCCCGGATCTCCGGTGGCCCACGTCACCACCTCGTCGGAGGCCCGGTGGACGGCCATGCGGAAGTCGGCGTCCCGGGGATCGGGGATGCGGAAGCGGCCCCGCTCGCGGACCTCTCCGTACACCACGTCGTGGAGCTCGAGGACCAGCACGTAGCCGTCGCCGGCACCCTCCACCTGCCCGCTCACGAGCCAGACGGCGCCCAGGCGGTCCCAGAGCGCGTAGTCCACCTCGTCGCGGACCATGGCGCTGGGCAGGGAGTCCAGGACCTCGAAGCGGTCCGAGTATCGCAGGTCGCGCCCCACGATGGCCTCCACCTGGGCGGCCACCCCCTCGCCGCCGAAGCTCCCCGTGAAGGGTTGGATCGCCAGGGCGGGCTGGTAGTTGTTCGCGTACACGAGCCCCAGCTCCACGCCCGGCAGCTCGTCCTGGGCCGACACCGCGCCCGGGGCGAGGCCCGACACGGCCCAGACGGCCAGCGCCGCCGCCATCGCGAACCTCGTCCTCGTCCCGGCCGTAGCGCTTCGTCCCGCACGTCTCGCCATCTCTATCTCCTGCTCCTTCTCGTCTTCGGGTCGTGTTCGCCGCGCTCTACGGCAGCTTCAGGGCTCCGAGCTCCGTGGGCAGGACCACCTGCAGGTCGCCCAACGGCCGGAAGGTGAAGCGCACCGGGAAACGGTCGTACGGCAGCTCCTCGGGCAGCGGTCCGAAGCGTCCCTGTCCCGCGCACTCCACCGCGCCCAGGGCCTCGATGTCGAAGGCCGCGTTCCCCGATCTC
>JAWVZK010000111.1:0-11026 GCA_033722275.1 Longimicrobiales bacterium | reverse complement strand
GGGTCCGTCGCGACTACCAGTTCGCCGCGGTGGAGAGCCTTGCCCGACTCGCCGGGCGGAGCCTGGGTCTGCGGGGAGAAGTGGAGTATCTGGAGGCGGGCCGGCTCAGCCGACTTCGTGGGACCGTGGGATACGAGGTGGTCACCGGGACCCGCGTCCACATGGGGGCGAGCTGGGACCGGCTCATGGGGGGGCGGTTCACCATGAGCGTGTCCGCCTACCTGTCCCGGCTCCGGAGCGTCACGCAGCTTCACACGGGGGGCAGGTCTCCGGCGCAGCTCACCCAGTTCAATCAAGGAACGGTCCACTGGAACGAGGCGACGGGTCAGCTCAGCCTGGCTCCAGGCCCGGGCGTGGAGAGGGGCGGGATCTCGGGGTACGTGTTCGTAGATCGGAACGGGAATGGCCGAAGGGACGCTGGCGAGGAGGGCCTGGAGGGCGTGAGGGTCGTCGTGGGAAGCCAGGCGGTGGAGACCGATGCCCAGGGTCGTCACACGTCCTGGGACCTCGTTCCCTTCGAGCCGGTCCGCATCTGGGTAGACGAGGCGTCCATTCGCGATCCTACCCTCGTACCGGTGGGGCCGGGCCTGGAGGTCACGGTGCCGCCCTCGTCCTTCGGTCGCGTCGACATCCCCGTGACGCCCTCCCGGGAGATCGGCGGACGCGTCGTCCTGGTCGAAGAAGGGATCGAGCGGCCGCTACCCTACGTGGACCTGGAGCTGGTGGACCAGGACAGCGGCGAGATCCGCGCATTCCGCGGTTTCTCCGACGGCGAGTTCTATCGGTCCGGTATCCCGCCCGGACGGTATCGGCTCCGCCTGGCTCCCGGCGCCTCCGACCAGGGTGGTCTCGTCGTCGAGGGGGGAGGCCTCGAGGTCGAGGTGCCGACCCGCGCCGGCTTCGACGTCCTGGGACCGTACGTCCTCCGGATCCTTCGGGACGGCAGCGGGTCCTGAGGGGGTGCCGGCCCGAGGACTTCCTTGCGGCTCGGTATTCGGGGAGGAAGCTTTTTGGTAGGGGATTCGTCCTCGCCGTGATCCTGCTCTCCCCGTCCGTGTACCGCATGCTCGTGTCTCGCCCACTTCGTCCCCGGAGGCGTTCGTCCACGCTCTGCCGTGTCGGCTCTCTGCTGCTCGCCGTGCTGACGGCGGCGGCGTGCGGCACGTCCGAGGGCACGCCCACCGACGTGGGGATGGAGGATCCCGGCGATCCCGTACGCGATCGGCTCCCCCCTCCGGACGTGGTCCGAGGGATCTACGTGAACGCCCAGGCCGCCGGCTCCGCGCCGCATCTGTCGGATCTTCTGGCCATGGCGGACGCGTCGGAGCTCAATACGTTCGTGGTGGACATGAAGGAGCGGGGGGAGGTGAGCTACGCCAGCTCCGTCCCCCTGGCGGTGGAGATCGGCTCGGTTCGCGACTACATCGGTGACCTCGACGGCCTCGTCCGGACGCTCCGGGACCACGGCATCCATCCCATCGCACGCATCGTCTGCTTCCGGGACCCAGTTCTGGCAGAGGCCCGGCCGGACCTGGCCATTCGGACGACGGACGGCTCGCTCTGGTTGGATCCGGAGAGTGGCCGACCCTGGGTGGATCCGTACAGCCCCGAGGTCTGGGACTACAACATCGACCTGGCCCGGGAGGCGCTTTCCGCGGGCTTCGCCGAGATTCAGTGGGACTACGTGCGCTTCCCCGACGTCTCCGACTCCGTCCGCGCCGAAATGGTCTTCCCCGACTACGACGGACGCGCGCCCTCGGACCTGATCCGGGACTTCGTGGACACGTCCCGTCAGGATCTGGCGGACTTCGGGGTCCCCGTGACCGCAGACGTCTTCGGACGAGTCATCACGGTCACAGGTGAGTCGAACATCGGGCAGAACTGGGAACGACTCGTCCGCGTCATGGATGTGATCCTCCCCATGGTCTATCCCGCACTCTACTGGCCGGGAAACTTCGGGATCGAGGATCCCGACGCGGAACCGTATCGGACGGTGCGAGCGGCCATGGACAGTGCGGTGGTGCGCATGGATCGCACCGACGGGGCCATCGCCTCGATCCGTCCGTGGCTCCAGGCGTTCACGGAAGGAACCACCGTCTACGGCCCAACCGAGATGCGGGAGCAGATCCGCGCCGTGGAAGACGCCGGCCTGCAGGAGTGGCTCTTCTGGAACCCGTCGAGCGTGTACCCCGCGGAAGCGTTTCAGTAGGGGGAGGGTCCCCGCGGGGCTCGCCTGTACACGAAGAGCGCTTCCCGGCGGTCCGGCTCAGCTTCGCCGCTGAGAGCCACCCAGATCCGAAACTCGTCCTTCGCCGTTCGGCGCAGCGTCAGCCCATCGAACCAGAGGGTTTCTCGCTCCCTCGCCACCAACGGGAACTCGACCGTCTCCTCACGCTCCTCCCATCCGGTCAGGTCGGGGCCGAAGTGCTTCAGTCGTAGCACGAGGCTTCCCGCTTCCTCTTCCAGGACCATGATCTCGTAGAACTCGACACCTTCGTCGTTCGCCAACCGGAAGACGCCCACCATGGCACCCCCTGCCGGGGGAAGCCAGCTTTCCTCGGCCGTCGACCCGAGGCCCTCTCCGATCCAGTGTCCGGTGAGCCAGGAGACGTCGTCCAGCGTGGCGGATGGCGCCTCGGATCCGCCGTCCGTGAGGGTGTTCTCGGTCAGCGGCCTCTGGGCTGTCGTGGCGTCCGGAGCCAGGAGGGATACGATGAGCAGAAGGGCCAGCGAGGATCGCGGGAGCGGCGGACTGCGACGAGTCTCACTCGGGGTCGGCACGGGCATGGGCAGGCTCCTTGGATGAATCGGGAAGTTGGCTCCGGAATCCGGCGGATGCCAGCCCGCACGATCCACGGCCCCTGGTCTTCTCCGGGAGGAGTCCGACAGCGACATAGGGCAGTCGGTCCCCCGAGAGACCCATCTACAGCCTTGCGGAGGGACGCCCGGGGTGGACAATCTCCGAGGGGAGGACCGCATCGGCATGCCACGCCCGACATGACACAGGAATCGGAGACTGAGTGGGGCCAGGTCACTGTCCTCTTGAAGCGCTGGAGCGACGGAGATCCGGACGCCTTCGACCGCCTGGTGCCCCTGGTCTACGATCAGCTTCGGGGCGTCGCCCATCGACGTCTCCGGATCGAGCGGGACGAGCACACGCTCCAGACCACCGCTCTCGTTCACGAAGCCTACGCGCGTCTCGCCTGAGGCGATCTGCGACTGAAGGACCGGGCCCACTTCTTCGCCCTGGCCGCCCGGACCATGCGGCGGATCCTCGTGGACCACGCGCGGACGCGGATGTCCCAGAAGCGAGGCGGAGGCACCGAGATACGCTCCCTCCAGGAGATCTCGGTGGAAGTGGCGGGTGAGGATGACGCGGCCGACGTCGTCGAGCTGCACCACGCCCTCGAGAAGCTGGAGGCTCAGGACGAGCGGAAGGCACGCGTCATCGAGGCCCATGTCTTCGGCGGCCTGACGTACGACGAGATCGCCATCGCCCTGGACATCTCCGCGGCGACGGTCCATCGGGACCTGCGCATGGCCAGGGCATGGCTTGCGCGGGAGCTCGGCTGAGCCCGATACGCACCTGGGGGTCCGAGACGGATTCGGACCGGAGACGGATGCACGTGAGGGAATCCGGACCGGATCTGCGCGCTAGGGAGTGAAGGCCCCGAGCATCCGCCGATCGCGCGGCGGGCCCGGCCCACTCCAGGAGGAACCATGGACGCGCAGACACCCTCTCGCCGCACGCGCAGCACGTCGGCCCTGATCGCTTCCTTGACCGTGGCGGCCGTGAGCGCCTGCTCCGGTGACCCGACGAGCCCCGTCGACGACCTTCCTCCCCCGGACACGGTCACGCCCATCGACGCGCTCCCGGTCTCCAACCTCACCAGGGAGGATCTGGAGCCCTCCGGAGACGTGGTGGAGACCGAGGACGGATTCACCGTCCGCGGGGCCTTGACGATGGCGACCAGCGACACCGGCTCCGTCACCTTCGTCAACGCCGATCTGGCCGTCCGGTACGATGATCGGGGCCGGGTCCGGAGCATCAGCGGGAAGGCGGAGATCGCGTCGCCTCACGAGCGAATCGAGATCGCCGACCCTGTCCGGGCCGACGTGGGCTTCTTCCCGGGGAGCTGGCTGAACGAGAACCGGGATCTGGGCATCGTCCTTCAGGACGACACCGACTACTTCGTCTTCGACTTCGAGCTCCGTCTGCAGATGAACGTCGCGACGGGGGAGACGGGGGAGGATGCCACGCGGCCCATCTCCGTCAAGGCGCCCGTAGGAGGTCGGGCCTTGATGGTCGTCGACTACATCGACCCCATGTATTACGTCTACGGAGAGCAGGATCTTCTGGGGGCGGTGGGCACCGGCTGGTCGTTGAACCAGCGGATCCCCTTCCGGCCCAGCCACCCGGTCGACGCCGTTGCGGACTTCGGAGCCTTCGACGGAGGTAGCATCCGGAAGGGCAGCTTCCCCGTCTTCAAGATCATCTCTGTGAGTGGCGTCTCCGTGGACAACGCCTACACCGAGGTGCACATGAGCCTCGAGGATCCCCTCTCCTCCGACCTCCGCCAGGGATACCGGCTCGGTCACGACGGCGGGATGGAGCTCGATCTGGGCATCAAGGACATGGTGGGCATCTCGGTGCCTCTGGCATCGGCCAGTGGCGGCGTGTGGGCCGAAGCCAGCGTACAGGACGTCTTCAGCGGTTACGCGTACGCTCAGGGCGAGACCAGCCAGGACCATTCCTGGTGGCCCGACTTCGTCCCCGTACGGCCGGCGAGCTCCCTGGACGCGGTCACGTACGTGACCCACGAGGGGACGTTCCGGGTGGGGCTGGAGGGCACATACGGGTGGGCCTTCCCCGACGGGACCGAAGCCATGGCGGGTGCCTTCGATCTGTCGAACGACGCCATGCTCCTCGAAGGCCGCATCGTGAGTGGGGAGGTGGAGTATGCGTTGGCCGGTCGGGTCACGACGGCCACCACCGAGGTCTCCGTCGAGCCTCCCCAGAGGCTGCTCGACGAGATCGCCGGCAGCGTGAACGACGAGGTGCTCCCGCGGATCGAGGAAGCCGAAGCGGCGTGGAACGATATTCAGGAAGCCACGGCCGACTACGAGCTCGAGCTCAGCCTGAGGGGTCTCCGCGACGACATTCCGCCGATGGTCGATGAAGGCCGTGCCCGGCTCGTCGCCGGGGTCAACTCGGCCATCGCGTCTCAGGACGGCAAGATCTGGGAGTCCGACTTCCGGTCGAAGATCCAGGCCGCCGACAACGTCTACCACGACCAGCTCTCCCAGCTCAAGGCCGCGGCTCAGAACGCCACCGACAACGAGACGACCCGGGCGGTTCTGGAGCGGGAGCTCCGGGAGATGGCCGCACGGAAGACGTTCCGCTTCACGTACACGTACAAGGACCCGCTCTTCGGGACGACTTTGTACTCGACGACCGTGACGCGGACGATTCTCACGGACGCCCAGGCCGAGCGGCTCATCGAAGCGGCCGACAACGTATATCGGATCTCGGAGACGTCGGAGATCAAGATCCGGATGCAGCGGATCTACGACTCCGTGAACGAGCGGGATCTCTTCGAAGACGTTCGGGACGACCTGGAGAGCGGCATCCTCGTCATGCGCGGCATCGAGGAGCTGGGCTTCGTCTATCTGCACGACGCCCCGGACTTCGCCTTGTACGCCGTGATCGACGGGACCCGCTACGATGCGGGGACCATCTCCGCCCTCGAGATCGGGGAGCTCATGAAGGAGCTCCCGGAGGTGATGCTCGAGGCCCTGCGGTCGAACTGACGGATCCCGGCCCTCCCGCTGAAGTCGCGGGAGGGCCGCGGTCCTCTGGTCGCAAGGGCAGACGCATCCCCTGGATCTCGAGCGAATCCTGTCTTCGCCATGTCCGGTGAGATCGGTCTTCTGCGCATGAAAGGACGAGTGGACATCTCGAACCCTGCATGACAGCAGAACATCATGCCCAAGTACCTCATCGAGCGGAACATCCCCGGAGCCGGCTCCCTGAGCCCCCAGGAGCTCCAAGCGGCTTCCGCGATAGGCCTCCTCGGTGTCAGTACATCACGACGGAGCGACAACGCCTACCCCTCCATGGCGCGATCGAGGTCGAAGAGCTCCAGCCGATCCATGGGGGCGGGCAGCTTCTCGTCTCCGAGCGTCGTGTGAACGACGTCGCCGCCTCGCTTCGCCGCTCCCTTCCTTCGCGCATGGTCGACGACGATCTGTCGCATGGATCGGACCGCGAGGCCGATGAAGTGCGTGCGTCCCCGGACCGACATCGGCGCACCGGCCATCTTCAGGTAGAGCTCGTGGACGAGAGCGGTGGGCTGCAGCGTATGCTCCGGGCGCTCGTGCCGAAGTCGACCGACCCCTATGGTGCGAAGCTCGTCGTACGCGACTCGGTAGAGCACGTCGTGCGCCGACGGATCACCGTCGTCCGCCATCCGGAGGAGGCGGGTGACCGTCCCCGGTCCCGTGGGTTCAGAGGGCCTCATCCGGCCTCCGGATCCGACGTCATCGTGTAACAGAGCGCCGTCCCCTCCAGTACCACCGTGCCGTCGTCGCGAGTCACGGTCGTACGCAATCGCGTGATGGGCTTGTCGTGGCGCACCTCGAGGACCTCCACCTGGCCGGTGATGGAGTCTCCCGGCCGGACGGGGGCCTTGAAGCTCCAGTCCACATGGAGGAAGACGCTCCCCGGACCCGGCAGATCCTCCGCGACCACGGCGTTGAGGATGGCGCTCGTGACGCCGCCCTGGACGATGATCTCTCCGAAGCGCGTCCGCGCCGCGAAGGCCTCGTCGTAGTGAAGCGGGTTCCGGTCTCCGCTGATGTCGGTGAAGCGTCGGATGTCGTCGGTGCCGACCTCGCGGGTCCGCTCCGCTCGGTCACCCACCGTCGGAGCCTGTCCGGGCCAGACCGACGGGTCGGGCGCGTCACGCATGATGGCCTCCCTTCGCTTCGAGGATGGGGTGACGCGGTCCATGCCGCGACATGAGGAAGAGGCGCAGGCGTGGCGGGCCGGAGCTCATCGGACGTCCAGTCCGCCGGCCCTCCGGAGCTTCTCCCCCAGACCTCGCGCCAGATTGCGGTAGACCACGGTCCCGATGTCGGGTCGGCGTCGGACGAGTGTCTCCAGGCCCTCCCGTTCGAGGAATCCCGCCTCCAGCTCCGTCTCCGCCACGGCGGATGCGGAGTGCGGCGTGCCCGTGAGCAGGGCCACCTCGCCGAGGCACTCTCCTGGACCGACGCCGCCGACCACGCCTTCGGAGGCCTCGACGCGAGCCCGACCTTCCAGGATGAGGAGCATCCCTTCCGCGTCGTCGCCTCGGGAGAAGATCGTCGTGCCCGGCGGGACCGTCCGGGGCTCGAACTCGGCCACGAGTGTGCGAGACTGCTCGTGATTGAGTCCCTCACAAACACCCAGTCGGGCCATGGCACGGGCGATCCGAGGCTGCAGCGTGAGGCTGTGGAAGCGTTCCAGGACGTAGTGCCCCAGCGAGAGCCCGGGCTCTGGAACGTCGAAGGGGAGGTCCATCAGAGGCTCGAACAGACGGTACATCTTCACCACGTCCAGACGCTCCACCTCGTGGAAGGTCCACGCCGGCACGTAGGCCGCGGGAAGGTAGCCACACTCCAGGAGGGTCCGCTGCATACGGGTGGCGTGGGCGTTCACGTCGACCTCGGCGCCCATGAGCCCCTCCTCCTCGCAACGCGCCGCCAGAGCTTCGAAGAGCGCGTGCACGACCTCGTCTTCCACGCTGATGACCTCGAAGACCCGCGCGTGACGCTCCACCTCGTCCTTCATGTACCCCAGGGCACCCTCGACCCGCCCTTCTCTGCGGGCGACCACGTAATGGGAATCCGAGGCTTCGAGTCGGAAGAGACCGTAGTGCAGTCGCTGAGGACCGAAGATCTCACGGTTTCGAATCCGCCCGCGCTCGATGCGGAGGAGGGCCGAGTAGCCGTTCGCGGTAAGCTCTTCGATCTCGTATCGAGTCCCCCTCGGGTACGGCGCGGCCTCTTCGTCGATGATGGCGTCCGGGACGACGCCCGCTCCCCGGAGCGCCGTCTCCGCCAGGCGATCGGCCTCCGGGACGATCCGAGGATGGTTTCTGCGGAGGCGCAGGGCCTCGCCGAAGTGGCGCACGAGCAGGGCCGTGTGCTCGCGCTCGCCCCCGTATACGAGCTTCTGGGGGAGGGCGCCCACCGGAACGAAACCGTGGGCCTGGGAGATGCGGGCCGAGTGAGAGGAACCCACGCGGACTTCGACGAAGCCGACGTGGAGCCGGTGTCCCACGCGAGCCAGACGCTCCTTCATGAGACGACGCCCGATCCCGCGCGCCCGCCAGTCGGGATGAACCACCAGGCGTCCGAACTCTCCGACGAGATCGCTGTACGCGCCCATCTCGTAGAGGACGCTGGCCGTCCCCACGATGGTACCGGACGAGCGGCCTTCGGCCACGAGGATGAGCGCGTCCGGATCGAAGATCATCCGCTTCACCTCACGGGAATCGTACACCTGAGGGTGGACGTAGCCTTCGCCGTAGGCCGTGCGGAAGAGCTCCGTCACCGCAGCGGCGTCGCTTTCCTCCGCTTCCCGATAGAGAATCTCTCCGGATGCACCCTGGACCATGTCTCCACCCAATGTGGGTGTCCGGCGCCGCCGCCGCTGTAGGGTAGGCACCGGGACGGGATGTGGGGCGTTCCGTCCGCGGCGGCTCGCCACGGGAGTTCTTATCCCGAGGCCGGGTACGAGGCATCGGGGGTGGGAGGCCGAAGCGACATCGGATGGACAACGGATCGCTATCGGGTGGGTACACGGGAAGCGAGGGCGGCGGCCGCCTGGCGATCGTCGGCGACGAGAAGGGGTAGGAACGGACGTGACCGAATTGCAGACACCGGATGGAGGGCACACGGGCCCCGGGTATCTCGCGCTCGGGATGGAAGAGTTGCGGCGGAGGGCGGAGGACGCCGTCGCCGCGCTTGCCGACTGCCGTCTGTGCCCCCGCGTCTGCGGCGTGGACCGACTGCGGGGCAAGTGGTCTGCGTGCAAGACCGGGCGTTACGCGAGGGTGAGCAGCGCCTTCGCCCATCGAGGGGAGGAGGACTGTCTGCGCGGGTGGCGCGGGTCGGGGACGATCTTCTTCGGCCATTGCAATCTACGCTGCGTCTTCTGCCAGAACTTCGACATCTCACAGGGGATTCCACCGGGGGATCCGGCCGAAGGCCTGAGGCCCGAGGAGCTCGCGGACCTCATGCTCTCACTCCAGGACCAGGGGTGCCACAACATCAACTTCGTGACCCCCGAGCATGTGGTCCCGCAGGTGCTGGAGGCGCTCGTCCCGGCGGTTCGACGCGGACTGCGGCTTCCGCTGGTCTACAACACCAGCGCCTACGATGCCCTGGAGAGCCTCGCCTGGTTCGACGGCGTGGTGGACATCTACATGCCCGATTTCAAGGTGTGGAGCGCCTCGGCCGCACGAACGTACCTCAAGGCGGAGGACTATCCGGATTCCGCGCGGGAAGCGGTCCGGGAGATGCACCGGCAGGTGGGCTCCCTGCGGCTGGATCGACGTGGCCTCGCACGTCGGGGGCTCATCGTCCGTCATCTGGTCATGCCGGGAATGCTCGACGAGACCCGGGCCATCCTGCGCTGGGTCGCCGACGTCCTCGGCCCGGACACGTATGTCAATCTGATGGGCCAGTACCGTCCGGCCGGCAGGGTCTCCGGGGAGCGCTACGCCGAGATCAACCGGCGGCCAGCCGCGCGCGAGCTCTCCGAAGCTTGGTCCATCGCGGAGGAGGTGGGACTTCGGCGCCTGGACGGGTGGCGAGGTCGGCCGTGGTAGCGCGCTGGGAGCGGCGGCCCCCACGGTCCCCCATGGTGGAGCGTGGGTGGGGGCGTCCTCCGTGGTAGCACGCAGGCGGCTGGGCGTGCGGGCCCGCCGCTTCTGGCGTCGACATCGGACCCTGTTCTGGACCCTGCACTCCCTGTGGGCTTTGGCCACCGGCGTCCTGGTGGTCTGGTTGGCGCGGGAGCGCTACAGCTTCGTGCCGTGGGTCGTGCTCTTCCTCCTCCTCACCTGGGCGTCCACGCTCTATTTCGGCCGGAGAATGGGCGGCGGAACCGAGCCAGGTGGCGGATCGGCGCCGACCTCACCGGGGCTGGCGGAGGAAGCGACCTCGTACCTCACCCGGACGATGTACCAGGAGACGCTCTTCTTCCTCCTCCCCTTCTACGCCTACTCGACGGTACCGGGCTCGCCGAACATGGCATTCCTGCTGGGGTTGGGCGTCCTGGCCGTGCTCTCCTGTCTCGACCTGGTCTTCGACCGGATCCTGAGGACCAGCCCCGTGGCCAGCATGGCCTTCTTCTCCATCGTGGCCTTCGCGGCGCTGAACCTGCTCCTCCCGATCCTCCTCCCCCTCGAGCCCACCACGGCGACACGGATCGCGGCGGTGGGAGCGGTGCTCAGCGCCGTCCCCCTGGTCCGGGGCGGGATCACCTGGAGTCCATCGACGACGGTCCGCGTCGCCGCCGCCGGATGCCTCTTCGTCGGGGTGGCCGTGGCGATGCCGACGGTGATCCCGCCGGTGCCCCTTCGCCTGGAGTCCGGCGTGTTCGCTGCAGGGATCCATCGCGAAACGCTGACACCCGTGGATACCTTGGAGTCGGAGGCCTTGTCGACGGAGTTGGACGGGACCATCGTCGCGCTGATGGAGGTCTTCGCGCCGACGGCGGTCCCCACGAGCGTGACGTTGCGCTGGAAGCGGGACGGAGAGGTGATACGAGAATCCAGGGAGATCGAGATCCTGGCCCACGAGCTCGGGTTCCGGGTGTGGGACGCCTGGCGCCCCGAGACCGGAGACGTGCGACCAGGCCGGTATGAGGTCGAGCTGAGCACGTCTTCCGGCCGGATCTTCGGGCGGGTGGCGGTGGTCGTCGAGGACGGATGAGCGGAGGGGACCGGAGCGGATCCCGATCCTGGCTCGCGGC
>JAWVZK010000110.1:0-11032 GCA_033722275.1 Longimicrobiales bacterium | reverse complement strand
GGGAACCGAGGGCGGGGATCAACCGACCCTCTCTCCCGACGCCCGCGAAGTGGCCTTTCACCGGGGCAACGCGATCTTCGTGGTCCCCGTGGATGGCGGCCCGGTCCGCGACCTCGGACCGGGCCAGTGGCCGACGTGGGGCACCGACGGGAGCATCTACGTGAATCTCGGTGCCGTGGGCTCGGTCCGGTACCCCGCCGTGGGCGGCCCGGCCGACACCGTCCTCGCGCTGCAGGACGACCACCAGAACTATTACGTGTGGGACGTCCTTCCAGGCGGGGCGCTCACCCTGGTGACCACCGGAGACGGGACGTTCGAGGTCTGGGCCGCCTACCTCGAGACGGGCGAGATGCGCTTTCTCGTGGAGGGCGAGGATCCCCTCTACGTGGAGACGGGCCACCTGCTCTTCCGTTTCGAGGGCTCCCTGATGGCCGCACCCTTCGATCCCCGGTCCATGGAGCTCCGGGGTCCGGCGGTGTCCCTGGCCTCGGACGTGACGGCGCAGGCGATCTCCCGGGACGGGCGCCTCCTCTACTCCACGGGTACGTCGGCGACGACCCTTCGGCAGCTCGTCTGGGTCGACCGCTCGGGCTCGGTGACCCCCGTGGACTCGAGCTGGACCTTCGTCCAGGGAGACATCAACACCTCGTGGCGGCTCTCCCCGGACGGGGGCCGGGTCGCGCTCCGCGAGATGGTCGACGGCGTCTACGATCTCTGGGTCAAGCAGCTCGACGAAGGACCGCGGTCCCGTCTGACCTTCGACGAGCGGGCCGACTACTTCCCCATGTGGAGCCCCGACGGGGAAAGCGTGACGTTCGTCTCGGGAAGTCCTACGGGGCTGGACGTCTGGACCCGGAGAGCCGATGGGACCGGAGAGCCCGAGCTCCTCCTGGACGCCGAGGAGAGCATCGCCCTGGCGTACTGGTCGCCCGACAGGGAATGGATGATCCTCCGCACCACCACCGGTGCGGGCAACGTCTTCGGCCGCGATATCAAGGCCCTCCGACCCGGTGTCGACTCGGTCCCCCAGCCACTTCTGGTGGGAGAGTTCGACGAGATGGATCCGGCCCTGTCTCCCGACGGTCGGTGGCTGGCGTACGCGTCCAACGAGACGGGGAGCTTCGAGGTCTACGTGCGGCCCTTCCCCGACGTGCAGGCGGGCCGCTGGCAGATCTCCACCGACGGGGGACACGGACCCGTCTGGTCCAGGGACGGAGACGAGATCTTCTTCCGGGACGGCAACTCGAACATGGCCGCTGCGGCGGTGGACGGATCCGGACCGGCCCTGCGGGTCGCCAGCCCAAGGGTCCTGTTCCCCTTCCCGGACGACGTGGTGACGGGAAGCCTCTCCGCTCCCTTCGACGTCCACCCGGACGGGCGCCGGTTCCTCATGGCCCGGGCCCTGCGTGCCGAATCCGACGAGGGTGCCACCTTCCCCGACTTCGTGCTGGTGCAGAACTTCGACCAGGAGCTGAGGACCCGCGTCCCGAACTGAGCCCGCGTCCCGAACTGCGCCCACGTCCCGAACTGCGCCCACGTCCCGAACTGCGCCCACGTCCCGAACTGAGCCCACGTCCCGAACTGAGCCCACGTCCCGAACTGAGCGGGCGTCCCGAAATTGAGCAGGCTCAGCGCACGGTTCCCAGCCGCTGGTCCAGCCAGCGGAGAGAGTGCCGGATCACTTCGTTGTTCGGCGGTAGGTGGCCCGTGGGGAGGACGACGAACTCCTTGTCCTCTTCGGGAACGTCGATGGCTTCGAAGAACGGGACCTGTCCCTCCTCGTAGGGGTGCATGAAGTCGTACTGGCCATTGATCAGGAGGGTGGGCGTGGTGATGCGGGACACGAAATTCCAGGGAGCGGCTTCCTCCGGAACGCTTCCGAGCCAGCCCGGATCCAGCGCGCCTCCGATGAGCACCAGGGCATCGAAGCGCTTCTCCAACGCGACGGGCACCGCCAGCTCGGCGCCGTAGCTCAATCCCATGTAGGCCAGGGCGTCGGTGTCCAGCTCCGGCGCCTCCTCCACGAAGTCCACCGTCCTCATGAGGTCCTGGATCATCCAGACGTAGCGCTGCCTGACCTCGACGTCACCGCGGGCCGGCCGGGCGTACCCTCGCTCGTAGGTCCCCTTCAGCACCGGATAGGCCAGGGCACGGCCGCTCTCGGGGATGAACATGAGCTGGGCCATCTCGACGGTGCGCTCCGAAGAGGGGATGGAGAAGGCCGCGCCTCCGGGGAAGTACACGACGGTCTGGTACGGGGGATCGACGCCCCGAGGCAGGAAGAGATGGATGGGAAGACGCTCGTCCAGGTAGGCCGCGTCGACTTCCACGCGCTGTCGGATCCAGCGCTCGGACTCCTCCACCGTATCGCGCGTCGTGTTCAGCGGCGCCCGGTCGTACTCGTAGAAGGCCGCGAAGGTCTGGAAGGTGGCGTCATCCACCGGGTCGAGGGTTCGGAAGTCGAAGATCGGCAGGTCGATGGGCGCCAGCAGGTCGTCACGCAGGGGACCCTCGTAGCGGGCGCAGCGGATTCCGTTCTCGAGGCTCCGGGACCACGGATCCACGGCGTCGAAGTCGACGTACAGGTGGGGAGGAGACTGCCACGATCCGCCGAGGATGTATCGGTCGTCCCCCGAGGCGTTCCAGACCCATTCCCGGACGTTGCCGGCCATGTCGACGACTCCGGTGGGGCCGTAGGACCCCGTGCTTCCCACGGGCACGGGGCCGTCTCCCGTTCCCAGATTCCCGTGCTGGAGAATGCCGTCCCACGGCATGATCGAACCTCCGTCGGCCACCTTCCAGTGGTAGTAGGTCGGCAGCTCTCCGTCGCGGAAAGCACAGTAGGCCACGGCTTCGAACCAGCTCACGCCTCCGACGGGGTAGTCCTCACGCCCTTCCGGAGGCCGGCTCAGCTCCCAACCCGCCGGGCCGGGTCGTCCCGTCCGATCGACGAAGGTGGCGCGGAGACGCTCCAGATCCACGTCCACGCCCCGGTCGAGGAACGGCGCCGTCCAGTAGGTGGAATCCCACTCCCGGGCCACGTCCAGAAACGCCCGGTACTCGGCATTCGTCACCTCTCGCGCGTCGATCCAGAACGTGTCGACGGCTACCGCCTGTCCCCCTCCGGCGAAGGTGCTCGGGAGCTGGAGGATCATGGGATCCGGCGCGTCTTCCGGCCGTAGAGCGACGGCGACACCGCCCTGTGCCGGTGCGATGGCTGCATGGTGAGGCCGATACCCGTCACGCTGGAAGCGGACCAGAAGCTCCTCGGAAGGAACTCTGGCTTCGAGAGGCGTCGTTCCGACGGCCGTCCACGTGGTGTCGTCGGGATCGTAGGGCCGGAACGAGACGGACGCTCCCTCGGGCTCGCTCGTCAGGGAGACCTCCACCGAAGAGGCGTCGTAGAGCCCCGTGATCAGTGGATCCTCGGGCAGGATCTCCGCCGCTTGGCTCGCCAGGGCGAACGCAGCCGCCGCCTCGCCCTCGGCCAGGAGGCTCTGGATCTCCGGCACGGCCTCCACCCGGGCCCATCGGATCTCCGTGGACCGCTGGTACCAGAGGCCGCCGAGGACCAGGGCCACGAACGTGGCGGCCACACCGAAGGCCACGGCGCGCGCCGCCGTCTTGCGAGGCGCGCCGGACACGGCGGCGCTGGCGAAGTTCGCGCCGCGGAGCGCCCGGGCGAAGGCCGCCGCGGAATCGTGACGATCGTCGGGGTCGCGAGCGAGGGCTCTGGCCACCTCCGCGGAGACGGCACGGGGAATGCTCGGATCGGCCTCCGAAGGGGCCGGGGGCTCCTCGGTGAGCACCTTCGAGAGCGCCGCGCGAGGGGAGAGATGGCCGAACGGAGCGTCGCCGACAAGCATCTCGTACGTGAGCGCGCCGAGGGAGTAGATGTCGGACTTGGCGTCCAGCCCGCGCTCGCCCGAAGCCTGCTCCGGGCTCATGTAGCCGGGGGTGCCGATGGACGAGCCCGTCCGGGTCATCCGTTCCGCGTTCTCGCGATCCAGCGCCAGCGCGATGCCGAAGTCGGCGAGCAGAGGCTCGCCGTCCGACATCATGACGTTGGCGGGCTTGATGTCGCGATGCAGGACGCCCCGACGATGGGCGTGCTCCAGGGCATCGCACAGGTGCCCGGCCACCCGCACGGCCTCGTCCACGGAGAAGCGGCCGTCCCGCTCGAGTCTCTCGCGCAGGGACTCGCCCTGCACCAGGGGCATGACGTAGAACAGGAGCCCGTCGGCCTCCCCCGAGTCGAAGAGGGGGAGGATGTGCGGATGTTGGAGGTTGGCGGTGGTCCGGATCTCGGAGAGGAAGCGTTCCGCGTCGACCTCGGCGGCGAGTCGGGGCTTGAGGACCTTCACCGCCACCCACCGGTCGTGCTTCACGTCCCGGGCCCGGTACACCCGCGCCATTCCGCCCTCGCCCAGCTCCCGATCCAGACGGTATCGGCCGATCAGGGCCGTGTTGAGTCGATGGATGACGGACATGGGACCTCGCGCGGGAACGTTCCCGATCAAACTCCCGATGTCCCGCCCGTCGCCGCAAGGCTCTCGTGGCCTAGGGTCTCCAAGCCGGGGCCTCCGGAGCCGACGATCCGATCTCTACGC
Source organism: Longimicrobiales bacterium (assembly GCA_033722275.1). GTDB lineage: Bacteria > Gemmatimonadota > Gemmatimonadetes > Longimicrobiales > Gaopeijiaceae > UBA2589. The sequence continues at coordinate 6,422 of JAWVZK010000110.1, read as the reverse complement.
GCTCCGGCCCCGCCAATCGTGGGGAAATCCCCTACCGAGCCCCGGGGAATCCGCTCGCTATTGTGCTTCGGCGGCGTCGTCTAGCTTGCACATGAGCTCGGCGGTGATCGCCGAGGATCCCCCGAGGAGGGGTCCATGGGCCGAAAGGGAGCGGGAGGCCCGCAGCTCGACGGCACCGGTCAGCTCGAGCGCCTCCGTGAGCACGAGCAGTCGTTGGCGCAGCGTCTGGACGCGGCGCACGCGGCGGCGGCGCGTATCGTGGAGGAAGCCCGGACCGAGGCGGAGGCCACCCGGCAGGGAGCCGAGGTCGCCGCGGCCCGCGAAGCCGACGCCATTCGTCGGGCGGTTCACGCGGAGGCGGAGGCACGGGTCCGACGCGTCCTCGATGACGCCCGGGCCCTGGAAGAGACCCTCGAAGCCGTGGACCAGGGACGGGTCGAGGAGCTCGCGGAGGCGGTCTTCCGGCGTCTCCTGGGAGCGGAGGCGGCGAGATGATCGTCCCCATGGCGCGGGTGCGGATCCTGGGCCCCCGGGAGCTGCTGCCCGCCACCCTCCCCGTGCTTCAGGACTTCGGCCGCCTCCACGTGGTCGAGCCCAGGACCGGGCCGGAGCTCCGTCCGCTGCAGCAGAGCGCGTCGACGCGGAAGCACGAGGATCAGCTCCGAAGGGCGAGGACGGAGGTCTCGAGAGCGCTGGAGGCGCTGGGGATCTCCCACGGGGCCGGGGATCGGGCCGCGTCCCGCGAGCTGTCCCGGGAGACGGTGGCGGCGTGGCTGCGCACGGCGAGAGAGGTGGCGAGACGGGCCGAAGCCCTGAACGAGCGTCGGAGCGCCCTCGCCGAAGAGCAAGCCCTGCTCAGGCGGTACCGACCCCTGCTGCCCACCTTCGAGGCCATGTCGGAATCGGTCACGGAATGGCACGACGTGGCGGCGTATTTCGTGCTGGTTCCCGAAGCCGAGCGACGTTCTCTCGCCCGGCTACGGGACAGTCTGAGGGAGACGGTGGGCGACGCGTTCGAGATCTGGTCCCGACGGATCCCGTCCGGAGAACAGGGCGTGCTCATCGTCGTGTCCGAGGAGACGGCCGAAGAGCTGGATCGCCTGATCCACGCGGCCGGGCTCCAGGAGATCGAGCTTCCCGGGGGGGCGGAGGGACTCAGCCCGATGGAGTCGATCCGCAGGATCGGTCGTCGACTCGAGGAGCTCCCCGACGAGCTGGGCGCCCTCGATGCGGAGCTCGCGGATCTCCGATCGTCCCACGCCTCCCTGCTGCGGACGGCCGAGGCTGCCCTGGCCGACGAGCTGGCCAGGATGGACGTCACCACCCACGCCGGCGAGACCCGACACGCGTTCGTCCTGGAGGGATGGGTGCCGGAGGACCAGGTCGTCCCTCTCCGGGACGAGCTCACTACGAGGGTGGGCGAGACCACCGTCGTCGAAGAGCTCGAGCGAGAGGAATGGGTGGGCGAGGACGCCCCCGTGGTCCTGCACAATCCCCGCCTCTTCCGACCCTTCGAGAGACTGGTGACCATCCTGCCCCTGCCCCGGTACGGGACCGTCGATCCCACGCCCTTCCTGGCCATCTTCTTCCCCATGTTCTTCGGGATCGTCCTGGGAGACATGGGCTACGGCCTCCTCCTGGGCGCGGCGGCGCTCCTCCTCCGTCGCGGATCCGATGAGGAGAGCACCCGCCGGGCCGTGGCCGAGATCGCCGGGGCCTGTGCGGCTTTCACCATCATCTTCGGGGCCCTGTACGGCGAGCTCTTGGGAGATCTTGGCGCTCGGCGGCTGGGGCTGGAGGCCGTCTGGCTCCACCGGGAGGAGGCCCTGCTCCCCTTCCTGGGTCTGGCGCTGGCCATCGGCGTGGTGCACACGATCCTGGGGCTCGTCCTCAACGTGATCTCCAAGCTCCGGGAAGGAGGACGAGAGGCCATCGGGCCGGGCGTCACCCTCGCGATGGTGACGCTGGTGGTGTTGGCCCTCCTGGCGGCCGTCGACGTCATCCCCCGCACCTTCTTCACCCCGGCGGTGGTGACGGTCCTGGTCCTCTTCCCCGTACTGGTCGTGCTCGAGGGGATCCTGGGCCCCACGGAGCTCCTCTCCACACTCGGTCACATCCTCTCGTACGCCCGTGTCATGGCGGTCGGTACCGCTTCGGTGATGATGGCGGTGGCCGCCAATCGCATGGTGGGCGCCTTCGGCTCGGTGGTCGTCGGTGCCCTCTTCGCCCTCCTCTTCCACCTGGTCAACTTCGCCCTCGGCGTCTTCAGCCCCACGGTCCACGCGCTCCGTCTGCACTTCGTGGAGTTCTTCGGGACCTTCTACAGCCCCGGCGGCCATCGGTACGAGCCCTTCGGCCACTGGAGCCCCCCCGATCCCCAACGCAAGGAGAAACGATGAACGAGTTCTGGACGTACCTCGCGGCTGCGCTGGCCGTCGGGATCCCGGCCATCGCCACCGCATGGGCCCAGTCGAAGATCGGCTCCGCGGGATCGGCGACGATGGCGGAGAAGCCCGAGCTCAGCGCCACCGTGATCATCCTCGTGGCCATCCCCGAGACGATGGTGATCCTGGGCTTCGTGGTGGCCATCATGATCCTCCTGGGGACCGGAGGCTGACCGGGATGGCTCTGGACGCGCTGCTGGCGAAGCTGGACGCCGACGCCGAGCGGGAGCGCGCAGCCGTCCTGAGCCGGGCGGAGGAGACCGCGGCCGCCCTTCGACGCGAGGCCGAGGAGGAGCGGGAGGAGGTCCTGCGCCGGACCGTAGCCCGGGCCCGGACCGAGGAGGAGGCGTCGGCCCGGCGCAGGTTGGGCGAAGCGCGATCCGAGGCGCGACACCGGGTGGCCGACGCACGGGGGAGCTTGCTGTCCCGTGTCCGTGCCGCCGTGGAAGAGCGAATCGCCGACGCCGCGACGGATCCCGTCTACCTCGGCGGCCTCGAGCGAGAGGTGAGGGCCGTCGCGCGCCGTGCCCCGGAGGGTCGGCTCACCTTCCGAGCCCCGCCCGAGCTCGTGGTCCACCTCCGGGAGGTGGTCCAGGACACCCTTCCCGCGCGCGACGTCACCGTCGCCGAGGACGGCGACGTCGGTCCCGGATTCCTGGCCACGCTCGACGGAGAGCGGGTGGTCCTGGACTCCACCCTGTCCGCCCGACTGGAACGGGCCTGGCGCCGGGAAGCGATGCGCGTGCTCGAAGAGGCCTCCCCGTGAGCTTCGACTGGGGACCTCTCGCCGTCCGCGCTCGGGGGCTCATGACGCACCTCCTCGACCGAGCGACCCTCGAGCGCCTCTCACGGGTGGAGAATCGCACCCGCCTCCGGGAGATCCTGGAGGACGGCCCCCGGCATGACCTCGTCTCCACGCTCGGTACGCAGCCCGTCCGCTTCCACGAGCGTGCCCTGATCCGATCGGTGGCCGCCCGCTTCGCCCTCCTGTACCGATGGGCATACCCGAGGGCTGACGTGCTCGACGCCGTCTTCCTCCCCTTCGACGCCAGGACGCTGAGAGGCATCGCGCGAGGGATCTCGGGAGGGATGCCTCCGGAGGACCGTATCCGTGACGCCGTGCCCACCCCCACGCTGGACGTCGGCTCGCTCCGGTTCCTGTCCGAGAGCACCTCGGTGCAGGCCCTGGGTGCCACCCTGACGGCGTGGGGCCACCCGCTGGCGGAGGGCCTCACGGAGATCGAGGCCGGTGTCTCCGGCCGCCCGGACCTCTTCGCCGTGGAGGCTGGACTGGGACGTGCCTCGAGCCGTGCCGTCGTCGAAGCGGCCCGACGGGGAGACGACCCACTCCGACGGTGGGCGAACGAGGAAGTGGACGCGTGGAACGTCGTCGCCGCCCTCGTCCTGGCGTCGGTCCGTGGTGAGATGGATCCCCGTGGGCTCTACGTCGAAGGCGGTACGGTCCTGGGACCCGAGGACTTCCTGGCGGCGACGGAGAGCGAAGGGAGGCTCGAAGCCTACCGGGTCCTCGAGGGCGTGACCCGAGGCACGCTCTTCGCTACGGCGCTGGAGCAAGCCCGCAGCGAGCGCGGGACGCCGGGGGCCGCCGCCACCGCTCTGGAGAAGGCCATCCTCGACGCCCGCATCGACCGTCTGGCCGGTGAGACCCGACGACATCCACTCTCGTCGGCGCCCGTCCTCCTGTATGTCTCGCGCAACGTCCGGGAGGTCCGGGTCCTCCGTCGCGCCCTCTGGCGCACGGGCCTGCCTTCGAGGAGGGCGTCATGAGGGTCGGCGTGATCTGCGATCCCTTCGTGGCCCTCGGCTTCCGCCTCGCGGGACTGAATCCCGCGGAGGCCTCCGACCCCGAGCACGCACGCCGGCGCCTCGCCGAGATGCTCGAGCATCCATCGTGGGGCGTCGTCCTCGTGCAGGAAGATCTGATCCCGGACCCGGCGTCGGTGGGTCGGGGTCCGGACCGGTCGGATCTCCCGCTCCTCATCCCCTTCCCCGGTCCAGAGCTGGAACGGGGCCCCGGCGAGGCGGAAGAGTACGTCACGGAGTTGCTCCGTCGGGCCATCGGCTATCGGGTGAGGCTGAGATGACGCGAGCACGTCGGGCACCGGGGAGAGACGACGCGGAGCGGGGGAGCGGGGAGGAGCCGCGGACCGACGCGACCATCCACCGGATCGCCGGATCGCTGGTGGAAGCCGGTCCCCTTCCCGGTGCCGGTCTCTACGAGCTGGCCCGCGTGGGAGAGCGGGGCCTCTTCGGCGAGATCGTACGGACCCGGGGGGACGTGGCCACCATCCAGGTCTACGAGGAGACCCAGGGCCTCCGGCTGGGCGAGCCCGTCGCCACCAGCGGCGCTCCCCTCACCGCCGAGCTGGGTCCCGGCCTTCTCGGCGCCGTCCTGGACGGGGTGGGACGACCCCTCGGCAGCATGGGGTCGCCCGAGGAGGTCTTCGTGCGTCCGGGCCTCGACCGAGCCACCCTCGATCCGGCGGCCACGTGGAGCTTCACGCCGGAGCGGCAGCCGGGAGGCCGCGTCCGAGGGGGCGACGTGCTGGGCGCCGTGGAGGAGCGCCCGGGCTTCCGGCACCGGATTCTGGTCCCCCCGGGCGTCTCGGGCGAGCTCGCGGGGATCGAGTCCGGCGAGCTTCGAGCCGACGCGCCGGTGGCGCGGCTGACGGACGCCACCGAGATCGGCCTCCACCATCGCTGGCCCATCCGACGGCCCCGGCCGTTCGCGGAGCGCCTGGCGGGCGCACGTCCTTTCGTCACCGGCCAACGTGTCTTCGACTTCCTCTTTCCGGTGGCGGAGGGTGGGAGCGTGGCGCTGCCCGGGGGCTTCGGGACGGGAAAGACGGTGGTGGAGCAGTCCCTGGCGAAGTTCGGCGACGCCGACGTGGTGGTCTTCGTCGGGTGCGGAGAGCGGGGAAACGAGATCGCCGAGCTCCTCCACGAGTTTCCCGAGCTCGAGGATCCCCGCACCGGCCGTTCCCTCATGGAGCGGACGGTCCTGGTGGTGAACACCTCGAACATGCCCGTGGCCGCCCGTGAAGCATCCATCTACCTCGGGATCACCATCGGCGAGTACTTCCGGGACATGGGATACCGGGCGGCGGTCATGGCCGACAGCGTCTCCCGATGGGCCGAGGCGCTCCGAGAGCTGGGCGCCCGCATGCAGGAGATGCCGGGCGAGGAAGGCTATCCCACCTACCTGGCCAACCGTCTGGGCAAGCTCAGCGAGCGGTCCGGGCGCGTCCGCACCACGGGCGCTCCCCCGCGGGAGGGGGCGCTGACCTTCATCGGCAGCGTGTCGCCCCCGGGAGGCGATCTGTCCGAGCCGGTGACGCAGGCGGCGCTTCGTGTCGCCGGAACGATGTGGGCGCTGGACGCCGAGATGGCCCACCGCCGGTCCTTCCCCGCCGTGGACCTGGAGCTCTCCTATACCCTCTTCGTGGACCAGGTCGGCGCGTGGATGGAGGAGCACGCCGGAGAGGAGTGGGTGCCGCTCCGTCGCCGGGTCCTGGACCTCCTCCAGCGCGAGGGGGAGCTGGAGGACCTCGCGGCCCTCATCGGCAAGGACTCCCTGCAGGATCCCGAGCGCTTCCTCCTCGAGGCGGCGGGCCTCTTCCGCGAGGTGGTCCTGCTGCAGAACGCCTTCCATCCCGTGGACGCCTACTCTCCCCTGCCCCGTACGTACGCCCTGGCCCGTCTCGCCTACGCCGTGTATGAGCGGGGCGCGGCGGCCGTGGAGGCGGGCCTGGCGGTGGACGATCTGCCCCTCGGCGCCATCCGAACGGAGCTCCTGCAGCTCCGTGACGCCCCCGAGGAGGCCTGGAAGGCGAAGGCCGACGCTCTCGAGACGCGGATCGCCGGGCTGGCGGATGCCGGGACTCCCGAATCCCCCTCACCCGGGAACGGATCGTGACCGCCCCGATCCTGCGCCTCGTCGGAGGCCACGGCGCCAGC
>JAWVZK010000109.1:0-11367 GCA_033722275.1 Longimicrobiales bacterium | reverse complement strand
GAAGAGACGAGCGGACCGCAGGTGATGGTCAGGTCCACGCTTCCGCTGATCGCGGCATTCTCGACGCTCGTGGCGGTGATGCGCACGGTCCCGCTCTCCAGGGGGGCCACCACAGCGGTGACCAGCCCGTTCGAGTCGACCGTCAAGCGCGACTCGTCGGCGCTGGACCAGGTGACGCCCGTCGCGGCGCCGCTGGGGCTGACGGTCGCCGTCAGCTGCAGCGTCGCTCCGATGCCGATACTCGTCGAAGGAGCCGACACGGAGACGCCCGCAACGTCCGGTGGTTCACCGCCCGTGTCCGGCTCGGTGACGCCGCAAGCGGCGAACAGGGCGATGGTCGAGGTCAGCAACGTCAGCTGCAGGAGTCTGCTCATGGTATCGCCCCCGGGTGTCGTCAAGTGCGTCGCACGAGCCCCGCCTGGACCCGCTACTGTGGAAGGGAACGGGAAAGGGTCCGGACATCCGCCACGCCGTGCATCAGACGTAGGTCATGAATCGACGCGATCTGGACGATCCGTTGCTGGCGACGACGTTGCTCACGCCCGCGGGTGCGGGCGGCTGAGAAGTGGGACGTTGCCGATGCGAAGTGGGACGTTGCCGATGCCTCGGGTGAGGCACCGGCCGTTGCATCGGATCAGGAAGCGGGCCGACAGCTGTGTGCGAGCTGCGGAGCCATGGCAGGCGCGGGCTGGACCAGATTCTCACGATCCGCAGGCGTGAGCTCCGCGTTCTCGTGCACGTGTGCTGAGTGCACGGGGTCGTGGACCAAGCACATCGAGCCTGCTTCGGCGGGGCCTCGGTGAATAAACACGTCAGCACCTCCACCCAGGCCCAAGAGCCTACTCCCCAGCATCCGGAACGGTGCAGGAGAACTCGCCGGAGGGGGTCTGGATGGAGAACCACCAGTCGAAGCTCACCTCGTAGGACGGGTTGCTGATGACACCGGCGATGCCCGAAACCTCTCCCCGGACCTCGACAAACGGCTCGAAGGTCTCGAGTTCGAGATTCGCCGGCTCCTCGCCGGTGGCCCAGTAGACGTCGGGAGCGGTGAGCCCCATGTCCCCCTGCACGTTCATGCTCCAGGTCCCGGGAGCGTCGGGCCACGTGCTGGGGTCGGTGTCGTCGAAGGGGATCATCGTGACATCCCAGTCCCGGGAGGGTCGATTAGCGCCCACCGAGAGGAGCTCACGCTCGAAGCCAGTCGTGAAGTTCAACTCGTCACCGGGCTGAGCGGTGATGACGTCACTTCCCAGGCGCAGAAGGAAGTTGCAGGAACAGCCCACGGCCACGACCAACTCGCCGACGAGCGATTCAACCTCCACGCTCGTGGCGCGGATCGTGTCGAGGCCACTGGCGGGACGACTCGGCGGCGCAGTGTACGTGCCGTCCTGGTCGATTGTGCCCTCCACAGCCGACCACCTTACCTCCTGGTTGACCGGTCCCTCCACCGCGGCCGAGAAGGTGACCTCTTCGTTGAGGTCGAGGCATGGAGGCTCGGGTGTGATCACCACCTTCCCATCGAAACGGATGGTCGCGGTGCCCCTTCGCGGAGGTTCGCCCGAGTACCGGGCTCCGACCCGAGCGAAGTGCTCCACGACCACGAGGTCGGACTCCGAGGGATTGGGCGTCGGGGGGGCCGTGTAGCTCACGAAGTGGACGTTGCCGTCTCCCTTGTCCAGTGTGGCTTCGCCCTGCAGCTCCTCGGGCTGGAAGAGACGGACGGACCCCGGGTATTTCGCGTTCTTGACCTCGACCCTCAGAATGGCGAACTCCGAAGCCTGGAGGAGGACCTCGGCGGGATCGATGACGATCTGGATCGGGACGACTTCCACGTCGACCTGATCGGCGATCTGTGATCCGCCGAAGGCTCCGTCGGCTGTCCGGACCGAAAGTGTGGCCGGTCCCCACTTCTTGCCTTGGAAGTTCCGGCTGTCGACGCGCTCCACGGCGTCGCCGGACAGTATCCGGTAGTCGATGAGGTCGGGGTTGTCCACCGTGACGTGAGCGACTTCAGCGGGAATCTGAAGGCCCTCGATGTCGGCATCCCGTATCCGGGACTCGATCTTCGGCGCCAGCTTCTCCGCCACCTCGTCCAGCTTGGTTCCTGTGCTGAAGTCGAACTTCCCGGTGAGGTCCACGAGGGCCTTCGCCTGAGCGATCCCGTCGAGGATGTGGGCCTGCATGTCGTAGCCGATGCTGGCCGCACGCACGCTGAGATCCACCTGACCGTACGAGTCGTCGTCTTCCGGCATCCGTTCCGGATGCGCCGCGGCTTCGGCATCCACGAAGCGGGACGGAAGCACGCTGGCCGTCAACTCGCGCTCGGTGTAGATGATCCAGAACATGGCGGCGAAGATGGTCTGGAGCTCACCGGCGAGCGGGAGGTTGTGGCTCGCCAACTCCGCGAAGGCCGACTGGATGTCATCCGCTACCTCCCGACTCAGTCCCGTGGTGGAGGCCGCCATGCTCGAGGCCAGCTCCATGCATTCATTCAGCTTTTCGTCGGTGGCGATGTAATCGGCGCTGCACAGCAGATCGATCTGGGCGTCGAGCCGGGCCGGGTCCGAGGGCCGCGGCGCCAACTGAGAAGGCGATGGAGCAGCGGACGGAGCGGCCTCCAGGGCTTGTCGAAGGCCGGTCAGAGCCGTGAGTCCGTTCACCCACCTCAGGGCGTCCTCGCCCATCGCGCCGTTGGCGACTGCGAGGAGGGACTCGTCGTTGTCGGGGTCGTCCAGAAGGGTCTGGACCAGGGCGGCCGGCCAAAGGGAGGGGGGCACGCTGTCGATGGGCGTCGCTCGCAACTCTTCCGAGGTGCCACCGAAGAGTGCTGCCTGGGCGGCGATGACTTGCTGCAGGCCCTCGACGGCTGCGGCGAGCTCCCCCTCGGCGGGTGGCATGGCCAGGATGGTGAAGTCCACCGCCGGACACGCCTGCGTCCCATCGGTGAAGGTCAACGAGACACTGCCGCCGTCCACCGGCTCGTCGGGGTGGATGGGAACGGTCAGATAGAGCCGACCGGCACTGTCGGGCCGGACGTATGCGAAGGCGTCGGGCTCGCCGTCCTCGGCGTTCAGCGCGGCGGCAAATGGTGATGAGAACCCCGAAGGAAGAGAGCCTAGGGTGACTTCTGCCAGGGGCATACCGGAGGTAGCCGCCAGGTCCAGGCCGACGCAGGGAGACTCGTTGTAGAGGCTCTCCGGTTCGTCCAAGGGGTCGGCGGGACCGGATCGGCCGCAAGCCAGCATCAATGGGAGCAGCGCGGTGGTGATGAGGGCGTAGCTGCGGCGGGTCATTCTGGGCCTCCCTGGAGAACGGACGATCCTCACACCTACGAACGTCGTGGAGGCCCGAGGTCCGCCATTCGCCGCACAGCGCCCTGACGCCGCGCCCACGTCGTAGCCCCGACGCCTTGAAAAGCCGTCCCCCACGGCAGGTCTCCCGGCCCACCGGCCTATGGGCGGCTGGGAGCACCCGGTTGCGGTCCCCTCTCTCGAGCTCCGCTACCGGTTCCGGAAGGCCGCCAGCCGCTCGCGGGCGGCTTCGGTGAGATCCGCGTCGGGTCCGAGGGCGTCTTCCAGCTTCGACAGGCCACCCTCGAGCAGCTCCTGCGCCTCTTCGTCCCGTCCCATGCTGGCCAGAGCCCCCCCGAGCATACTTTCGACATCCGCCACGGCCGCCGGAGCCGCCCCATCGGAGATCCGATCCTCGAGCGCCTCGCGGAGCAACGCCGCCCCTTCGGACTCGCGTCCGGTCCTGGCGAGGAGGTCGCCGAGGGCGACCATCGGCGTCGTGGTTCGGAAGTGCCCGTCCGGTAGAGCACGGCGCAGGATCGCGAGTCCCTCGCGGTAGTGACGCTCGGCTCCGTCCAGGTCGCCGAGCCGCTCTAGGAGATAGCCCAGGTTGTAGGCGAACCACCCGGTGTTGTCGTGGCTATCGCCGATCGCTGCCCGCGCGATCTCCAGCGCCCGGCGTCGCAAGGGAAGCGCCTCCTCGAGCCGACCTTGCTGGATGAGGGTGAACGAGATGTTGTTCACGGCGACCGCGACCTCCGGGTGTGCGGGGCCGAGGGCCTCCTCCTGGATCGCCAGGGACTCGCGGAAGTACTGCTCGGCGACCTCGTAACGGCCTTGTCTGGCCGCGACCATGCCGAGCTCGTTCAGCGGGAGTCCGAGCCACGGGTGCCGGGGTCCCAGTCGACGCTGGTTCAACGACAGGGACCTGCGTAGGACGGAATCGGCCCGGGCGAACCTTCCCTGGGTCATGTACAGGCGTCCGAGCGAAGAGAGCGTGGACGCGACTTGCGTGTGCTCCGGATCGATCGACTCCATCATCTCCAGGGCGGCGATGTACGACGCCTCGGCCGGATCGAACCGCTCCTGCTCTTCGAGCGCGATGCCCAGCCCCTGGAGGCTGCGTGCCGTGCTCTCGTCGTCCCTGGACAAGTCGCGCCGTACGTCGAGCGCTTCGCGAAACACCTCCTCCGCGCGTCGGTAGCTTCCCTGCGCCAACAGACTGTGCCCGTAGGCGTTCAGGTAGTTCGCCTCCACGTCGGCGTCGCCGGACTGGCGCGCCATGTCGACGGACGCGACGAGAAGCGAGTCCGCCTCGTCGTAGCGGCCCATGCGCTGCAGGAGGTCACCGAGCTGTCCGAGCCCGACGGCGAGCTCGGCGGGTGGCACCGATTCGGCGGTCTGGAGCCGGTCCAGGGTCCGACGGAGGATGGGCTCGGCGCGATCGAGACGACCGAGGCTCATGTACATGCCGCCGATCACCCCGAGCATCTCCGCCTGGAGCTCGGGCTGACCGGCGAGCCGGTCCGCCCGCTCCTCTCCACGCTCGAGGAGATCGAAGGCCGAGAGATCCTCCCCGAACGACGTGTTGGGGTCGCTGGCCCGGAAAAGATCGATGAGGAATTCCGAAACCTGCTGGGCCCGCACCGACTCCACCCGTGCCCGGTCGCGTTCGGCTTCCAGACGCTCGGCGGCGCGCACGAGCGTCACCACGTATCCCGCCAGCAGCAGCGCGAAGGCCGACAGCGTGACGACCACCTCCGGCCGGCGTCTGGCGTACCGCCGTGCCTTGTAGGCGAAGGTATCGGGCCGTGCCTGCACGGGCTGATGGTCGAGGTACCGCCGGATGTCTGCAGCGAGATCCGCGGCGGACGCGTAACGCCGTTCTGGCTGGACGTGCATGGCGGTCAGTACGATGGCGTCCAGGTCCCCACGGAGGACCGAACGGAGTCCCTCGTCGGCCACTTCGCTGGGCCGTCGCACTTTGCCGCTCATGATTGCGGTTTCGAGCTCGGTCCCCGATCCCTCGAAGGGTCGCCGGCCGCTGAGCAGCTCGTACAGCACGGTGCCCAGCTGGTGGATGTCGGACGCGGTCGTGACTCGCTCGCCCCTGATCTGCTCCGGGCTGGCGTAGGCGGGCGTGCGGGGGCGGATCCCTGTGCGGGTGAGGCTATCGGCCGCTGCCTGACCCGTGGAGTCGAGGAGCTTCGCGATGCCGAAGTCCAGCAGCTTCACCGTACCGTTCTCGTCGACGAGGATGTTCGACGGTTTGAGGTCCCGATGGATGACCAGCCTCTGGTGGGCATACTGCACCGCGTCGGCCACCTGGACGAAGAGCTCGACCCGCTCGCGCACCGAAAGCTCCCGGTGGTCGGCCCAATCCGTGATCGGCTCACCCGCTACCCGCTCCATCACCAGATAGGGACGGCCATCGGCCGTGGCTCCGCCGTCGATCAGGCGCGCGATGTTGGGGTGCTCCAGACCCGAGAGGATCTGTCGCTCTCCCAGGAACCGGCCTACGATATCCTCCGTGTCCAGCCCTCGGCGGAGGACCTTGAGGGCGACCCGTTGCTCGAAGGCTCCGTCGGCACGCTCGGCATCGTACACTGTCGCCATACCGCCCCGGCCGAGCTCGTCGAGGATGTGGTAGCGGCCGACGAGGTCTCCGGGTCTGAGCCCGCCGGCGTCGTCGGGGACCCGCTCCGCCGTCAGCGCGGCCATTAGCGCCTCCCCAGGTCCGTCGAAGCGAGGATCCGGATCGCTCACGGCCGAGAGAAGCTCCTGCACGCGTCGAAGGAGCGAGGTATCGCTTCCGCAGCGTTCGATCAGGAAGTCGTCGCGCTCCGAAGGTGGAACGTCCAGCACCGCTTCGAAGAGTCGATCGATCTCTCGCCACCGATCGTGCGCTTCCGAGCCCGGTGCGTTCGACCGTTCGCTCACGGCTCGGCCTCCGGCCCGGTGTCCAACGCCCTCCGTAGATAGACTCGGGCCCGGGTCCATTCCCGTTCGACGGTACGCACGGACGTCCCCAGGGCCTCGGCGGTCTGGGCCACCGACATTCCTCCGAAGAAACGACACTCGACCACGCGGGCCATTCGGGGGCTGCGGGACTCGAGCTTCTCGAGCGCCTCGTTGACGGCGAGCACCTCGAGCACCTCCTCCTCGACGACAGCGGCAGCGTCGTCCAGAGTGACCCGGACCCTGGCGCCGCCGCGCTTCAGAGACTGCCGTTTCCGGGCGAAGTCGATGAGGAGTCTTCGCATGACGGTCGAGCAGAAGGCGAAGAACTGAGCCCGCCCAGGCCAGTCGCCGTCCTCCGACCCGCTGAGCTTGAGGTAAGCCTCATGGACCAGGACCGTCGTGTCGAGAACCGCATCCCGTGGACCCATCATCAGGTGGCGATGGGCGATGGCGCGAAGATCGTCGTATACCAGCTCGACGAGCCGGTCGAACGCGTCTTCGTCGCCGTCGCTCCATCGATCCATCAGCTGGGTGATCTCATCGCCTCTGGATGTCATGATGTCGTCGATGGCCGAAGGTGACCGGCGCGTATAAGCAACATACGGGAGCGGAGGTCACGATCGACAGGCCCCGGCGCTTCCGTGGCGAGGCGGTGGGTTGCGATGCACACGCCGACATTTCGAAGGCATGTACTTCCTCCAGCGGTTGGCGATGCGACGATGGATGATGGGCGAATCCGGCGCCGGTGGACGCCGGTGACTCGGTGTCGTTGCGCCTTTTCTGTGCGTTGACAAAGGGTGCGCGTCCGCGATCATTCGAGGCACATTGGACGCGTGTCCGGACCGGGAACTTTCCCCCTCTCCGATGAAGTCCAGCGGTCCGTGGACCTCCCCGGGCCACCGGGCTTCCTGACCGCGACCGGGCGTCATGCGTCGGGCCTGCTACGGTGCCGGTGCGTGCGCGCCCTTACCTCTGACGAAGCTTCATCGCCCGCGCATGGCATACATCCTCGTGGTCGACGACGACCCCTCCGATCGAACCCTCCTCTCCGAGATCCTCGGCTCCGCCGGCCACAAGGTGGTGAGCGTCGCCGACGGTCAGCAGGCACTGGACGTGCTGGAGCGTCGCTCGGACATCCGTGCGGTGGTCAGCGACCTCCGCATGCCCGTCCTCAACGGGCTCCGTCTCATCCGCACGCTCCGGGACGGCGGGGACACCATCCCCATCATCGCCATCTCGGGGGCGAACGCCGATCAGCTCCTCCTGGCCGAGGACTACGGCGCCAACGCCATCCTCTTCAAGCCCCTGAGGAGGGAGAAGGTCCTCGAGGCCGTGGACCGGATCCTCACCGAGACGCGCTCCGACTGGTCCGACGCCTGGATCCACCCCGAGTTCGGGAGCGTCGGGGAGTACTGAGCGAGCCGCGGGTCCCGGATCATCCGGGTCCACCCCGACGACGTCGCGGTAGAGGAAGAAGACGTCGCCTTCCTCTACCGCACCGCTCATGACCCCCGCCTCGTTTCTCGACTGTGAAATACGAAACGTCGAGGCGGACGGGCCGGTCTAGGAATCTCCGGGTCCGCTGCCCACGAGCTGCACCAGCTCCTCCCGGGTGAGCTGGCCGAGATAGCGTCCTTCGGGCATTGAGATTGTGCGCTCGGGGCCGCCCTCGCTGGTGACCTTCACCTTGCCGGGTGCCTCCTCGAAATCGGCGCCTTCCCGGGTCGCTTCCGGACCGCGGATGCTCTCGACCCTCCAGATGGTGCCCTCGTCGTCGACGACCTGGCGCTGGTCCGGGTCCTTTCCGAGGGAGCTGACGCTCTCCCCGGTGATCTCCTCGCCGCGCCGGGCCCGATCCAGCTCGCGGGTCATCCAGTGGTCCGGATCGTCGGGGTCTTCGAGGACGAGGACGGGCGGGCTCTCGGGTCGGGGGTCGGGATCGCCCTCGCCTGCGGGGCGGTTGCCCACCTTGTAGGGAGCGGTACCCGCGCCCATGTCGGTGACCCGCCACGTCCAGTCTCCGGAGTCGAGCTCGATGCGTCCTTCGGTTCCTTCGGATGCCATTGTCGGCCTCCTCGATGGCCTGTTGGTTTGCTCGCTCGGGTTCGTGCACCCTCACAAGGGAGCAATCCCCGTTCCAAGCTCCAGGCGGATGCCGGTGGGGCCTCGCCTTCCGTATTTCCCAGGGGCGTCCACCGGTTCTAACTTGAAATGCTGGATCCCCTGGGGATCCCCACCGACGACGATTTCGAACCGACTGCCGAGACCTACCGATGACCGGACGCGCCGACACCATCCTCACCGGGCGCCGAGAGCGCATGGAGCGCATCCTCGACCGCAAGCTCGAGCCTCCCACGGCCGGGGCCGACAACCCGCTCCCGGAGGAGACGCGCACGCACCTCATGAGCGAGGCCGAGGACCTCTACTGGAACGAGCTGGAGTGGGAGCACATCACCGACGAGGAGGCGCTGGAGGACGGCCCCATCGTCGAGCTCACCTTCCCCGGGCTCCTGGCGTACATGCGGGGCCTGCTCCTGACGGAGGTCATGCCCGACGCCCTCTCGCCGGCCAACCCACGGCCCCAGGTCGTCGCCGACTTCCTCGGCTTCCTGGCCCGCCGGGTCGTGGAGCTGGAGGAGAGCCTGGACGGCGACGACGTGCAGGAGCAGGGGAAGCTGGAGCGTGAGCTGGAGATGACCAGCGGACTCATCGACCGCGTCCTCTACCTCTACCACGACCTCTCGGACGAGGAGATCGAGTACGTGGAGACGGCGCAGGCGTCCACCTGAGGCCACCCGGTCGATGAAGTGGCTTCGCCCCCGTCCGGGACGTCCGTACCTGGCGGGGGCGCCCATGCTGGTGGCGCACCGAGGCGGTGCGAAGCTCGCGCCGGAGAACACCCTGGCGGCGTTCCGCGCCGCGGTGGAGGAGTGGGGCGCGGACATGCTCGAGCTGGACGTGCGGCTCTCCGCCGACGGTGAGGTGATGGTCATCCACGACGCCACCGTCGATCGCACCACCGACGGGGTGGGTGCCGTCGCCGATCTCACCGTCGAGGAGCTGAAGCGCCTCGACGCCGGGTACCACTTCGTGGATCCCGACGGGCGGACCTCCTTCCGGGGACAGGGGGTCACCATCCCCACCCTGGACGAGCTCATGGACGCGTGCCCCGACGTCTGGCTCAACGTGGAAACGAAGGAGGCCCGGGTGGCGGGCCCGCTGGTGGAGGTGGTGCGCCGCCGCGGGGAGACGCATCGGGTCCTGGTCGCCGCCGAGCACGAGCGGAACCGGGTGGACGCCCGCGGCTACGAGGGCCCGTGGGGCGCCAGTCGCCGCCACTGCATTCTCTTCTGGCTCTTCCATCACCTCCCGGGGGGAGGACCGTACACCCCGCCGGTGGACGCCCTCCAGATCCCCGAGCACTGGAAGGGCCGGCGCGTCGTCACCCCGCGCCTCGTCCGGGAGGCCCAGCGCCGGAACATCCCCGTCCACGTCTGGACCGTGGACGACCCCGACGACATGCGGCGCCTCCTGGCCTGGGGCGTGGACGCCATCCAGTCGGACCGGCCGGATCTCCTCGCCGGAGTGCTGGAAGAGGTGGCGGGTCGACCGCCCCCACCGTGCCGTCGAGGGAGCGGGAAGCCGTCGTGAGCGGCCTGGTGACCGCCGCCGTGGCGGAGGCGCTGGAGCCCTGGCTCGGAGCGGGGGACCGCCCTCCTCCGACGCTGGTCGTCGCCCTCTCGGGCGGGCTGGACTCGTGCGTCCTCCTACACGCCCTCCGGTTCGGGCTCGGGCGGGCGCACCTCCGGGCCGCCCATTTCGACCACGGCATGCGGCCGGGCTCCGACGCCGACGCCGCCTGGGTCCGGGGTCTGTGCACGGCGTGGGACGTGGAGCTGACCACGGCCCGATGGGACCAGGTCGACCGGAGGGAGGGCGGGCGGCCTTCCGAGGGGGCGGCCCGCACCGCCCGATACGCCTTCCTCCACGCGTGCCGCGGCCGCCGGGAGCCCGCCCTCCTTCTCACCGCCCATCACGCCGACGACCAGGCCGAGACCGTCCTCTTCCGGGCCCTCCGCGGCACGGGCGTCGACGGGCTCACCGGCATCCCCGCATACCGGGCGCCGGGCCTCGTGCGCCCGTTGCTCCCGCTGTGGCGCGAGGAGCTGGACGCGTACGCCCGGCGCCACCGCGTCCCCTGGCGCGAGGACCCCACCAACCGCCAGGCGGGGTACGCCCGCAACGTGCTGCGTCACCGGATCCTGCCCCTGGCCGAGGAGGCGGTCCCCGGGGCTCGCCGTGCCCTGGTCCGCCTGTCGGGCATCGCCGGTGAGGAGCGGGAGGCGTGGCGCCAGGCGCTGGAGCGGATCGTCGACGGCCTGGATCCGCGGACCGGGGAGTCGGGAGACGCCGGGCCCGCCGTCTCGGTGGACCGGGACGCCTTCCTGGCCCTGGGACCCGAGTTGGGGGGCCGGGTCCTCCGTCACCTGGTGCGTGATCGGCTGGACCTGCCGGCGCCTGACCGGGCCGGGACGGACCGCGCCCTCGCCTTCGCCGCCTCGGGACGCAGCAGCGGGCGTGTGGAGCTCGGCTCGGGCGTCGTGCTGGCCCGGGCGCTGCAGCGACTCCGCATCGGCGTCGAGGCCGGGGAGCAGGCCCGGGCGCCGGACGACGAGGGACTGTGCATCCCCGGGCCCGGACGGGGTGAGGGCGACGCCCGCATCGGGGGGAGCCGGTACCGTGTCTGCTGGGCGCCGGCGCCGGCTCCCGCCTCTCCCACGGACGTCGCTTCCACCGGCGGAACTTCCCCGGGCGACGACGGCCCCCGACCGGGCGCTCCGGCTTCGCGACGGATCCACCGGTGGCAGGGCGCCGCGTCCGGGGAGATCGTCCTCCGCGCCGACGCCGTGCGCTTCCCCCTCCGGCTCCGCGGCCGTCGGCCCGGTGATCGCCTGGGTGTGTCCGGAGGAGGTCGCAAGGTGAAGAAGGTCCTGCTCGAGGCGCGGGTCCCGGCGACGGCGCGCGGACGCGTCCCCCTTCTGGTCGACGGGGAGGGGCGGGTGGTGTGGATCCCGGGCGTGGCCGGCGTTCCGGGCGTGGGGGAGGTCCCGGGGGT
>JAWVZK010000108.1:0-11448 GCA_033722275.1 Longimicrobiales bacterium | reverse complement strand
GGGTCGCCCCGAGCAGGAGGGCGACGGCCAGGGCCAGCTGGGCCGAGACCAGGATGCGGCGCAGCTTCAGGTCGCCGCCGCGTCCTCCGGTCCCGTGCCCGTCCTTCAGCTCGGCCTGGATGTCCAGGCGCCTGGCCTGGATCGTCGGAAGCAGCCCGAACCCCAGGCAGATGAAGCCCGTGATGAGAAGGGCGAAGACGAGGACGGCGAGGTTCAGCTCGGGCGTACCCAGCGCCTGGAGGTCCGCCGGAGCGAGGCGAAAGAGGGCTCGATTGCCGAAGGCGGCCAACGCCACGCCGCCCACGGAGGCGAGCCCCGAGAGGACCACGGCTTCCATGAAGAGCCGTCGACGAACCTCGGAGCGTCCCGCCCCCACCGCCGTGAGGACGGCCAGCTCCTTCCTCCGTCCAACACCACGGGCGAGGAGTAGGTTGGCCACGTTCACGCAGGCGATGGCCAGAACCGCCATCACGGCGGCGAACAGCACCCAGAGCGTCCTCCTGGCCTCTCCGCGGCCCACGTCGGCCAGGGACTCCACGAAGGCGCCGCGGTTCACGTTGTCGTCGGGGTACTCCACCTCCAGATCGGCCATGATCCCGGCCATCTCCTCCTGGGCGGCCCCGACGCCCGTCCCCGTCGACAGCCGGCCGAGGACGCGGACCCAGTGGTTCGGTCGGGTGGCGACGGCAGGCGACTGGCGGATGGGGAGCCAGATGTCGGCCTCCCTGGTCAGCGCGTCGACGGCTGCCGGCAGGATGCCGACGACCTCGTGCGCGCGGCCGTCGATGGTGACGCTCTCTCCCACGATGGACGGATCGGCGCCGAACAAGTCTCGCCACGCGGCCTCGGTGAGCATCACCGCCCCGGGACCGTCGGGACGGTCCTCGGCCGCCGTGAATCCCCGCCCGGATCGCGGCTCCATCCCCAGGACGCCGAGGAGGTTCCGGCTCACCTCCACGGCCTCGAGCTGGACCGAGGGCGCGCCGTCTCTGGACAGCACGGCCGTGGCCCGGGAGTACATCGCCAGCTCCTCGAAGGTGCGACTCCGTTCCACGTAGTCGTAGTAATCCGCCGTGGACGCGGCTTCCCTGGTGGTTCCCGTCGCCCGATCGTTCTGCCACACCACCGCCAGGCGATGGGCATCGGGAAAGGGAAGCGGCCGCAGCGCCACCGCCTCGAGCACGCCGAAGACGGCGGTGGTGGCACCGATCCCCAGAGCCAGGGTCACCACCACCGTCCCCGTGAAGCCGGGGCTTCGCGCCAGCGTCCGGAACGCGTGTCGCAGATCCCTCATCATCCCCTCCATCGTCCTCCTCCTCCTCTCGTCCTCGACCCTCTGGACATTCAGACGCCTGCACGCGTCCTCGACGGAACGGACGTCTCCAAACCTCCGAAGGACCTCCGTGCGGGCGTCCTCCTCGTCCCATCCCCGGTCCCGCAGCTCACGGACCCTCTCCTCGATGTGGAACCGGAGCTCCTCCTCGACGTCCCCGTCGACGGCACGCCGAGGGAAGAGCGAGCGCCAGACGTCCCGCCACTCCATGGGATCACGCCTCCCACCAGGGGGCTTCGATCTCGAGGAGCCCGGCCACCGCCGCTACGTGCCGGGTCCACCGGGCCGTCTCACGCTCCAGATGTCGTCGTCCCTTTCGGGTGAGCGTGTAGAACTTGGCACGGCGGTTCTCGTCGGTTCGTCCCCACTCCCCTTCCAGGAACCGGTCACGCTCCAGGCGGTGGAGCGCCGGATAGAGCGCCCCCTCTTCGATCCGCAGCGCTCCACGGGTCGCGGCCTCGATGCGGCGACTCACGGCCAGGCCGTGGAGCGGTCCGTCTCGAAGCGCCTGGAGCACCAGCAGGTTGAGGGTCCCGTACAACGTGTTCGCGTCGACGCCCACCGCACGCTCCCGAATGAGTAACCTAAGCTGATTATAGGATACCCGTGCGGAACACGCTACCGGCTGCCATGGACGGCGCGGCGTTCTCACCAAAGCCGTCGAGGGGATGCGCTGGAGATCGCCCACAGCGGGACCTTGACCTCCACGGCGTGGGCTCCGCCCGAGGCGGCTGGCCGGATGCGCTTCCCCCCGGTCGGGTACCCCCCGCGGTGTGGAGGCTCCGGCTTGACCCGACCGGCCAAGGCAACCCACTATGGCCCTCCCCCGAACGCCGGGCTCCGGGCTCGGTGACCGCTTCGGTCCTCGCTTCGGGAGGGGAGATCGAGGGGGGACGGTCGCCCTTCCCGGGAGGCGTCCCATGACTACGGTTTCCTTGACCGTGAACGGCGATCCGGTCACGGCCGACGTGGAAGGCCGGACCCTGCTCGTCGAGCTCGTTCGTGAGACTCTCGACCTCACCGGCACCCACGTGGGGTGTGACACCAGTCAGTGCGGCGCGTGCGTCGTGGAGGTGGACGGCGTCTCCGTGAAGGCCTGCACCATGCTCGCCGCGGAGGCCGACGGAACCGAGGTGACGACGGTCGAGGGGCTCTCGGCGAATGGGGAGCTGCATCCGCTCCAGGCGGCCTTCCGGGAGCACCACGGGCTCCAGTGCGGGTTCTGCACGCCCGGGATGATCATGAGCGGACTCGACCTGATCCGCCGGAACCCCGACCCCGACGAGCACGAGGTGCGGGAGTGGCTGGAGGGCAACCTCTGCCGGTGCACCGGCTACCACAACATCGTCACCGCGATCCAGAGCGCGGCGGCGGAGCTTGGAGGCTGAGATGACGGACACGGGGATCGGAGCCGCGCTTCGCAGGAAGGAGGACGCCCGCTTCGTCACGGGGAGGGGGCGCTACACCGACGACATCGACCGACCGGGTCAGGTCTGGGCCCACATCGTCCGGTCACCGGAGGCCCACGCCGAGATCGCCGGCGTGGACACCGCCTCGGCGGCAGCCGCGCCGGGGGTGGTGGCCATCTTCACCGGGGACGACGTGGCCGCCGACGAGATCGGCGGCCTCCCGTGCGGATGGCAGATCCACTCGAAGGACGGCTCGCCCATGGTCGAGCCGCCCCATCCGGTCCTGGCGCAGGGTCGTGTCCGCCACGTCGGGGATCCGGTCGCCGTCGTCGTCGCCGAGAGCAGAGAGGAGGCGAAGGCCGCGGCGGCGCTGGTGGAGGTGGACTACCGGCCGTTACCGGCCGTCGCGAGCCTTGCCCAGGCCCGCGCCGACCAGGCGCCGCTGGTCTGGGAGGACGCGCCCGCCAACCTCTGTTTCGACTGGGAGATCGGTGACCAGGCGGCCACGGACGCCGCGTTCGAGTCGGCGGACCACGTGGTGAGCCTGCAGGTGGTCAACAACCGGCTCGTGGCCAACGCCATCGAGCCCAGGGCGGCCATCGGCGAGTACGACGCCAACGCCGACGCCTACACCCTCTACACGACCAGCCAGAACCCCCACGTGATCCGGCTTCTCATGGGGGCCTTCGTCATGGGCATCCCCGAGCACAAGCTGAGGGTGGTCTCGCCCGACGTCGGCGGTGGATTCGGCTCCAAGATCTTCCACTACGCCGAGGAAGTCATCACGACCTGGGCGTCCCGGAAGGTGGGACGACCCGTGAAGTGGACCGCCGAGCGGTCGGAGTCGTTCATGTCCGACGCGCAGGGCCGGGATCACGTCACGAAGGGTGAGCTGGCGCTGAGCGCCGACGGGACCTTCCTGGGGCTCCGGGTCCACACCGACGCCAATCTGGGCGCGTATCTGAGCACCTTCGGACCATCCGTGCCCACCTACCTGTACGCCACGCTCTTCGCGGGCTGCTACACGACTCCGGCGATCTACGCCAACGTGAAGGGCGTCTTCACCAACACGGTGCCGGTGGACGCCTATCGCGGGGCCGGCCGCCCCGAGGCCGCCTTCCTCCTGGAGCGGCTGGTGGACAAGGCGGCCCGGACCCTCGGGATGGATCGTGTGGAGATCCGGCGGAAGAACTTCATCCAGCCCGATCAGTTCCCCTATCAGACGCCGGTGGCGCTGGAGTACGACATCGGGGATTACGACGGCACCCTCGACGAGGTGCTCCGCATCTCGGACTGGGAGGGCTTCGAGGACCGACGGGAGGAGGCCGCGTCCCGAGGCAAGCTGCGGGGCATCGGGCTCTCCACGTTCATCGAGGCGTGCGGGATCGCGCCCTCGGCGGTGGCCGGTGCCCTGGGCGCCCGGGCGGGACTGTTCGAGGTGGGCCAGGTCCGTGTCCACCCCACGGGCTCCGTGACGGTGTTCACCGGGGCCCACAGCCACGGTCAGGGCCACGAGACCGCCTTCGCCCAGATCGTCTCGGAGCGCCTCGGCGTCCCGGCGGATCAGGTCGAGGTCGTCCACGGCGATACCGAGAAGGTTCCGTTCGGAATGGGCACCTACGGCTCCCGTTCCCTGGCGGTGGGAGGGTCGGCCATCTACAACGCCATCGACAAGATCATCGACAAGGCGTCGAAGATCGCGGCGCACCTCATGGAAGCGTCGGACGAGGACGTGACCTTCGAGGACGGCACGTTCACCGTGGCCGGCACGGACAAGTCGGTCACCCTCGGGGACGTGGCCCTCACGGCGTACGTGCCGCACAACTACCCGGAGGGCCTCGAGCCCGGTCTGGAGGAGACGGCCTTCTACGACCCGAAGAACTTCGCCTTCCCCGCCGGGGCCCACGTCGTCGAGGTGGAGGTCGATCCCGAGACGGGGGTCGTCGAGCTCGTGAACGTGAGCTGCGCCGACGATGTCGGCACCATCGTCAACCCGATGATCGTGGAGGGCCAGATGCACGGTGGCCTCGCCCAGGGCATCGGCCAGGCGCTCCTCGAGCATTGCGTCTACGACGACGACGGGCAGCTCGTGACCGGCTCCTACATGAACTACACGATGCCCCGGGCCGCCGACCTGCCCTTCTTCAAGACAGGGCACCACATCACGGCGTGCACCCACAATCCCCTCGGGGCGAAGGGGGTCGGGGAGGTGGGCTCCATCGGCGTCCCACCCGCGGTGATCAACGCGGTGGTGGACGCGCTGTCGGACTACGGGGTGGAGCACATGGACATGCCGGCCACCCCCGAGCGGGTCTGGCGGGCGATGAACGGCGGACAGGGAGGTCGATGATGGAGAACTTCGAGTTCCAGCGGGCCACGACGCTCGACGAGGCGAGGTCGGCCATCGGCTCGGCCGACGCCGGGAAGTTCCTGGCCGGGGGGCAGAGCCTGATCCCACTCCTCAAGCTGGGGATGGCGTCACCCGACCGCCTCGTCTGCGTCAAGGCGTTGGCCGAGCTCCGGGGCCTCGAGCGGGACGGGGACGACGTCGTCGTGGGAGCGGCCATGACCCACGCCGCCGTGGCCGAATCCGACGTGGTTCGGCAGGCGATCCCGGGCCTGGCCGACCTGGCGTCCCGCATCGGCGATCCGCAGGTGCGCAACCGCGGCACGCTGGGCGGCGCCATCGCCCACGCCGATCCGGCCGCCGACTACCCGGCGGCACTGGTGGCGCTCGGAGCCACGGTGAGGACGGACCGCCGCGAGATCGCCGCCGAGGACTTCTTCCAGGGGATGTTCCAGACGCCCCTGGAGGGCGACGAGCTCATCCAGACCGTCCGCTTCCCCGTACCCGAGCGCGCGGCCTACGCCAAGTTCCCGAATCCGGCGTCCAGGTACGCCATCGTCGGGGTCATGGTCTCGCAGTCCGACGGCGCGGTCCGGGTGGCCGTCACGGGAGCCGGCCCCGGTGTCTTCCGGGTCCCGCAGATGGAGGATGCCCTGTCCTCGGACTTCCACGCCGGGGCCCTCGACGGAGTCGACGTCGATCCCGGCGCGCTGACCTCGGACCTGGACGCGAGCGCCGAGTACCGGGCGCACCTGGTGAAGGTCATGGCGAAGCGAGCCGTCGAGGCGTGCGCTTGAGCTCACAGACGACCTCCGGCCGCCGCGGAGGCGACGAGGAGAGCGAGCCGCGATGACGGAGCCGGGAGGACGCCCCGGCTCCGTCGACACCGTCCTGGAGCTGCTGCGAAGCCAGGAGTACATCGCGGACCGGGCGCTGGCCACGGCGATCCATCTCTCCCTGGCCCTGGAGCGTCCGCTCTTGCTGGAGGGGGAGGCGGGCGTGGGCAAGACGGAGGTGGCGAAGGTGCTGGCCTCCGGTCTCGAGCGGACCCTGATCCGTCTGCAGTGCTACGAGGGGCTGGACCTGGCCTCCGCCGTCTACGAGTGGGACTATGCGCGTCAGATGGTGGAGATCCGGATCGCGGAGGCCGCGGACCAGGCGGATCGGGCCACCCTCGGGAGGGACCTCTTCAGCGAGAGCTTCCTGATACGGCGGCCGTTGCTGGAGGCCATCGACTCGAAGGGCGTCGCGCCCCCGGTTCTGCTCATCGACGAAATCGACCGGGCCGACGAGCCTTTCGAGGCCTTCCTTCTGGAGGTGCTGTCCGACTTCCAGATCAGCGTGCCCGAGATCGGAACCCTCCGGGCCGAGCGGCCGCCGGTGGTGGTCATCACCTCCAACCGGACCCGGGAGATCCACGACGCCCTCCGGCGCCGCTGCTTCTACCACTGGCTCGACTATCCCGACGCCGAGCGGGAGCTTCGGATCGTCCAGGTCAGGGTGCCCGACGCGGGAGAGGCGCTGCTGGCCCAGGTGGTGGGCTTCGTCCAGAGACTGCGCCGCATGGAGCTCTACAAGCCGCCGGGCGTGGCCGAGTCCATCGACTGGACGCGAGCGCTCATGGCCCTGGGCTCCGACCGGGTCACCGCTCCCACCATCGACGAGACCCTCGGGATCCTCCTGAAGTACGAGGACGACATCGATCGTGTCCGGGGCGATCCGGCCCGGGACGCCCTCGCCGAGGTCGAGCGGAGCCTGGCGGAGCGTCCGTGACGGTGCAGCGCCATGCGCTGCCAGGGCTTCTGGTCGACAGGGTCGTCCGCTTCGGTCGTCTGGTCCGCGCGGCGGGGCTGGGTGTCGGTCCCGCCCGGGTCCTCGTCGGTCTCGAAGCCCTGGCGCAGGTGGACGTGACCCGCAGAGACGAGGTCTTCTGGGCGCTCCACGCGTCGTGGGTCCGCAGGCCCGAGGACCGGCCGGTCTTCGAGGAGGCGTTCCGGGTGTACTGGCGCGACCCGGAGCGGCCGGTGAACCGGGTCCTGGAAGAGCTCCTGGCCGCCAGCCGACTGACGCCCGATGCGCCTCCCGCCCACGCCCGACGTCGGGTCTGGGACGCGCTGGAGCGAGAGGCGACCTCGACATCCGAGGACGACGTGGAGACTCCAGAGTCCGAGCTGGTCCGGACCGCGTTCAGCGATGCCGAGGCGCTCCGGGAGAAGGACTTCGAGCAGATGTCCTCCGCCGAGCTCGCCGAGGCCGAGCGAATGCTCGAGCGCATGCGACTCCCGACCCCGGAGATCCGGATCCGGAGGTGGCGGTCTCCCACCGCCCGGGGAATGGTGGACATGCGACGCACCGTGCGGGACGCGGCCCGTCGCGGGGGGACCGATTTCATCCCCCTCGCCCGGCGGACACGGCGCGTGCGTGCTCCGACCCTCGTGGTTCTCTGCGACATCTCCGGCTCCATGGCGGGCTACACCCGGATGCTCCTCCGCTTCCTCCATGCCCTCACCGGCCATCGGGACAGGATCCACACGTTCCTGTTCGGAACCCGGCTGTCGAACGTCACCCGCATTCTGCGGCATCGGGATCCCGACGCGGCGCTCTCCGAGATGGGACGTCGGGTCCGGGACTGGGAGGGCGGCACGCGCATCGGCCCGTGCCTCCACGAGTTCAACCGGGTTTGGGGTCGCCGCCTCCTGGCCCAGGGCGCGGTGGTCCTCCTCATCACCGACGGCCTCGACCGTGACGATCCCGACCTGCTCGACGGGGAGACCGAGCGTCTGCGGGCGTCATGCCGCAGGCTGATCTGGCTGAACCCCCTCCTGCGCTATCGCGAGTTCAGTCCGGAAGCCCGGGGGGTCCGCGCCATGCTTCCCCACGTCGACGACTTCCGGCCCGTGCACAACCTGGCGAGTCTCGAGACCCTGGCGGACGCGCTCTCGGAGACACGGGTCCCGGCCACCGACGCCCGCGCCCGAGGGGCTATCCGAACAGTCCCCCGAGCCAGCGCTTGAAGGAGCGCCACAGGAGGGGCAGGAGGGCCAGGGTGTCGTCCGCCGACTCCTCCCCGTCGCCGCGGGTCTCCGCTTCGGGCCCGCCGCTGCCTCGTGAAGCACGCTCCCGGGCCGCACCGTCGTCGGACGCGGGCCCGGCCTCCGGGGGCCCGTCGGCCCCGGCTCGCCCTCGCCGGCCGGAATCCGACGTGACCTCCGCTTCCTGATCCGTCTCCGGCGAGGCCACCCCCTCTTCATCCCGGACCCGTTCCTCCAGGCGCTTCGTGAAGTCCGAGAACATCTCCGCGGACACGCTCTCGATCATCCCCCTTCCGAAGCGCACGATCTTGCCCGTGACCCGCACGTCGGCGGTGACGGAGACCGCGGTACCGCCGCCCTCGGCTTCCTCGACGCGACTCTCCATCGTCATCGACGCGTTGCCCGAGCCCGACCGCTCGCGTCCGCGCCCGACGATGCGTACGTAACGCTTCTCGTCGTCGACCTCCTCGAAGACGGCCGTGCCCCGGTACGCCACCGTCACCGGGCCGGCGCTCACCTTCAGGGAGCCCTCGTACGTCGACTCGTCCTGCTGCCCCGTGAGCTCGGCGCCCGGGAGGCAGCGTACCACCCGCTCCGGGTCCGTCAGGAAGCGCCAGACCGCCGAGGGTGGCGCGTCCAGCGTGAACCGCTCTTCGATGCTCAGACTCGACATGTTGTCCGCATCCTCCGTTTTTGCCTGCCGATCACTCCGGGGCCCCCGGAGCCGCGTCTCCGTCCGCCGCTCGCCCCGCTTCGATCTCGATGGATCGCGTCGCCGAGCGGGCCCGCTCCAGATCCTCCCGCGTGTCGACGTCGAACAGCAGGCCCGGGTTCTCGAGGGGCACGTCCACGACGGGGGCGTCCCGGGACTCGAAGATGCGACGGGCGCCGTGGTCGCCCTTCAGCTCGAGAATGTCGTCGAAGAACGTCCGGGGCCAGAGGACCGGGTTACCGCGCCGTCCCCCCACGAGCGGGACGCAGGCAGCATCCGCGTCGAAGGCGGCGATGAGCGCGTCGACGTCGTCGGGTCGGACGAACGGCATGTCCCCGAGCATGACCACACAGCCGTCCACCTCCTCCGGGAGCGCCCGCACACCCGCCACCAGGGACGACGCGAGTCCGGAAGCGTGCGCCGGATTCTCCACGACACCGACGTCGTCGGGAAGGCGGGGCCGTACGTCCATGTACCCGTGTCCCAGGACGACGAGGACGGGATCGGCCCGGGAGGCCAGCGCCACGGCCGCGACACGCTCCACCATCGTCTGCCCCTCGAGCTCGGCCAGCAACTTGTTCTCCCGCCCCATACGCGAGGACGCGCCGCCGGCCAGGATCAGGGCCGCCACCCGGAGCGCGGAGGACGCGGGCGAGGGGATCAAGACATCGCGGCCCGCAGGACGCCGACGATCTCGGCCAGGACCGACGCGGCGATCTCGCCAGGCGTACGCGCGCCGATGTCCAGACCGACGGGCGCGTGAATCCGACCGATCTCGTCTTCGGAAAAGCCCGCTTCGCGGAGGCGGGCGACCCGCTTGGCGTGGGTCCGCCTGCTTCCCAGGGCTCCCACGTAGAAAGCCGGGCTCCGGAGCGCCGCCTGCAACGCGGGATCGTCGAGCTTGGGATCGTGCGTCACGGTCACGACGGCGGTCCGATGGTCGACGCCCGCTTCCTCCAGAGCCTCCCCGGGCCAGCTCCGGAGAAGCTCGGTGCCCGGAAAGCGCGCCTCCGTGGCGAAGGCGTGCCGAGGATCGATGACAGCGACGTCGAAGCCGGCCTGCCGAACCATCGCCGACAGGGGCTGAGCGATGTGGACGGCGCCGACGATCAGCACACGGACCGGAGGATTGAACACCTGCAGGAGATACGTCCTCCCGTTCGTCTCCCACGTCTTCGACCGATCCTCGCGGACGGCCAGCCTGGCCGCCTCCAGAAGCTCCGGCGACGCGTATCCGCCCGTAGTCGGCGCGGTACCGGATCCGCCCGTGGTCGGCGCGATACCGGATCCGCCCGTAGTCGGCACGGTACCGGATCCGTCGTGCCCGGAAAGCCCATCGAGCGGACGGAGCAGCGTCCGCGCTCCGTCCTCCAGATCGACGGCGATCACGACGGCGTCCCCACGGCTCCGCGCTTCGAGCACCTCGGAGAGCCACGGAGCTTCGCGGACCACCTCGGCCAGGACCTCCACCTGGCCGCCGCAAGCCAGTCCCACCTCCCACGCTTCCTCGTCGCTCACGCCGAACGACAAGACCTCGTGGCCGCCGGATTCGAGGAGCTCCTGGATCGTCTGGACGACGGCTCCCTCGACGCATCCGCCCGAGACCGAGCCCACCAGATCCCCGGAGGCGCCCACACACATCTGCGCGCCGGCCTGCCTCGGAGCCGAGCCCCAGGTGCGAACGACGGTGGCGAGGCCCACGACCCCGTCGCGGCTCAGCCCGTCGGCTGCGGCGTGGAGGGGATCGGGAGTCACGGGGTCGTCGATCATGCTCCCGCAAGTCTACCATCCACCCCCGTCACCACGCGAATATCGATGGGGACATCCACCGGCGCAGCGGAGACACATCCAACGGCCCCATAAACGGGCCACCACCGAAGGAGCTTCCACCATGGCCCAGCCCTCTCCCTTCACTCCCGCCTTCTTCGACTTCTTCCGCGAGCTCTCCGAGAACAACGAGAAGGACTGGTTCGAGGCCAATCGTGACCGCTACGAGCAGGACGTCCTCGCCCCGTCGAAGGTCTTCGTCCTCGCCTTCCGTCCCCATCTGAAGGAGATCAGCCCGCACTTCCAGGCCGAGGCCAAGGTCCGAGGCGGCTCACTCTTCCGGATCTACACGAATCGACGCTTCAATCGGGATCGGCCTCCGTACAAGGACCACGCCGGGATCCAGTTCCGGCACGCGGCGGGGACCGACGTGCACACGCCCGGCTTCTATCTGCACCTGACCCCCGACGACACCGTGAACCCCCGGGGAGGCGACCAGCGCGGCTGCTTCGTGGGCATGGGGATCTGGCGCCCGGACGCGGCCGCGCTCCTGGCGATCCGCGAGGCCATCGTCGAGGATCCCGACGCGTGGATGGAGTCGACCCGGAACGACGCCTTCACGGAGCACCTCGAGCTCGGCGGTGAGAGCCTCAAGCTGGGTCCCAACGGGTTCGACCGGCAGCACCCGCTCATCGACGACATCAAGCGAAAGGACTTCATCGCCTCGGCGCCGCTGACCGAAGAGGACGTGGTGACCGATGGCTTCGTGGAGCGCTTCGCGGCGCATTGCCGCGAGGGATCCTCGCTCGTGAGATGGTTGTGCCAGGCGCTGGACGTGCCGTTCTGAG
>JAWVZK010000107.1:0-11482 GCA_033722275.1 Longimicrobiales bacterium | reverse complement strand
TCCGATGCCTCCCACCAGCCTCAGGAAGGGCAGGTAGACCCCGGCGATATACAGGGCCAGCCCCAGCACGACGCAGACGACGAACACGGCGAGGCTCTGAATGAGATCCCACCCGAGCTGAGCGGTCACGGGTGCCGCGAGACCGAAGATGCCCAGGGGCGCCGTCCAGAGGATCCACCACACCAGCTTGATGAGGGCGTCGGATACCGCCTCCGCGAAGTCGACCAGGCGGTCCCGAGGTCCCTCTTCGAGCGTGCCGGCCGCGGCGGCGAAGAGTGCCGTGAAGACGATGAGCGGGAGGAGCGAGCCCTGGTTGGCCGCGGCGAACGGATTGCTGGGGATGAGGCTCACCAGGAAGTCCACCAGGCCGGGGAGCTCGGGGGCCTCCCGGGCCACGGCCTGGGGCATGGTGACCTCCGGTGCGAAGGCCAGACCCAGCCACATCACGCCCATTCCGATGACGATGGCCGGCAGGACCGTGCCCCAGAAGAAGAGGAGCGTGGTGGCCCCCAGGCGACCCAGCTTCCTGGGGTCGCCGAGCTTGGCCACCCCCGTGAAGATCACCGCCATCACCAGTGGGATCACCACCATCCGGATGGCGTTGAGGAAGGCCGTCCCGAACGGCTCGGAAGCCAGGGCGAGGGTCATGAAGGGTTCGAGGCCCGCCGCGGCCAGGAGTCCGGTACCGATGCCCAGGATCAGACCGATGGCGATGGCGATGTGCAGCATGGCGGTCCTCTTGGGATGGAAAGGAGCCCGAAGGGTCGAGGGAGCCGCTCAGACGGCCCCGTCGGCCGCCGAAGGTACACGCCTGACCCGGGTGAGGCGACGGATGCTGGCGATGCCGGCCGCCGGCCCGAGAGCCAGGAAGGCGAAGCCCCAGCTCCACCCCGCCACCTCCACCGCCACGGGTACGGCCTGGATCGTGACCATCGTGAGGAGGAAGCCCAGAGACGTCTGGAGCATGAGCGCCGTCCCCACCGAATCGGGTGGGGCCACTTCGGTGACCATGGCGCTGAATTGAGCCGAGTCCGCGACGACGAAGAAGCCCCATACCCAGGAGAGGAGCACGGCGACCACGAAGGGGGCTCCGATGGCGAAGCCCGCCAGGAGGCAGCAGGCGCCGCTCACCGCCATGGCCACGTTCACCACCCGTGCCCGTCCGATGCGATCCGCGGCCAGGCCGCCCCACACGCACCCCGCCCCACCGACGGCGATGGCGACGAAGGCCATCAGGTCCACCCAGACGCTCGCCACCCGTCCCGCCGCGGCCACCGCCAGAAAGGCGGGGATCCAGGTCCACATCGCGTAGAGCTCCCACATGTGGCCCAGGTATCCACCGGTGGCCAGCATCGTCTCCCTGTGGCGGAGGATGCGGCCGACCCGAGCCCATTCGAAAGGCCGCCTCGGAAAGGGATACGGGCCGTCCCGATACCCCGTGGCGACCAGCACCGCCCCCAGGACCGCGGCGGCCGATGCTCCTCCGATGACCGTCACCAGCTGCGCGCCGCCGGCCACCTTCAGGAGGTAGGGAAAGGCCTTTCCCACGGTCAACGCCCCTACCACCGTCCCGATGGCGAGGCCCCGGGCGGAGCGGAACCAGGTGGAGACCATCTTCATTCCCGGCGGGTAGACCCCGGCCAGGAAGGCGCCCGTGAGGAAGCGGAGCACCAGGGCCGCCCCGTAGCCGGGAACCACCAGGAGGAGGCCGTTGGCGAGCGCCGCGAGTCCCGCCGAGAGCGAGAAGAGCACTCGAGCCGGGACGACGTCGGCCAGGTTCAGGACGGCCGCCACCGCGGTGCCCGCGACGAAGCCCAGTTGCACGACGGTGGTGAGAAGGCCGACCTGCCCGGACGACAGGTCCCATCGAGCCTGAAGGTCGGCGCTCACGGCGGTGGCGGTCATCCAGGCCGACAGGGAGAGGAGCATGGCGGTGGAGACCAGCGCCAGGGCGTGCCACCGCCGCGGATCGGTATCGAGGTCGTCGGGTGCGGCGCCCCTCCCTTCCACCGACGTCATCCTCGCGCCGGCTCAGCCCACCAGTTGCTTGGCGACGAACCAGAGATTCGCGGGGCGCTCCGCCAGGCGTCGCATATACCACGGGAACCAGGCCGACCCGTAGCTGATGAGCACCCGGACCCGGTGGCCTCTGCGGGTGAGCCTGAGCTGCTCGTCCCGCTGGATCCCGAACAGCATGGCGAACTCGTACCGATCCTTGTCTAGGCCGAGCTCGAAGGCGATGCGGTTCGTCTCACCGATCATCTTCGGATCGTGCGTCCCGGCCACGGGACGCCCCACCTCGTCGTGCAGACGAGCCCGCAGCAGGCGCTGCATGAGCTTCACGAAGTTCCGGTCCACGTCGGATTTGTTGGGGAAGGCGACGGACTCGGGCTCGTTGTAGGCCCCCTTCACCATCCGTATGGCCGGCTGCAGGGGCAGGAGGGATTCCAGGTCGTCGGCCGTCCGTCGGAGGTACGACTGGAGGCACAGCCCCACGTTGCCCTTCTCCTCCTTGACCTTCCGGAAGATCTCCAGCGTGCGATCCACGTATTCGGAGCTCTCCATGTCGACCCAGACCAGACGATCCGTGGCGTCGCACAGGCGGGCTAGCCGGGCTCGCGCCTCCTCGGCGCCGAAGTCGAGGCCGAGCTGGGTGGGCTTCACCGAGATCTCGCCATCCAGGCTCCGAGCTTCGATCTCCCGGAGCGTCCCCAGGTAATGGCTCACGACGTCGTCGGCCTCCTCCAGCGACTCGAGGTTCTCGCCGAGGAGCGTCGTGATGAAGGAGATGTCCTTCGCCGCCAGCTTCTCGGCCTGGTGGAGGGCATCCTCCCGCTCTTCGCCCGGCATGAAGCGTCGTGTCGCCTTCTTCACGAAACCGTAGCGAGGGAGACGATCGGCGAGCACCGGGTTCTTCGAGGCCCAGAGCAGGGCCTTTCGCACGAGCATGCCGTCTCCTCAGCTCCGGACGAAGCGGTACATGAGTCGGATGAGGCGATACGCCTCGTCGACGTCCTCCGCCTCGTAGGCCACCGTGAACCCGTCCACCTTGCGCATCCCGGGAATGGACATGAGCACGTCGACGTGGGTGGTGGAGGCGAAGCGCATCTCCACCTCGACGGGTTCTCCCACGTCGAAGGGCTCGAAGTCGCCCGCCTCGAGCCGTTCCAGCGCCCGTCCCACCCCGGCGGTGAGCATCTCGCGAACGCGCTCCGGATGGATGAGCCGAGCCGATGCCGGTGTCTCGGCGGTCTTGGTCGTGACGGTCTCGGTCCCCAGAAGGGCTCCGAGCTCCGCCGTGGCCGCCGAGTCCCCCGCCGCCAGGATCACGGGGACTCCGTGACCGCCTGCGAATGCCGCGTTCATCCCCCCCTCGCCCACCTCCACGCCGTTCATCCAGAGCCCCTTCACCGAGCCGCTGCCCGTATGGGCCAGGAATCCGTCGGGGTCACCCGCCCTGGCATGGTAGCCCAGGAAGACCGCTCCGTCGAAGGACCCGTCCAGACCCTGGACCATCCCCAGAGGCTTGATGGAACCCTGGATGTAGGTGACCCGCGGGTCGAGCCGGGTGTGGAACACGTTCTGATGGTCGCCGTGGGAGTCGTTGACCAGGATCATCGCGTCGGCGGCGTAGGCGAAGATGGCGTCGACCACCGTATTCACCTCGGCCGTGAGAAGCTCTCGACCGGTATTGTAGTCCTTGCCTCCGGCGGACGTCATGGATCCCGTCCCGATTCCCCCGATCCCCTCCATGTCGACGGAGACGAAGATCCGGAGCGGCCTCTCCTGGGTACGTGCGCCGCCCTCCTGGGCACGTGCGTCCTTCGACGGACACGACAGGGCGACGAGACCCGCCGCGACCATGCCGAGCAGCGCCGGGAGCGGACGGGCGCGCATCAGCGAGCCTCTCCGAAGGGCGTGTATCCGGCGGCCAGGAGCGCCGTCCGATACGCCGCCACCTCCGTCTGCATCACCGACTCCACCTCGTCGAGGATCTGCCGGGCCGCGTCCCGTGCCTGGCTCATCATGGCGCGGGTGTTCTCCGAGGGCGGCCCGTCCTCGTCGGCGATACGCCCCACGGGCGCCTCCACCCGCTCCACCGTCGGATCCCCCCGGCACATGCCCTGACACTCGGGTCCGGTGAAGTGCCGCTCCAGGAGTGCGTCGACGGTCTCCCGGAGTGCCTCGCCCTGCTCTCGCAGGTCGTCCTCGTCCGGATCGAGCGTACCCAGCACCGTCTCGAGACCCCCGGCCACCATGTCCAGCTCGTCGCGAGCCGCGTCCACCGCCCGGACCAGCGCCCGAATCTCCTCCAGCGCAGCCACCTTCGCCCGGTGATCGTCGAGGGCGATGGGATCCCGTGGATCGGGCAGGACCTGGAGATCCGTCGTGGACGAAGACCCGCCCGCGGACACCGTGAACCGGTAGCTCCCGGGCGCCACCATCACCGTGCGCTGGATCGACTCCGGCGCGTCTCCACCGGGCTCCAGACCCCACACGACCCGGTTGACGCCTGGTCGGGCCGCCACCTGGGTGGACCACACGAGGGTCCCCTCCCCGTCTTGTACGTCGACGCGAGCGTCGCCCGGGGATCCGGTCCAGAAGCTCAGGAGCGCGCCTTCCGGCCGGGTCTCACCCTGCTGCATGGCCATACCCGTGGAGCGGTACCCGATGGCCTCGCCGATGGTGGCCCGGTACGCGGGCGGCGGCGTGAAGGCGTGCACGGCGTCGTCGCCGATCCCCGGGTCGTCCGCCAGCTCCCGGAGGGGTCGGATGTCGTCCACCACCAGGAGCGCCCTGCCGTGCGTACCCAGGACGAGGTCACCGTCCCGGGGATGGATGACGAGATCGCGGATGGGCACGGCGGGAACGCCGGCGGCGAAGTGGCTCCAGGACCCGCCCCGGTCGAGACTCAGGCGCAGCCCGAACTCGGTGCCCAGCATGAGGAGATCGGGGCTCTCGGGATCCTCCTCGACGGCGTGGATGAAGCCGTCGATCTCCGGTCCGGCCAGCGAGCGCCAGGTCTGGCCGTAATCCTCCGTGACCCAGAGATACGGGGTCCAGTCGCCCCGCCGATGGTCTTCCGCCACCAGGTAGGCTCGCCCGGCCACATGCCGGGACGGCTGCACGTCGGGGATCCAGATTCCTTCCGGCAGTCCCGGAACGTTCCCGCGCACGTTCGTCCACGTGTCGCCGCCGTCCCGGGTCACCTGCACGTTCCCGTCGTCGGTGCCGACCCACAGGACGCCCTCCTCCAGATGGCTGGGCTGGATGGAGAGGATGGTGGTGTGCATCTCGGCTCCGGAGGCGTCCACCGTGAGACCCCCGCTGACGTCGGCCCGCTGCTTAGCCGGATCGTTCGTGGTCAGGTCCGGCGAGATGATCTCCCAGCTCCGACCCTGGTCCCGGCTCCGGTGCACGAACTGGCTCCCCAGATAGATCGTCCCGGGCGCATGAGGATCCCAGGAGAGCGCCGCGTTCCAGTTGAAGCGGAGGGGGATACCGTCGGGATGGACGGGGCGGATGCTCCGACGCGCACCGGTGCGCTTGTCGAAGTGCTGCAGGTTCCCGCCCTGGGACATCGAATAGCCGTACCGCTCCGGGGCCGTCCGGTCGGGCATGACGGAGAAGCCATCTCCACCGCCCACCCGGTGCCAGTGGGCATTGAGGATGCCCTTGTTCTCCCAGACCGTCGACGGACCGTACCACGATCCGTTGTCCTGCAACCCTCCATAGATGTTGAAGGGGACCAGGCTGTCCACGTCGATCTGATAGAACTGAGCGAGGGCCAGGTTCTCGACGAAACGCCAGTTGTCTCCCCGATCGTAGGTGAAGGCGATGCCCCCGTCCTCACCGAGGATCATCCGCCTCGGGTCGTCGGGATCGATCCACAGCTCGTGGATGTCGCCGTGGATGATGGCGCTGGGAACCACCACGCGCCACGTACGGCCCTGGTCCTCGCTCACCTCGACGCGGGAGTGGAGGGAGTAGATCCGGTTCTCGTTCCGAGGGTCGATCCGCAGATCGGCATAGTAGAAGGGCCGTGGGACGATTCCGGGCTCGTCGTTCACGGTCCGCCAGCTGTGGCCACCGTCGTCGGACCGGACGAGAGCGGAGCGCTCGGCCTCCACGAGGGCGTACACCACGTCGGGATCCGACGGGGCGACGGCGATCCCGACTCGGCCCAGCTCACCCGCCGGCAGGCCGTCCTCCGGGGTCAGCTCACGCCAGGTGTCTCCTCCGTCGTAGGTGAGGAAGAGGCCCGATCCCGGCCCACCCGAGGTGAAGAACCAGGGCTCACGGCGGAATTCCCACATGGCGGCGAAGATCTTCTCCGGATTCTCCGGATCCATGACCATGTCGGCGACGCCCGTGCGCTCGTTCCGCCACAGGATGCGCTCCCAGGTCTCTCCCCCGTCGGTGGTGCGGTACACGCCGCGCTGCTCCCCGTCGGACCACGCCGGGCCCATGACGCCCACGTACACCAGATCGGGGTCGTCGGGATGGGTCAGAATCCGATGGATCCGCTCCGAGTCCTCGAAGCCGATGAGCTCCCAGCTCTCGCCTCCATCGATGGACTTGAAGAGCCCCCTGCCGACACCGGCGCTGTTGCGGGGAGTCCCTTCACCGGTCCCCACCCAGACGATGTCCGGAGTCGCCTGGAAAACGGCGACCGCGCCGACGCCGAGTGCCGGCTGCCCGTCGAGGACGGGATCCCAGGTCAGCCCACCGTCCACCGACTTGAAGAGACCTCCCGTGGCTCCCCCCACGTAGATCACGTTGCGATCGGACAGCACCACGTCCACGTCCGCCACCCGACCACTCATCCCGGCGGGTCCGATGGCTCGAGCTTCCAGCGCCGCGAAGGGATCGTCCTGTGGCAAGAAGCGGGCCGAGGGAAGAGTCTGCGCTCCCGTCGCGACGGGCAGGAGAACGGACAGGATCGTGAGGAGAGTGGATCTCATCGGGGCTCCTGAAGAATCGGGGTTGCTGCCGTGATGCGCAGGAGAAGTTGAGGGGCTCGACGCCGGCTGACCAGTCGGGCGCCTCCGGCGATCCACGCGGCTCGGGTCAGAAGACGAAGGTCAGACCGGTGTGCGCCGAGACGTACCGGAGGTCGAGGGTCTCCCCGCCGGGCAGATCCGAGCTGACCGCCGAGACGAGGCCCGAGGCGCTCCATCCTACCCAGCGCCCGAGGCGTACCATGAATCCCAACCCCACCTCACCTCCGAACCCCAGATCCGAGACGCCCGCATCCGTGGCTCCCGCCGGGCCCGACGCGAGGTCGCCGGTCTCCACACGGGTGGTGATGGCTCCCAGACGCAGCCAGGGCGTGAACCGACCCTGGACCGGCACGATCCGCAGCCCACCGTGGAATCCGGTGGCGACGTAGCGGCCGTCGGGACCGCAACCCGCATCCTCGCACGGGAAGCGGTGCTGATCGAACCCGACGTACAGGGTCCGCCATCCGCCGCTGGGAAGCGCGACGCTCACCTGGAGCGACGGTCCGGCGGCGGCGCCTTCGCCCGGTCCGACGCCGTCCCGGAAGTCGCCGACCGGGAAGGCGGCGCCACCGCGGGCCTCTACGAGCAGCGCAGCGCTCTGCGCCGTCAGGGGAGCCGCTCCCAGGAGCGTGAGGAACAGCGTCGTCTCGAGGATTCGTAGCGAGAGGTTCAAGGGCCGTGGGCCTCGTTCGATGGGACAGGCTCCGAATGCTATCGAAGGGCCGCGCCCCGGCCAACCGGCCGACGCCCGTCCGGTTGAACTTCCGCTCGCGTCTGGACATCGTTGCGGCCTTCCACTCCTCACCCGCCGACCCGGACGACCATGACGACCCGCATCGCTCGCACGGCGCGCCGCACCCACTCCTTCACCGAATCGGTCATCCGGGAGATGACGCGCGTGGCCCGGGAGCACGGCGCGGTGAACCTGGCCCAGGGCTTCCCGGACTTTCCGGCACCGGATCTCATCAAGGAGGCGGCGTGCGACGCCATCCGCGCCGACGTCAATCAATATGCCATCACCTGGGGCGCGCCGAGCCTCCGGGCGGCGCTGGCCCGGAAGTACGGGGAGCGATACGACATGGACGTGGACACCGAGCGGGAGATCACGGTGACCTGCGGCGCCACCGAAGCGATGGCGGCGGTCATGCTCGCCGTGGTGGATCCCGGCGACGAGGTGGTGGTGATGGAGCCGTTCTACGAGAACTACGGCCCGGATGCCATCCTCTCCCAGGCGAAGCCCGTCTTCCTCACGCTCTCCCGTCCCGACTATCGACTGGAGAAGGAGGCGTTGGCCGAGGTCGTCACTCCGCGGACCCGGGCCATCGTGCTCAACACTCCGAACAATCCCACGGGCCGGGTCTTCGATCGCGAGGAGCTCCAGGCCGTCGCCGACGTCTGCATCGAGCATGATCTCCTGGCCATCACGGACGAGATCTACGAGCACATCCACTACGAGGGAGAGCACGTTCCCCTGGCGACCTTCGAGGGGATGCGGGACCGGACGATCACGGTCTCCGGTGCGTCGAAGACCTTCAGCGTCACGGGGTGGCGCATCGGCACCATCGTGGCACCGGCCGATCTGACCGACGCGATCCGCAAGGTCCACGACTTCCTCACGGTGGGGGCGCCGGCCCCCCTCCAGGAGGCCACGGCCGTGGCCATGAACGAGCTCGGAGGTGACTACTACGAGGCGATGGTCGAGTCCTACCGAGCCCGGGGCGAGATCCTGGTCTCGGCGCTGCAGGACGCCGGCTTCGACTGCCGCCACCCGCAAGGCGCCTATTACGTGTTGGCGGACTTCGGCGCCCTCAGCGACGAAGACTCCATGACCTTCGGAAAGAGGTTGGCGGCGGAGGGCGGAGTCGCTCCGGTCCCTGGCGGCTCCTTCTTCAGCGAGCCCGATCGGGGCCGCTCCCTGGTCCGGTTCGTCTTCTGCAAGGAGATGGACACGCTCCGTGAGGCGGGGCGTCGGCTCAGGGACTTCACGGGCAAGGGCTGACGTGCCCGCGGCCAGAGCGCCGGCGCAGGACGACGACAACGCCTTCGATGCGGGAGGGCGAGCGACGCTCTTCGGCTTCGAGGATACGCCGGTGGCCGCGCGGATCATCGCGAGGAGTCGGGCCTGGCGGGTGGGAGGGGCCGTGCGCACCTTCGCCGTCTCCGCAGTCATCGCACCCTTCGTGGCGGTCTTCCCACCCCACGCGGTCTGGCTCATCGGCGCGCTGGCCGTGGGGGGCTTCCTGGCCAGACGTCGCTACGTCGAGCGCTACACGCTGGTCTCGGTGGAGGGGAAGTGTCCCAAGTGCGGGACGCCTCTCTCGGTGAAATCGGGGCGTCTGAAGCGCCCCCATCCCCTACCCTGCGAAGGGTGCAACCACGAGCCCAATCTCCGGATTCCCGACGAGGTCCTGGCCCGGAATACGGCCCTCTGAGCCTACTCGGGAGCCTCCCTGAGAACCGGTAGGGGCGGGCGACGCAGAAGCTGGCGCGAGCCTACCAGGCCCGTGACCACCGTGAGCCCAACCACCACCACCCAGATGGCCGCCAGCGACCCGAGGCGGACCGTATAGTCGATCTCGAAGATCCGCGGAACGAGGAAGGCCGCGCCCCCCACCGCCAGCAGGAGCCCGCTGGCCGTGGCCAGGGAGCCCAGCGCCAGATACTCCGAGAAGAGGACGGTCAGAATCTGCCGACGCTTCGCACCGAGCGTCTTCAGGAGGGCGCCCTCACGCAGCCTCTGGGATCGCGACGTGGCCAGGGCACCCACGAGCACGATGACCCCCGCCAGGGCCGTAAAGGCGCCGAGAAACGCCACGGCCTGTCGAACCCTCGACAGGATCCCGTCCACCGCCTCCTGGACTCTGGAGAAGTCCAGGGCCGAGACGTTCGGGTAGGCCCCCACCAGGCTCCGCTGGACCCGCTCCCGCTCCCCGTCGTCCGGGATCCGCGTGACCATCAGGATGGTCTGGGGCGCCGACTCCAGGACTCCGGGCTCGAGGATGGCGAAGAAGTTCGGCTCGAGCCGATCCCACTCCACGCTGCGCAAGCTGGTCACCACGGAGGGGATCTCGACGCCCGAGACGTTCCAGCGGATGGTGTCGCCGAGGCCCACCCGAAGATCCTGGGCGATGTCGTCCTCGAGGGAGACGCGAGCGAGCCCTCCGGACGCCACCCGGGTCCCGTCCCCGGAGCCGGGGGTGTCGTCCCACCACCTTCCCGCCACCAGCGTCTCGGCGTCGCCCAGCTCGGCCCGGTACGTGTTGCGGTACTCCCGACGCAGCGCCCACCCCTCGGGGCGAAGGCTCCGGTCTTCGATGGAGCGGAGTTCGTCGGGCTGTCGTCCGTTGATGGCCGAGATCCGGGAGCTGACCAGCGGAGAGACCTCGGCCGCCGCCCTGGCGTCGGGGGGGAGGAGGTCGAGGATTCCCTGCAGTTGATCGGTCTGGATGTCGAAGAAGAGCACGTTGGGCTGTCCCAGGCCGAACGAGAGCGTGAGGTCGTCCCGGACGCTGGCCTCCACCTGCACGATGGTGCCGATGACGAAGGCCCCGAGCCCCAGCGCCAGCGTCACCGAGAGCGTCTGGTTCTGCGGACGAAAGAGGTTCGAGATCCCCTGGCGCACCGGGTAGGAGGCCCCCGACGGGAAGTACCGCCGGGTGATCCGCGCCAGGCCCCAGCCCACGCCCGCGATGAGTCCCGAAGCCACCACCAGCCCCGCGGCGAAGGCGAGACCGAGCTCCTCGTCCGGAGCCTCGAGCACGCACAGGGCGAGAACGCTGGCGCCGAGGAGACCATACGCCAGAGCCCTGGGAACGTCGAAGCGCCTCCGCCGCGGCTCGAAGTCCTGGCGGAGGGCCGCGAGGGGTGGCACGTCTCGCACCTGCAGGAGCGGGATGAGGGCGAACACCACCGCCACCCAGACGCCGATGCCCAGCCCCGCCAACACCGACACCGGGGACAACCGCGTCTCCAACTCCACCGGCAGGAGGTCGGACAGGACCCACGGCATGACCTCCTGCAACGCCACACCGAGGGCGACTCCCGCGGCGGAGCCGAGAAGTCCCAACCAGGCGGCCTGGAGCAGGTAGGCGAGAAACGCCGTGCCCTGACCGGCTCCGATGCAGCGGAGGACCGCGATGCCGGGACGCTTCTCCCGGATATGGACATGGATGGCCGCGCCGACGCCCACACCACCCAGAAGGAGCGCGCCCAGCCCCACCAGCGCGAGGAATCTACCGAGATAGCGTACGCCGTTGGCCAGGCTGCGGGCCTGCTCCTCCGCCAGGCGGTATCGGACACCCGCCTCCCGAAAGGTGTCTCCCCGGCGCTCCCGCAGAGCCTGCCGGTCCTCCTCGCCGGGGATTCGCAGGTACGCCTCATACCGCGCCAGGCTGCCGAAGCCCAGCAGCCCCGCTCGCTCCATGGTCTCGTGAGACACGAGGATCCTGGGTCCGATGGCGGCCTGGAATCCCACGTCC
>JAWVZK010000106.1:0-11613 GCA_033722275.1 Longimicrobiales bacterium | reverse complement strand
TTCGCGTCCGCGTGGGTTCGAATCCCACTCCCTCCGTTCATGGGAGCACGGCCGGACGTTCGGACGATACCGGTCGCTGGCCGTCACGTTCGAACACACGCGCGTTTTCGCCAGAAAAACGCGGAGCGTGGGTTCGGGTCGAGCGGCCCGACGGGAGGACGCGAAGCGCCCACCAGGCACCTTCGCGAGACGAGCGAGGATCGCAAAGGCGACCGCAGCTCCATCCCACTCCCTCCGTTCATGGGAGCACGGCCGGACGTTCGCACGATACCGGTCGCTGGACGTCCCGGCACACTGCCGGCGGCGTCGGCGTGTTCGAACCCACCCGGCGTTCCAGCGGAACGACGGTCCGTGGGTTCGACTGGAGCGGCCGTGGTCCTGGACGGGTGGCCGAGTGGCTTAAGGCGCACGATTGGAAATCGTGTGGGCTAGCGCCCGCGTGGGTTCGAATCCCACCCCGTCCGCTTCAAGAACCGTCCGGTGCGTCCGGACGACGATTCGTCATGAACGCTCGACGCCGGGAATGGCAAAGCTCCATGGGTTCGCGTCGAGCGAACGTGCGATGGACGAGCGAGGACGGCGAGGTCGCCCGGGGCTCGACCATGCGCGGAAACCAGGGTACGGGGTGTGGCTCAGTCCGGTAGAGCGCTGCGTTCGGGTCGCAGAGGTCCCCGGTTCGAATCCGGGCACCCCGATTGTTTCCTTGGACT
Source organism: Longimicrobiales bacterium (assembly GCA_033722275.1). GTDB lineage: Bacteria > Gemmatimonadota > Gemmatimonadetes > Longimicrobiales > Gaopeijiaceae > UBA2589. The sequence continues at coordinate 10,903 of JAWVZK010000106.1, read as the reverse complement.
CGGCGCGCGGCCCCGGTCGGACCATCCGGATGCAGCACGTCGCGCCAGCGGTCACGATTCCACACGATCCGCACGACACCACCGATCCGGCCGGATCACGTCCGGTCGGAGTCCGCCGGCTCCGCGATTGGCGGTACGTGGTTTCAGGAGCGGTGGCAGAATGGCTATTGCACTCGCCTCGAAAGCGAGCGTCCGAGAGGACTTGGGGGTTCGAATCCCTCCCGCTCCGTATCGACCCCCCGGACCTGCCAGGTCCGGGGGGTCTTTCCGTATCCGGATGCGCTCGGGGGAACGGATCCGCCGGCGAGCATCACGCTCCCGCGCCCGCCATCCGGCGGAACCGATCGGCCAGGCGGCTGGCGTGTATCCTCAATCATGCTCTACGCACTCCTTGCCGACGCGGTCCTCGTGTTCCACTTCGCCTTCATCCTCTTCGGGGGGGGGGGGGGGCTCCTGGCGATCTGGTGGCGTCGCGCCCCGTGGCTCCACCTACCCGTGGCAGCGTGGGGTGTATGGATCGAGCTCTCCGGAAACGTGTGTCCGCTGACTCCGCTGGAGAACCGGCTTCGGAGGATGGCCGGTGACGAGGGCTATGGAGGGAGCTTCATCGAGCATTACCTGCTCCCCCTCATCTATCCGGGCGGGCTGACGCGGGAGGTCCAACTGGCCCTGGCCGGGCTGGTCGTGGTGCTCAACCTGGGGATCTACGGATTGGTCTGGAGACGTCGACACGGGAAGGACGAATAGCCCGGAGCGGCGCGACCGGGTCCTCCAGCCCTTCACGCCGGCCGTCGAAACCGCGAAAATGCCAGGCCGGGCGCGAAGCGAACGGACCAACGGAGCCGCGAGCGACGCCTCCCTCCTCCCGGTCACCGTAGCCTCGAGGCAACTTCCTCTTCCGTCTCCAGCCGATCATCGCAGTGTCCTCGAGCCACACCCAACGATCCATCCTCTTCTTCTGGGCGCCTTTGGCGGCCACCTGGGTGATGATGGCGTCGGAGGGGCCCTTCCTCGCCGCGGTCATCGCTCGCCTCCCCGATCCGACCTTCAACCTCGCGGCTCACGGCGTCACTTTCGCGCTGGCAATTCTCATCGAGGCGCCCGTGATCATGTTGATGAGCGCCGCAACGTCCGTCGTGAAGGATCGGATCAGCTTCCTGAGACTCCGCAACTTCGCGTACGCGCTCTGCCTGGGGACCACCGTCCTGCTCCTGGTCGTTCTCATCCCGGAGGTCTACGACGTCCTGATCTCGGACGTGATGGGCGTCCCGGATCGGGTCGCGGAGCTGACGTATGGGGCGCTGTGGTTCATGCTCCCCTGGCCGGCCGCCATCGGGTATCGACGCTTCCTGCAGGGCGTGCTCATCCGCTCGGGGAGGACGGGACTGGTCGCCTACGGGACCGTCATCCGACTGGCGGCCATGGTGGTGGCGGCACTGGTGGGATTCTTCGTCTTCGAGATTCCCGGAGCATGGGTCGGAGCGCTCTCCCTGGCCACGGGCGTGACCACCGAGGCCATCGCGGCGCGGATCATGGCCGCCCGGACGGTCCGCTCCATCCTGGCGGGCGAGCTCGACAAGGGAGCGCCCCGTGACGTCAGCTATCTGGAGATCGCCCGCTTCTACTATCCCCTGGCGCTGACCTCGCTCATCGGTCTCACCGTCCAGCCCATCCTCACCTTCTTCATGGGTCGTAGCATCGCCCCGGTGGAGTCGCTTGCCGTCTTCCCGGTCGTCCACTCCCTTTCCTTCTTCTTCCGCTCGATGGGGTTGGCCTACCAGGACACGGCGATCGCGCTGATGGGCGAGCGCTTCGAGCATTTTCCCGAGCTCAAGACCTTCGGGATCTTCCTCGGCGCCGCCACCACGGCGGGGCTCGCGCTGGTGGCCTTCACACCCCTCTCCGACGTCTACTTCATCGGCATCTCGGGCCTGACGCCCGAGCTGGCCTCGTTCGCGCTGACGCCGACCCGCGTCATCGTCCTCCTGCCCGCCATGTCGGTCCTGCTCTCCATGCAGCGGGCCATCATGGTGGAGCGGAGAACCACCGAGCACATCACGGTGGCCAGCGCCATGGAGGTGCTGACCGTGGCCGTCGCCTTCACGATCTTCGGCTTCGGGCTGGATCTGGTCGGAGCCACGGCTGCGTTCGCATCCTTCTTCGCAGGGCGTGCGATGAGCAACAGCTATCTGGCGTGGGCATGCCGCGGCATCTTCGAGGCGGCCGAGTCCGCACGGGCGGGACGGTAGGCGTCCCGGGATCAGGGCGGCAGGCGACGAAGACCCTCGAAGTCCGGCTCGAGGGCGAGTCCCACCGCCTCGGGCTCCCCCGTTCCGGTTTGGAAGGCCCGGCGCATGGCAGCGGCCACGCGCTCCGCGTCCTCCGGGGCGCAGAGAGCGATGAGCCCGGAGCCGGCACCGGAGATGGTCACGGCCCAGGCCCCCACCTCCTCTCCCGCCACGATCGCGGCATCGGCGCCGGGGACGAGCGGCAGACGGTGGGGGACGTGGAGCTCATCCTTCACTCCGATCCGGACGAGCTCGGGGTCACCCTGGGCGAGGCCCCGGACCAGGGCCACGACCCGGCCCAACGAGGCTGCGGCGACACGGTGGGCCACGCGCTCCGGAAGGAGCGCCCGGGCTTCTTCGGTGGAGACCCGCGAGGCCGGGGCAGCGTAGGCGAAACCCACCTTCTCGCTGAGCGGTAGCTCCATGACCACCGGTCCGTCGTCACCGGGAGCCACGGCCCGCAGCCCTCCCAAGAGACAGGGAGCCACGTTGTCGGCGTGTCCCTCTCCTTTCCACGCGAACCTCAGGGCGGCCTCGTCGTCGCCCCCCGCTCCCCTCGCCGCGAGAGCGAGGTCGAAGCCGGCGATCCGGGCAGCCGCGGACGTACCGAGTCCTCGAGCCACAGGGACCTCGGATTCCAGGTGGAGCGTTCCCGACGGCTCGACGTCCGAAGCAGCGAGGCCGCGCAGAAAGGCGTCGGCGACCAGATCGCGCTCGTCCGACTCCTCCAGAGAGGTCAGCGTTCCCGAGCGGTGGAGCCTCAGTCTTCCCGACCTGTCGGGCTCGAAAGCCGCTTCCAGATAGCGATTCAAGGCCAGTCCGATGGTGTCGTATCCCGATCCGAGATTGGAGGTGGAGCACGGCACCCGGACCCGGGCCGGGACGAGGTCCGTCACGCGCACCGCTCCGCCAGGAGGTCGGTCAGATCGTGGAGATGGGCGCTCATGGTGACCATGTCCTCGCTACGGCTGAGAGCCGCGGCCAGTCCGGGGGCGAGGGGAACGCGTCGGCCGATGGCCTCCTCGACCGTATCCGGGAACTTGGAGGGGTGCGCCGTGGCCAGAATCACCAGGGGCCCCTCCCTCTCGACCTCGTGGCGCTGCGAGGCCGCGTAGGCCACCGCGGTGTGCGGATCGGCGACGTAGCCGGTTCTTTCGTGGAGATCGGAAATGCACCGCTGCACCTCGGTCTGGTCGACGGAGACCCCACGCACCGCTCGCCGCACCTCGGCGTGACGCCCGTGATACAACCAGACGATGCGCTCGAGGTTGCTGGGATCTCCCACGTCCATCGCGCTGGAGGTCGTGGACACCGACGCCCGTGGGCGAAAGTCCTCTCCCTTCAAGTAGGACACGAAGCCGTCATTCTCGTTGGTCGCCGCCGTGAATCCGGAGGCCGACATCCCCGCCCGTCTCGCCAGCAGGCCCGCGCATAGGTTGCCGAGGTTCCCCGACGGAACCACGAACCAGGGAGAATCGAGCCTCGAGGCCGCGTGCAGGTAGTAGAGCGCCTGCGGGAGCAGCCGCGCGACGTTGATGGAGTTGGCGGACGTCATCCCGTGGAGCTCCCGCAGCGCGGCGTCGCCGAAGGCCTCCTTCGCGAGACGCTGACAATCGTCGAAGGTCCCCTCCACGGCCACGGCCAGGACGTTTCCCCCGAGCGTCGTCATCTGGCGACGCTGCCGCTCACTGATTCCGCCACGGGGGAAGAGAACGACCACCCGGTACCCCTCCATCCGGTGAAAGGCGCTCGCCACGGCGCCCCCGGTGTCTCCCGAGGTAGCGACCAGCACGGTGCGGGGAGCCCCTCGACCGCCGTTCAGCGCGGACATGAGACGAGCCATGAAGCGGGCGCCGACGTCCTTGAACGCGTGGGTGGGGCCGTGGAAGAGCTCCAGGATCCAGCGCCCGGGCTCCACCTCCAGGAGCGGAACCGGAAAGTCCAGGGCCTCCTGGACGACGGACGAGATGGCCTCGCGGTCGACGGACGGGAACAGGGCCGGCGCGGCCCAATGGGAGATGGCCCGCAGATCATCGCCGTGGACGGCCTCGCTCGGAGGGGGCCACGCCAGGCGGGGGAGGGGCTCGGGAACGTAGAGTCCCCCGTCCGGGGCGAGCCCTCGGAGGACGGCCGCAGCCAGGGACACCGGGTGACCGCCTCGCGTCGTGGTGAAGCTCACGGTCCGCTTCCCGAGGGCCCGCCGGTCCCCGATGCTCCGTGGAGTGACTAGCGCCCGATGACGGCGGATTCCACAGGCGCTACGACTTGCGGTGGGGCGTGTTCTTCTTCCGCGGCGTCTTCTCTTCGGGACCCGACTTCGTCTTGGGCGGCGCCTTCCTGGAGGGGGGGGTCTTCTTTTTCGGGGGATCCTTTTGCTCGGGCTTCGGCTTCGGCTCCTTCGCGCTCCCCGACTTCTTCTTCCTCACGGCCTCCTTCGCGGCTTTCTTCTTCTGCCCCTCGGCCTTCTTCTTGGCGGTCTTCTTCTCGGCCACCTTCTTCTCGGCGGCCTTCTTCATCTTCACGGCCTTCTCCTTCGCCGTCGTCTTCTTGTCGGATGAAGGCTCGGGCGGACTCTTCCGGGCCGGCTTCTTCTTCGCCCCCGCGGCCTTCTTCGTCGACGGCTTGCTCGTGGATTCCTTCTTCTTCCTTTCGGCCTTCTTCGTATCAGATTTCGTCGCCACGAATGCCTCCAAATGCGTAGATCGCAGACGCACTCTCGTTCGTCGTCTACGTAAGAAAAGGGGAACTGCGTGGATCGTGCAACGGTCCGGGCCGGCCATCGCCGCGGCCCTCGGCCATTCCTGGGCACGCGTCGCTCGACGGTCGCCTTCCGTGCTCGATGCGTGTTGTCCTACGTTGCTTCTCATGCGGACTACCGAAGACTTCTTGCAGGAATTGCGCCGTCGGGGGGCGACGGGCCTCCGGCGCGTTCGATTCCGGGAGAATCGGCGAACCCTCTGGTCGTTGACGCGTGGCGGTCGGGCGCTGAACGTGCACGCCGCCTACCGCGGCGCGCCCGACACCCTGCTCGATGCCTTCGCGCTGCTCGTTCGTGAAGGGGGGATCGCCTCGGAGGCTTCCCGGCGAGCGGCCCGGCGACTTCGCGAGTGGCCTCCACTGAGGGAGGCGGTGCGGGAGGCGCGGGCCCGATACGCCCGTCGGAGACGAAACGGTCACGAGAAAGGCCATTGCTGTGGCACCGAAGCACAGCGCCGCTACCTGCACGCGCTCTTCGACTACTTCAACGCCACCCGCTTCGGCAACGGCCTCCCCGGGGACATCCCCCTTCGGCTGAGTCGACGGATGACGTCCGCCCTGGGCCACATGAGACCGGGGAAGAGACAGGACGGTGTCCGCTACGTGGCCGAGATCGCGCTGAACGTCGATCTGATGCTCGAGGGCAACGGTGCCGAGCGTGTCGACACGCTCCTCCACGAAATGGCCCATGCCGCCGACTATCTCGAGTCGGGCCATCGGGGACACGGTCCTTCATGGCGCGTCTGGGCCCGCCGGGTGGGGTGCAGCCCCCGGACGCTGCATGAGCGGCCCGTCCGGTATCGCAGCAGGAGACAGGACGTGGTGGACCGAACGCCGCCCCTGCCGACCGTCCTCTACACTCGACAGAGGGACGAGTCGACCCCGGGGTGAGCGAAGCCATCCTTCCCGGGAAGAGCGAACCTTTCCGGCCCTTCCCGTATTCTCTCTTCTGGAGAGCCGTGTCCTCCATTCGAACAGGAGAGGCCGATGCCCAGGACCTTCGAGGAGCTGGCCGGGGACCAGATGGACGCACTCTACCAGGGGGCGCTCTTCCTGTCGTGTGGCGACGCCGGCACCGCGGAGGATCTGGTCGTGGACACCGTCATGCTCGCGTTCCAGGAGCACGCCGCGGAATCCGATCCGGAACGGACGCGTCGCTGGTTCGAGGCCCGCCTGGTGCGCGCGTTCCTGCGGAGGTCGGAGCGATCCGTTCAATCCGCCCCGGTGGCGGCCGTGGAGAGGACGAAGCTCGATCCCGACGCCTTCGAAGGACTCGGATCCGACGACCTCTTCGAGGCCGCGTCGATCCTACCGCCGGGGCCGAGGGCCGCCTTGTGGCTGGTGCTCCTCCGCCGGTGGGGCCACCATGATGCGGCACGCGTCCTGGGCGTCGACGACGCGAAGCTGCAGAGGCTCCTCGAGTACCGCGATCTACTGATGAAGCGGCTGCTCACGGACAGCCATCTGCGGAAGCGCGCACGGGGGATCTCGTAGATGGGGTGCGACGAGGCGAGGCGCATCCTCTGGCCACTCGAGGAGCTCCGGATCGTGGGTCCGGAGGTGGCCGACGCTCGGGCCCACGTCCGCTCCTGCCCGGAGTGCGAAGCGTATTTCGCGCAGGACCGGGCGCTGCTGGACCTGTACGCGAAGGCACGCAGCGTCTCGGCTCCGATGAGCCTACGTCTACGGGTCTTCGACGACTTGGCTCAGTCACGACGGAGTCCCCCGTCGGGTCCGACCCGTCCTCCACCGGGTCCGACCAACCCTCCTTCGAGATGGGAGACGGTTCGGCGGCTGACCCGACGCTACGGGCCCTGGCCGGCAGCGATGGCGGCGCTCCTGGCGCTGGTCCTGATCGGGAAGGTGCACGACCGCGGGATGGACGCGGGCGCCTCCGACGTCTTCGTGGAGGACTACCTCCGTCGTGCGGTGGGACAGGAATTCATCGTGTCCCGAGACCCGGGAGAGGTGAGGCGATTCCTGGAACGGGAGCTGGGGCTCAGGGTCGAGCCGTTGGCCCTGGACGGCTTCAGCATCGTCCGCGCGGAAATCTGCCTGCTCGAGGGCAAGCGGGGGGCGATGATCGTCTACGAGGGCGCGGACGGAAGGGTCTCCCATTACGTCGTTCCCCGGGAGGACACAAAGGCCCGACCACCCACGATCACCACGGGGTCGTTGGGAGACCCCATGCCGGTCGTCACCTGGTCCACGGTGAGAGTGGAGCAAGCCCTCGTGGGAGAGCTCGCCCCTCAGCGCTTGCTGGCTCTCGCTACAGCCTCCTCCGTCAGCCCACCGGCCAGAGCCAGCCGAAAACCCCCGCGGTGAGGAGAGCGTAGATGAGGCCGTCGAACATCGACTTGAGGGTGGACGTCCAGCGGACACCGTACCAGACGGAGCGCTGGGGCAACGACATGGCGTAGCACGCGAACGCCACCGTTCCCGTCAGCCGGAAGACCGACAGATACTCGGCTCCCGGAGACAGGGTCCGTCCGGCGGCGTACGCGACGAAGACACCCACCACCACGAGGTACACGAACCATTGGGTCAGCTGCGGACCCATGTTCAATACCGAGCGCCCGTCCACGACCGTGATGAACGCCGCCGGTCCCCGCTCGACCTTGGCCTTGTATTCCTCCGACTTCATTTCCTCCGCCGAGGCCGCGTGGGGCAGGACGTAATCACCCGGTGGGATGCTGAAAGGCTGGAGCGCGTCCTGGATCTGGTCCTCCACCGGCAGCTTCCGGTAGTCGTTGGCGTGGTAGCCCAGGAACATGTGGATGATCGAGCTCGCCACGAAGACCAGAACGGCGGCGAGCAGGATGGGGAGCCAGAGGGAAAGAATGGGGATGTACACGAGCGTCCTCCGGAGTCCGATGACAGGTCCGATCCGGGGAGGCTACGACCAAGAGGAGCGTCCAGCAAGCGATGGGCTCCAGCCTTTTCAGCGGAGCCAGGCCTCCGTGTAGAGGAGGAGCGCACCCGAAGGATAGACCAACGACCCGTCCGTGGGGGTCAAGAGCACGATTCGGTAGACGAGGTCCAGGGGCGCGTCACCCATGAAGTCGCCACGGAGTCGGAGGCCGTTGAGGTACACTGGCAGACAGCCCCGAGCCCTCAAGGAGAAGCAGGGTCCATCGGCGTTCCACCGCGTGATCAGCCCGGCGTAGTTGCTCGCGCGCACCGCATCGTACAAGCCCCGACCCATGACCACGTGGTGCTGGATCTCCTCGTACGACATCGGGTCGAACCGCAGGGACGCCGGCGAGATGCCGATCATGAGCTGTACCTCCCTGTCCGCCTGCTCGTCGGAGAGGCGGTTGGTCATGACGGTGAAGCCCGGAAGGTGAAGTGGGTCCGCGCGGACGATCAGGTCCAGCGGGTACACGGCGTCGGCGGTCCCGGCCTCCAGAAGAGGGGTCTCGACGGTCTCGAAGCCGATACGTTCGGCCCGCAACCTGTAGGTGCCCGGCTCCGGCGCCTCGACGCGGTAGGCCCCGGCCGAGTCGGCGATGGAGACGTCCAGCGCATCCCCCGCCTCGCTCAGGAGGCTCACCAGAGCCGTGGCGACGGGCGCCTCGGAGAGATTCTCGAGGACCCGACCCCGAAAGGTCTGAGCATGGAGCGGAGCCGCACCGGCGGCCGCTGCGAGCGCCACGAGCGCCATCGCCAGGCGGGCGCTCATCGGAGCCACCCGTACGTATAGGCGAGACCCGCTCCGCGAGGGTAGGCGATCGACTCGCACGGTCCGACCAGGAAGATGGTGTGGAGCATGTCCAGAGGCACCAGATCGAAGGCTCCGCGTGTCAGCGCGAAGCCGTCGAGATACACGGGGAGGCATCCGTAACGGCGTACGAAATAGCAGGGCCCGTCGCGGGACTCCCGCACCTCGATACCAGGGTAGTTGCCCCAGCGCACGACGGCCGTCAGGTCGTGGGCCCGTTCCACATGACGCTGCGGGGCCGTCCCCCGAAGAGACTCCCGCCCCATGACGCGCGCAAGGATACGGGCGGCGTGGGACTCAGCGGTCGAGAAGACCCTTCGCCGTCGCCACCACGTTCTCCACGGTGAAGCCGAACTGCTCGAAGAGGATCTCCGCCGGAGCGGAGGCGCCGAAGTGGTCGATGCCCACCACGGCACCCGCTTCGCCCACCCATCTCCGCCAGCCGAACGACGCGCCCGCCTCCACCGCCACCCTGGCCGTGACCTCGGGCGGCAGCACCTCGTGCCGGTACGCCCGGTCCTGGCGCCCGAACAAGTACCAGCTGGGAAGGCTCACGACCCTCGTCGCGACGCCGTTCGCTTCGAGAGCGTCCGCCGCATCGACGGCGAGAGCGAGCTCCGATCCGCTCGCGATCAGGATCACATCGGGATCGCCTGAGGCCGCGTCCACGAGGACGTATCCGCCCCGTGTCAGGCCGCTTGCGTCGGCGAGCCTCCGACCGCCGACCCTCCGCCCGATCGGGTCACTCGATCTCCCCTCCCCATCGTCTCCTTCCGACGCAAGCCCCTCCGCCGCGGCGCTTACCCGGCGCGCCAGGAGCGGTACGCTCTGTCGAGTGAGCGACAGGAAGGCGGGTCCGTCGCGTCGCTCCACCGCGACCCGCCATGCCCACTCCGTCTCGGGTCCGTCCCCTGGGCGCAGATCCATCAAGCCCGGCATGGCCCTCAGCGCCGCCAGGTGCTCGATGGGTTGGTGGGTCGGACCGTCCTCGCCCAGACCGATGGAATCGTGGGTGAAGACGTAGATCACCGGTTGCCCCATGAGGGCGGCGAGCCGGATCGCCGGCCGCATGTAGTCGGAGAAGATCAGGAAGGTACCGCCGTAGGGGCGCACACCTCCGTGAAGCGCCATCCCGCTCATGACGGCACCCATGGCGTGCTCGCGGACGCCGTAGTGGACGACGCGTCCTCCGGGCGTTTGGGAGAGGAGGCTCGCCGCCTCCGCGATGTCCGTCTTATTGGAGCCTCCCAGGTCCGCAGACCCACCCACCAGCTCGGGAATCCGGCCGGCCAGCCCCTGGATCACCTTCCCGGACCAAGCGCGGGTGGCCGCGGCCTCCTCGACCGACGCCAGGTCCGGAAGCGCCTCCATCCAGCCGTCGGGCAGACCCCCCTCCATCATGCGCAGGTACTCCGCCGCCAGCTCGGGATGCTGCGCGCGATACGTGGCGAAGCGGGCCTTCCACGTCTCGTGGAGGCGCTCGCCCTTCACCAGGCAAGCACGCCAGTGCTCCAGAGCCTCGTCCGCTACGTGGAAGGGCTCGAGCGACGGGTATCCCAGGTTCTTCTTCGTCGCCTCGACCTCGTCTGCGCCCAGGGGCGCTCCATGGGCCGACGCGCTCCCTGCCTTGCCGGGAGATCCGTAGGCGATGGTCGTCCGCAGCACCACCAGACTGGGACAGTCGGCCTCGTCGCGGGCCTCCCGCAACGCCAGATCGATGGCCTCGAGGTCGTTCCCATCGTGGACGTGGGCCACGTGCCAGCCATAGCTGCGGAAGCGTCCGGCCTGGTCGGTCGAGGTGGACAGGTCGGTGCTCCCCTCGATGGTGATGCGGTTGTCGTCGAACACCCAGATCAGCTTCCCGAGCTTCTGGTGGCCGGCCAGCGCCGCCGCCTCGTGGGAGATCCCCTCCATGAGATCACCGTCGGAGCAGAACGCGTACGTGAAGTGATCGACGATCTGGTGCCCCGGACGGTTGAATCGATGGGCGAGCCACCGCTCGGCCAGCGCGAAGCCCACCGAGTTGGCCACACCCTGCCCCAGAGGCCCGGTGGTGGTCTCCACACCGGGGATGTGCCCGTACTCGGGATGACCGGCCGTCGGCGCTCCCCATTGCCGGAAGCTCTCGATGTCCTCC
>JAWVZK010000105.1:0-11649 GCA_033722275.1 Longimicrobiales bacterium | reverse complement strand
GGTGCCGGGATGGTTCCACGAGTCCCAGTACATCCACTCCGAGATCTCGGACTTCCTCCACGACGTCGTGGAGGCCGGCGGCCGCGCCGGCGTGGGCAGCCACGGACAGCTCCAGGGTCTCGGCTACCATTGGGAGCTCTGGCTCGTCGGCTCCTCGGAGGAGATGACGAACCACGAGGCGCTTCGGATCGCCACCGTCATGGGGGCCGACGCCATCGGGCTGGATCGCGATCTGGGCTCGCTCGAGCCCGGAAAGCTGGCGGACCTGGTGGTCCTGGACGCGAACCCCCTGGACGATCTTCGCAACACCAACACCGTGCGGTGGGTGATGAAGAACGGACGGCTCTACGACGCGGCGACCCTCGCCGAGATCTGGCCCGAGGAGCGGCCCGCCGAAGGCTTCTACTGGCGATCCATCGATGCCATCCCGGAGCGGAACACCGGGGTCGGACGTTGACCGGCTCCCGGGATGCGAGCGTGAGCGAATCCGGGCGGACCTCCCGGGTCGGCGATCCGTCGCCGGAGCCGGAAGGGACGAGCTCCGATGAGGCGGCGCCCCTGCACGGCGTGCGCGTCCTCGACGTGACCCAGAATCTCGCGGGCCCCTACTGCGGTCAGATCCTGGCCGACCTGGGAGCGACGGTCATCAAGGTCGAGCCTCCGGGAGGCGACCTCGGTCGAGGATGGGGTCCGCCGTTCTGGGGTGAGGACAGCACCCTCTTCCTCGCCGCCAACCGCGGCAAGAAGAGCATCGTCCTCGACTTGAAGGAGCCGGTGGGGATGGACGTGTTGCGTCGTCTCGTCTCGTCCAGCGACATCTTCCTCCAGGCCTCGCGGCCCGGGGCCGCTCGACGTCTGGGAATCGACGATCGGTCGGTGCGGCGGTGGAGGGAGGACATCATCCACCTGTCCGTCAGCGCGTACGGCCAGGAAGGGCCCATGCGGGACCAGCCCGGCTTCGACCCGCTCATGCAGGCGTACGCGGGGATCATGTCGGTGACGGGCGAGCCCGGCGGGCCGCCCACCCGGGTCGGGGGCTCGGTGGTGGACTTCGGCACCGGGATGTGGTCCGTCATCGCCATCCTCGCGGCCCTCCGCACGCGGGACGCCACCGGGGAAGGCGCCTCTCTGGAGGTGTCCCTCATGGACACGGCCCTGGCGTGGGTCTCCTACCACACCATGGGCTATCTCGCCACCGGGGCGGTCCCGGGTCCCATGGGCTCGGCCCTGGGCTCCATCGCCCCCTACCGGGCCTTCGCCACGTCCGACGGCCACGTCATGGTGGCTGCGGGCAACGACGCCATCTTCCGACGGCTCTGCCGCGCGCTGGACCTGGACGGGGTGGCCACGGACGCCCGCTTCGCCAGCAACGCCGACCGAGTGCGCCACCGGGAGGAGCTGGATGCGGCCGTCGAAGCGGCCACCCGGCGTCGGAGCGCCGAGGAGCTCGTGGCGCTGCTCCGCCGCCACGACGTCCCGGTCTCGGCGATCCAGACGGTGGCGGAGGTGGCCGAGGACCAGCAGGTGGAGGCGGCGGGCATGTTGACGGCGCAGCCCCATCACCGTTCGTCGGAGTACCGGGACGTGGCCCTGCCCCTCCGCGTGGGGGGACGTCGGCCTCGAGCGTCGGCACCTCCGCCTCGGCCGGGAGAGCACACCGGGGAGATCCTGAGGGACGCGGGGTACCGCCCCGACGAGATCGAGGCGCTACGGGAGGAGGGGGTGGTCGAGGGTTCCGCGGAGCCCGGCCGGGATCGATGACGCCGCATGCCCCCGGAAGTCCCGCTCCGGGTGGCCTCGTCAGCGGGTCAGCGCGACACGGAAGCCGATGAACGGCCTCCGCGCCCCCGGGTCGGCGCCTCCGCGGTTGGCGGCCCGGACGAACCGCTCCGGATCCGCGAACGAGCCCCCCCGCATGACCCAGAGGGCATCCGTCGCGACGCTCTCTCTGTCGTCGTCATCCCGGTACGGGTACGACTGGTAAGGACTCCGCGTCCACTCCCAGACGTTGCCGGCCATGTCGGCCAGACCGAAGGAGCACTCCGGGCATTCGAAGCTCCCCACGGGCCGGACGTCCCGGCCCCGGAAGTTGGCCCGCGACGTGCTGGGATCGTCGCCCCAGGGGTAGATCCGGGCGTCGGGGCCCCGGGCGGCCTTCTCCCACTGGGCCTCGGTGGGGAGCGTCACTCGCCAGCCGTCCGCGAGGAGCGCGGCCAGGGCGGCAGGTGTGTCGGGATGATGCCGGAGGGCCGCGTCCAGCCAGGAAGCGTACGCCACGGCATCGGTCCACGCCACGAACGTCGCCGGATGAAGAGAAGGCGCGCGGAGGGTGCCGACGTCCGCCAGCTCCGACGTCTCGAGGAAGACCCGGAATTGAGCCACGGTGGTCTCGTAGCGGGCGATGAAGAAACGCGGGAGCTCGACGACCCCCTGGACCCGCCCGTCCCCCCACCACTCGATCTCGAAGGCCAGCGGATCGACGGCTGGATCACTCCCCATGACGAAGGGTCCGGACGGGATCTCGACGAAACCGAGGAGGGAATCGTCGGGAAGGTGGAAGAGGTCGGGGCGGAAGGCGGGAGCGCGGGCGCTCCGGTCCGGCCGCAGGCCGGGCTGCGACCCGGCTTCGTCCTGTCCCGCCTTCCCGTCGCCCTCCGTGGTGGGGTGGTTCGTGGTGGGACGGGTATCGTCTCCCGGCGCCGGGTCGACGGCGTGTCGAGCGGGAGGGGGCGCACCGGCCGGGGTCGTGGCCGGAGGCGGATCCGCCGATCTGCGCATGGCCATCCGCAGCGCGCCCCACACCGAGAGGACGAGGAGGAGGGCCGAGACGGGAACCGTCCACCCCGGAGTCTTCATCCCGCGACGGCGAGCCGCTGGCAGGCGAAGCTCCACTCATGCTCGCACGCCCGGTCCAGGAGGTCGCGCTCCGGCGCGTCCATGAGATTCAAGCCGCCCTCGCGCAAAAGGAGGCGGAGATCCAGGGGCTTCGGATCGGATCGGGTCAGCCGATCCCCGTCCAGCAGGTTGAAGCACGCCGCCTGGAATCGGAGCTCGCAGGCGCGCTGGAAGTAGAGCCGGCCGAGATCGGCGTCGGTGGCCGTGATGGTCCCCTCCGTGTAGTGGATCCCCACCTCGTTGCACGCCCAGGCCGAGTTGTCGCCGCAGTAGGAGGCCTCGATCTGCAGCAGACGGTCGCACGCGTTCCGTCGGCCCTCGTCGCACGCGACCTGCCAGAACGGGACGCTGTCGCCCGGGTGACGCCCGTCGGTCCGCCCCGTCCCGGCCATCGCCCCGAAGAAGGCGACCCAGACCACGATGTGGGCGAGCTCCAGGCGCGTCGGAGACCACCAGGCCCGGCGCAGCGCAAGGGCTGCATCGCCGCCGATCCCCGGCACCCGGAGCCCCCTCCCGTCGAAGGTCCGGACGAGACGGTCGATGCCGCGGACGCTCAGGTTCAGCAGCGGCACGCAGAGGAGCTTGTCGTAGAACGTGGGTGCTCCCACCGCTCCCAGGATGGCATACAGGGCGAAGACACCGAGGCCGTACAGGACGCCGAAAAGGGTCTTGCCCAGAGGCGTCCTCGGCGACGTCGACGGATCCGTGATGAGGAGGTGGAGCCCGAGGAAGACGGCCGCCGGGATCTCCGAGTCGATGAAGTAGGGCACGCCGGCCCAGGTGGAGTACAGAGCGGACAGCCCGAAGAGGACGGCTGCCGCGGACGCGGCGATGAGGGTGATGGAGAAGAAGTACATCACCACCAGGCCCACGAGGAAGAGGAAGAGGTAGATCCGTGGGGCGAGGCTCAGCGTGGAGGCGATCTCCTGCCCCCAGGTGAGCCCGGTCGATCCCGTGGCGATGAGGACGAGCGAGAAGAGGCCCAGGGCGAAGGCCGAAGGATTGAAGACGTGGACCCGCCGTCCCTCGCGGTGCCACCGGATGAGCTCCTTGCCCAGGAAGCCCACCACGATCATCAGGAACTGGAGGTAGAACCAGTCGTCCCTGAACCAGAGGAAGAGGTTGATGCTGAAGATGATCGGGAAAGGTCCGAACCCCAGGTCGTAGACACGAGCCCGGCTCCAGGCCAGGAGCATGGAGAAGCCGTAGGCGAAGAGGAGCTGCCCGGCGATGAGGAGCACCATGTCGTAGACGGGTCGCCAATACCAGCCCCAGTACGCGAAGACCGCGACCTGGCAGAGCGCCTGCACGTAGTGGTGGGGTCGCAGGATCGTCCGCACCTCGGGACGTGGGCGTCCCAGGACCGACATCCCGAGATTCCAGAGGAGAAGCAGACCCGCGGCGAGGCGGAAGGAGAGGGCCAGAGCCTCGCTCGTCTGGACGCGGGCCGTGAAGGACAGGAGGCCCAGGCAGGCGGCGGCGACGGCGGGGAGCCATGCGGCGAAGGCGGGCGGGAGGCTGCTCACCGGCTCGCGAACGGTCCGGGACGATTCCGTGGACGGCATTGCGGCTGCGACGAAGGGGGACAGGCGGCCGCGCAAGCTAAGACGGGCGTCGCCCGACGTCACGGGGGTCGGCGTGCGATGGGTCCGTGTCGCCGCGGAGCCTCCCGTCTCCGAGCTCTTCGCCGCAGGACGGTGGGTTGGACGCTCGGGGGCCGGGCTCGACGTTGGGGGGGGCGGGGCGGTAGAGTGAAGGGGCGCGGTCGCGACGGGGGCGGAGGGACCTCGGCGTGCGTTCGAAGAGCCGAAGAGGCGAGCGATGGAGGTGTAGATGACCACGACACCGATGGAGCCGGCCACCGGGGAGACGGAGCTTCGTCGCTACTTCGAGGAGCTGCGGGATCGCGAGTTCGCCCGCCTCGACGAGGGGGGACACGTCTACCTCGACTACACCGGGAGCGGGTTGTACGCCGAGTGCCAGGTGCGGGACCACGACGTGTTTCTCGAGCACCACGTGCTGGGCAACCCGCACTCGGAGAACCCGGCGTCGGCCGTGGCGACCCGCCTCCTGGAGGATGCCCGGGCGAAGGTTCTCGAGTTCTTCTGCGCCGACCCGGACGAGTACACCGTCGCCTTCACCTCGAACGCGTCGGCGGCGCTCAAGCTCGTCGGCGAGTCCTTTCCCTTCACCCATGGCTCCAGGCTCGTCCTGCTCGAGGACAACCACAACTCGGTGCAGGGGATACGCGTCTACGCCGAGGCGCGGGGCGCCGAGACCGTCTATCTGCCCCTGGACGAGGAGCTGAGGCTGGCCGAGGGGGTGGGGATCCCGACGGCGGCCGACGCGCCGAGCCTCTTCGCCTTTCCCGGGCAGTCGAACTTCTCCGGGGTGAAGCATCCTCTCACGCTCATCGCCGAGGCGAAGGACGCGGGGTACCGGACGGTGCTGGACGCGGCGGCCTATGCCCCCACCAATCGACTCGATCTCTCGGCGGTCTCTCCCGATTTCGTCAGCATCGCCTTCTACAAGATGTTCGGCCTCCCGACGGGCCTCGGAGCGCTCATCGCCCGACGACATGCCCTGCGGGAGCTGGAGCGGCCCTGGTTCGCCGGGGGCACGGTGGAGTTCGTGTCGGTACAGAACCGCGTGCACCGGCTGAGGGACGACGCCGAAGCCTTCGAGGACGGCACTCCCAACTTCCTGGGAATCGCCGCCATGCCCCGCGGGCTGGCTTTTCTCTCCGAGGTGGGGATGGATCGGGTGAGCCGACACGTGCGGGACATCACGTCTCGCGTGCTGGACGTCCTGGCTTCGGCTCGCCTGCCCGATGGATCCTCCGCCGTGCAGCTCTACGGTCCCCCGACCACCGAGGGCCGTGGAGGAACCGTAGCCTTCAACCTGCGGGACGGGGACGGCGGGGTCGTCCCGTACGGCGATGTGGAGCGGGACGCGAGCTCCGCGGGGATCTCTCTCCGGGGTGGCTGCTTCTGCAATCCCGGGGCGGCCGAGCGAGCGCTGGATCTGCAGGCCCGGGAGGCGCTGGAGTGCTTCGAGTCCATTCCCCGGGGCTCGTTCACGCTGAAGCGCTTCGCCGGATGCATGGGCGAGGGGCACGCCGTGGGCGCGCTCCGGGTATCGGTGGGCATCCCAACGACCCACTCCGACCTCGACCGCTTCGAGGCATGGCTTACCGAATTCTGCTCGAGGCAGACCGCCCCGTGACTTCCCGGGCCCGGGGAGGCCCGATCCCGTCCCGGCGGACGGGGACAGGTGACCACCGAATTCAGACAGGGACGAGAACGACGATGCATCCATTCCATCCGCGCCGAATACACGCCTTCCTCGTCGTCCTTCTGCTGGCCGCCCTGGGGTCGTGCGGGCCCGCGGAGCAATCGGCGGAGGCCGATGCCTCCGAACCGGGTGCCGACGACGGGGGTGACCCCGCAGTGCCCACCTTCCGGGTGGACCCGAGCTGGCCCCGGGAGATGCCTGACGACTGGATCATGGGCGCGGTGACGGCGGTGTTCGTCGACGACCGTGACCACGTCTGGGTGACGCATCTGCCGGAGACCCTCACGCCCGAGGAGACGGCGGCCGTCCAGGATCCTCCCATCGGTCTCTGTTGTCGTCCCGCCCCCGTGGTGGTGGAATTCGATCCCGAAGGCAACGTCGTGCAGGGATGGGGCGTACCGGCGGAGCAGGACGTCTCCGAGTTCCCCCGTAACGCGCACGGCCTCTTCGTCGATCACCAGGACAATGTCTGGGTGGGCACGTACCGTCACCATCGGGTCATGAAGTTCACCCGGGACGGCGAGCTCCTCATGCAGATCGGCGAGTACGACGTCACCGGAGGAAACGCCGACACGCAGCATCTGGGCGGGCCCGCGGGGATCTGGGTGGACCCCGGCACCAACGAGGTCTTCGTGGCGGACGGCTACACGAATCGTCGAGTCATCGTCTTCGACGGCGAGACCGGCGAGTACATCCGACACTGGGGAGCCTACGGCGAGGAGCCGGTGGACGAGTATTCCTACGACTGGGGCGGGGAAGGGCACGCCGATGATCCGCCGAGCCAGTTCGCCACCGTCCACGGGCTCGTGGGTTCCGACGATGGCCTCATCTACGTCGCCGATCGGCGAGGGAACCGCATCCAGGTCTTCACCCAGGACGGGGAGTTCGTCACCGAGAAGCTGATTCGCCCCCGCACGCTCGCGTCCGGCTCCGCCTTCGTGATCGCCCTTTCCCCCGATCCCGAGCAGCGGTGGCTCTATCTGGCCGACGGCACGAATCACAAGATATGGATTCTCCGTCGCTCGGATCTGGAGGTCGTTGGCGACTTCGGACGCGGTGGGCGCCAGGTCGGTCAGTTTCTCCGGCCGCACGGCATGGGCGTGGACTCCGAAGGGAACATCTACGTCGGCGAGGCGTCCACAGGACGACGCATCCAGCGATTCATGCGCACCGGAGACTGATGCAGATGAGGCCCACTCCTGGCTGGCTCGGCGCCGTCGGCCTGGCGCCGATGCTCCTCGCCTGGATCGCCGTTCCCCTGCATGCGCAGACGGCCTCCGGGATCATCGACAGGATGCTCGAGGCGTACGAGGCGCGGACTCGGGACGTGGACGACTACACCCTCGTTCAACGCGTGATGGGCTTCGAGACCGTCTCGTACTTCGAGAAGGAGATGGTGGACGGTCGCCCGGTCTTCCGGCTCCGGGACTCCGCCGCCGAGGAGCGGGACGACATCGGGGAGGCGACGGCCCCGGGCACGCTGGAAGAGATCTACGCCATTGGCGAGGAATTCAAGCAGAACGCCGAGTATCTGGGCACCGAGATGATGGATGGACGCCCGGTGCAGGTTCTCGAGATCACGAACCTCGAAGAGACCCGATTCGGTGAGTCTCTCGCGCAGGACTCCCAGTTTCGGCCGGTGGAGGGGCGCATCTATCTCGACTCCGAGACGCTCGTACCCCGGCGGATGGTCTTCGAAGGCGAGCTGCGCAACGCCGAGGGGACGCACGAGGTCACCTCCACGATGGATCTGGAGGATTACAGGGAGCATCGGGGAATGCTCCTGGCCCACCGTACGGTCATGTCGGTCCGAGGACTCGGGGCAGCCATCGACGAGGAAGCGCGGGCCCAGTTCCGTCAGATCGAGGAGGAGCTCGAGAACATGCCACCCGATCAGCGCGCCATGGTGGAGTCCATCATGGCGGAGCAGCTCGACCAGTTCCGGGCCATGATGGAAGGCGGCGACGAGCCCATGGTCGTGGAGGTGGAGGTGCTGGAGGTGTGGGTGAACTCGGGCCCGCCGGGCGCCTAGAGGATCTCGCTCCGACCCCTGGAGAGCCAAGACAAACGGAGGGGTCGCGGTCCGAACGGCCCGGGCCCTTCGTTCCGTCATGAGAAGCCGGGCTCCCGGCTTCTCGGCCCGATACGCCGACGCCCACGGGTGTCGTACCCGTCTTACCTACACGACTTGGCCGGTCAACATGTCCGATGCGGTCACCTTGACCGCCATTCGACGCCCTTTACCACGACGTTCGCGAACGACCTAAAGCGTTGTCCAATAGCAACTTGGCAGATTTGAACACCCGTGGCACCGCTGTTGCCCCAAGGAAGGGTCAAACAGACACAAGGGCTACGGGGCCGTTCTTCTTCCCGGCCAGACCGAACGAGACGAGTTGCTAGCTTGAAACCCCCCAGGGTCGGTCCCGTAGCCCGAATCGACCCCCCGAGAGGGTGTCCGCTCGCCCCCCCGAAGTAGGGCGGCCCCTCTGGCCCCGCAGGCTCGCCTGCGGGGTCGTTTTTCTTGTGGGGCGGCTCTGGTTGCGCGTTCAGATGTGGTGGCTCCGCCGCTGCTGCGTGTCCGCGCCGGCGTCGCGTGTCCGTCGGGCGCTGCATCTCCGCCGGGTGCCGCGTGCCTATCGGCTGCTGCGGGTCGACAGGGCGCCTCGTGTCCACCGGGTCCCTTTGTGTGAGCGGGTGCTGCGTGACGACAGGGCTCCGCGTGGGGTGGCCGTGACCGCCCCGCTGGACGGACCCGAACATTCTGGCACGACAATGTGGCCGATCCGGCCAGCATGACCGAGGCGCCAGAACCTGTGCGGAGCAATGGTGACAACCCGTAAACCGTTGTGCTACAGTTGCTTGAGGCACACGACCAATTCTGGCACCGCTGTTGCTTTCTGAGAAGGCAAAGATCAGACGGGCTACGGGGCCGTTCTTCTTCACGGCCTAGGCCGGATGAGACGAGTCGCAAGGCTTGAATCCCCCAGGGTCGGTTCCGTAGTCCGACCAGTCCCCCCCGAGAGGGTGTCCGCTCGCCCCCCCGAAGTAGGGCGGCCCCTCTGGCCCCGCAGGCTCGCCTGCGGGGTCTTTTTTCGTTCGTCCTTGCGGTGAACGGTGGTAGGGGTTTAGAGAGAGGGCATGACGCCCCGAACCGAGTCGCTGATCTCCGTCCTCGTCGCGGACGACGACGAGCAGCAGCGTCTCCTCGTCGAGAGCATCCTCCAGGGAAGCGACGGCGCCCCCTACCACGACGTCACGCTCGTTCCGGACGGGCGCGAGGCCCTCCGGGCCCTCCGTGAGGAGGTCTTCGATGTGGCGATCCTCGATCTGGCCATGCCTGCCCTCGACGGTCTGGAGGTCTTCGAGGCCGTGGGAAGGGATCCCCATCGGCCTCAGGTGATCTTCCTGACCGGACACGGGACGGTGGCGACCGCGACGAAGGCGATGAAGCTCGGCGCCTATGATTTCGTCGAGAAGCCGGTGGATCCGGACCGTCTCGTGACGCTGGTGTGGAAGGCGGCCCAGACCCGGGAGGTGATCGCCCGCTCGGAGCGCCTCGGTGCGGTTGCGAGACGAGAGGCCTCGGAGGTCCACATCGTCACCCAGGACGAGAAGATGACGGAGGCCCTCCGCCTCCTGGCCCGGGTGGCCCACTCAGACGTCTCGGTCCTGGTCCGTGGAGAGTCGGGGACGGGGAAGGAGCTCATCGCCCGGGAGCTCCACCGACTCTCCGGTCGCGCCGAGGAGCCGCTGGTGGCTCTGAACTGCGCGGCCGTGGCCGAATCGCTGGCGGAGTCCGAGCTGTTCGGCCACGAGAAGGGAGCCTTCACCGGCGCCGCAACCAAGAAGATCGGCTTGGTGGAGCTCGCCGACGACGGAACGCTGTTCCTCGACGAGATCGGCGACCTGGCGTCGACATTGCAGGCCAAGTTTCTCCGCGTTCTCGAGACGAAGCGCTTCCGCCGCGTCGGCGGGCTGAAGGAGTTCCCCACCAATTTCCGACTGGTGTCGGCGACGAACCAGCCGCTCCGAGAGCTCGTGGACGACGATCTGTTCCGGGAGGACCTGTACTACCGCATCAACGCCATCGAGATCGAGCTCCCACCTCTGCGGGAGCGAACGGGTGACATCGCGCTCCTGGTGCGCCATTTCCTCGAGGAGTTCCGGCCCGCGGAGGCGGAGCTCTGGACGGTGCAGCCGACGGCGATGGAGATGCTGGAGTCGTACCCCTGGCCCGGGAACATCCGCGAGCTGCGCAACGTCATCGAGCGCGCCGCTCTCCTGGCGCGAGGTCGGACCATCCGGGCCTCGGACCTCGGCACCTCCCTGACCGGGTCGGTCCCGACGTCGGCCTCCCGTCAAGACGAGGAGGGGACATCCGGCCTGCCGGCCCTCGATCTCGACGAGCTGGAACGGATGGCCGTCGAAGAAGCGCTCCGACGCACCGGGTGGCACCAGGGTCAGGCGGCGGAGATCCTGGGGATCTCGGCCAGGACGCTTCATCGAAGGATCAAGGCGTTCGACCTGTCTCGGCCTTCTTGAGCCGGAACCCTCGTCCCCTGGTTTCCTGTCGAGAGCCGACGAGCCAGCCGTTCTCGCGGGTGGCTGGCCAGCGAGGAGCGTACTCCCCGGACCGCGACGGTCCCTCTCCGACTTGCCGCAGACGCCACACCCCGAGAACCTTTCCGTCCCGACTCGACGTACGGTCGAAGAGACGGAACCGGAACAGACCGTAACAAGGAAGCCACGCCATGGGTCTCGACTTTCTCGTGCCGATCTTCGGCATCCTCCTCCTTCTGGTGCCCATCACGGGCGTGACCGCCATCCTGACGCTTCGACTCGGCGGCAAACCTTTCGTCGAGACGCTGGCCCTCCACATGAGGGGAGGCAGGGACGGCGATCTCGAGATGAGGCTCGCCGAGCTCACGGAGCAGGTCGAGTCGCTGACGGCCGAGGTCCGGGAGCTGCGTGCCGCCCAGTCCTTCGACGAGAAGCTGTTGAGCTCCGGCACGGCCGCATCCCGGACGCCGGAGGGCTCCGGCGTCTGACGGGTTCGGGCCGGTGCCTCTGCCCACCGTCCGTCGGAGGACCGATCGGCTGACGCTCCGGCCGCTCGGGCAGGAGGACGAAGGGGAGTACGTCCGCGTCTGCTCGGAGAGCGCCGAAGCGTGGAGACCCTGGATTCCGGCGGGAGAGCCCGGCGTCTCCGTCCAGAGACTCTTCCGGCGTGAGCTGGAGCGGTCGAGCCTGGGCGCGCGCGCGGGCACCCACCTGCGGCTCGCCGCGTTCGCCGACGACGGCTCACTGGTCGGATTGTTCGCGCTCAACGAGATCGTTCGCGGGGTCTTCCAGTCGGCGTACGCCAGCTGGCAGGTCGCCGCGGACCGTATGCGACGAGGTTACGGCACCGAGGGGGTCCGCGCGCTCCTCGACCTCGCCTTCGAGGACCCGCCCGACGGC
>JAWVZK010000104.1:0-11751 GCA_033722275.1 Longimicrobiales bacterium | reverse complement strand
GGTGGAGCGCCCGCTCCAGGGACTCGAGAAGCGGCCGTGGGGGAGCCGATGAGGAGCGGGGACACAATCTCGAGGACCCGCTGGGGACGGCTGGTCTCTCTCTCGCGGTCCCGGACCGCCGGGGCGCTCCGGACCACGCTGGGGGTGGCCGTCGTGGTGTCCACGGGCTGCGAGGGCCCTCCGGAGCCCGTGCCGATGGATTCCCGGGCCCACGCCGAGACCGTCCAGGCGTTCCACGCCGCCCGCGTGGCGGAGCTGGAGGCCCCGGACTCGTGGCTTTCCCTCATCGCCCTCCACTGGCTGCCGGAGGGAGAGACGTCTCTCGGCTCCGCTCCGGACAACGACATCGTGCTCCCTCGGGGGAAGGCCGTGTCCGTGGTGGGTCACGTCGTCCGCTCCGGCGGCGAGGTGCGTTTCGTCGCGGAGCCGGGGGTGGAGGTGACCATGGGTGTCGACTCGACCCTGAGCCTTCCGGCGGGATCGGGGGCCATCCCTCCCGACGTCTCGGACGATCCGTTGGTGGAAGGAGGAGCGCTGGGTTCGGCGGGACCCGGCAAGTCGGTGGTCTTCCGCCACGGTCCCATCAACTGGATCCTGGTGAGCCGGGGAGACGAGTACGCCCTGCGGGTCCGGGACAACGAGAGCCCGGTGTACGACGCCTTCGACGGGATCGAGCGCTACCCGACCTCCGCCGAATGGCGCGTCACCGCCCGTTGGGTGCCCCAGGAGAAGACCGTGCTGGTGCCCGACGTTCTGGGAACCGCGTCGGAGACGGTCTCGCCCGCCTACCTCGAATTCTGGGTCGACGGGAATCGTCACACCCTGGACGTCACGGGAGAGCCCGACTCCGACCGCTTCATGATGGTCTTCGCCGACGCGACCAGCGGGCGGGAGACCTACGGAGGCGGCCGCTACCTCTGGTTCGACGCTCCCGACGAGGACGGGCGGGTCGTGCTCGACTTCAACCTGGCGTACAATCCTCCCTGCGTCTGGACGGGATACGCGACCTGTCCCCTGCCGACCCGGGACAACCGTCTTTCCGTCGCCGTAGAGGCGGGGGAGAAGGACTGGACCCACGGAGCGAAGACCGATCCATGACCACGAAGCCGCACGCACCATGAGCGAGTCCCCACGACACGGACGGGTCCACGAGCGGCCGTCCGTCACCGACCCCGAGACCGTCGCCCGGCATCGGGAGTACTGGCGGCGGAACATCGGCTACGTCGGAGTCCTCCTCGCCGTCTGGTTCACCGTCTCCTACCTCTGCGGGATCGTCTTCGTCGAGCCCCTCAACGGGCTGGAGCTGCCGGGGACCCATTTCCCCCTCGGGTTCTGGTTCGCCCAGCAGGGGGCCATCTACGTCTTCGTCGTGGAGATCTTCGTGTACGTCTGGCTCATGAATCGCCTCGATCGGGAGTTCCAGGTGGACGAGGGGAGCGACGAATGAGCGTCCAGGCCTGGACCTTCGTCATGGTGGGGGTCTCCTTCGCCCTCTACATCGGAATCGCGGTCTGGTCACGCGCCGCGTCCACCAAGGACTTCTACGTCGCGGGGAAGGGCGTCTCGCCCCTGGCCAACGGGATGGCGACGGCGGCGGACTGGATGAGCGCCGCCTCGTTCATCTCCATGGCCGGCCTCATCTCCTTCATGGGCTACGACGGATCGGTGTATCTGCTGGGATGGACCGGGGGGTACGTGCTCCTGGCTCTTCTCCTGGCGCCGTACCTCCGGAAATACGGAGCCTTCACGGTCCCCGACTTCGTCGGTGATCGGTACTACTCCCAGGTGGCCCGGATCGTCGCCGTCGTCTGCGCCATCTTCGTCTCGTTCACGTACGTGGCCGGCCAGATGCGGGGCGTGGGCATCGTCTTCGGGCGCTTTCTGGAGGTGGACGTGAACCTGGGCGTGGCCATCGGGATGGCCATCGTCTTCTTCTACGCGGTCCTCGGTGGCATGAAGGGCATCACCTACACGCAGGTGGCCCAGTACTGCGTCCTCATCTTCGCGTACCTGGTCCCCGCCATCTTCCTCTCCATTCTCATCACCGGGAATCCGATTCCCCAGTTGGGGCTCGGGGGTGTGGACCAGGCCACGGGCACGCCCCTCCTCGAGCGGCTCAACGGCCTCCATCAGGAGCTCGGCTTCGCGCCCTACACGAGCGGGGTGAAGTCGAGGCTGGACGTCTTCTTCATCACGGCGGCCCTGATGGTGGGGACGGCGGGCCTTCCTCACGTGATCATCCGTTTCTACACGGTTCCGCGGGTGCGGGACGCCCGGATCTCCGTGGGGTGGGCCCTTCTCTTCATCGCCCTCCTCTACACGACGGCTCCGGCCGTGGCGGTCTTCGCACGGACGAATCTCATCGCCAGCGTCGACGAGGTTCCGTATTCGGAGGTGCCCGAGTGGTTCTCGAACTGGGAGACCACGGGTCTCGTGTCCTTCGAGGACGCGAACCAGGACGGGCTCATCCAGTATGTGGGGCCCGAGTCGGCCCTCACCAACGAGCTCACGGTGGACCGGGACATCATGGTGCTGGCCAACCCTGAGATCGCGGATCTCCCGGGATGGGTGGTGGGGCTCGTCGCCGCCGGGGGGCTGGCCGCCGCCCTCTCCACGGCCGCGGGCCTTCTCCTGGTCATCTCCTCGGCCGTGAGCCACGACCTGCTGAAGCGGAGCATCAAGCCCGACATCACGGAGAAGCAGGAGCTCCTCGCGGCCAGGATCGCCGCTGGCCTGGCGGTTCTCGTAGCCGGTTACTTCGGGATGAACCCCCCGGGGTTCGTGGCCCAGGTGGTGGCCTTCGCCTTCGGTCTCGCCGCGTCCTCCTTCTTCCCGGCCATCATCCTCGGGATCTTCTCCAAGCGGACCACCCGGGAAGGGGCGATCCTGGGGATGATCTCGGGCATCGGCTTCACCGCGGCGTACATCGTGTTCTTCAACTTCGTCCGGCCGGAGCTGAACACGCCGGAGCATTGGTGGCTCGGCATCAGCCCGGAAGGGATCGGGACGCTGGGCATGCTCCTGAACTTCGCCGTCACCGTGGTCGTCTCTCGCATCACGCCGGCGCCTCCGGCTCAGGTCCAGGTGCTGGTGGACCTCATACGGGTGCCGCGAGGGGCGGGCGAGGCCCACGAACTGCACGTGTAGGAAGGGCGGGATGGGGACCGGGAAAGACGACGTCGCCTCCCGAGTCGCAGGGATCCGGGCCGACTCCGGTGGGCGCAGGACGACGACGGCCGTGCACGTCCGGCGGGCCAAGGGGAGCCGATACCTACGGGGGCCTCATCGCCCAGGGGATCCGGGCGGGACCTCCTCCATCGTTTCTCCCGCCACGTAGACGCGCTCCAGGCTCCGAGTCCTCTCGATGTCTTCGAGGGGATTCTCCGCGAAGACCAGGAAATCGGCCCACTTCCCGGGCTCCAGGGTGCCCACGTCGTCCACGCGAGCACATCGGGCGGCCACCGAGGTCGCGCTCCTGAGGGCCTCTTCGGGCGTCATGCCCGCGTCCACCATCATCCACAGCTCGAGATGCTCGAAGTAGCCGGGAAACCGACCCGGTGGGCCGGCGTCCGTCCCCATCCCGATGGCAACGCCGGCTTCGGCGAGGACGATCAGGTTCTCCAGGGCCCGATTCAGAGCCTCGCGGTAACCGGCGGCTGCCCGGCTCTCCGACATGGCGGCCATGAAGTCCGGTTCGGACAGGCGCTCCACCTCCGTGGCCAGGGCGTGCCGGGTGAAGAAGGGGTCGTCGAAGAAGTCGGGCCGATCGGCGTAAACGAAGGTGCTGAGCTCGCGTGTGAGGGTGGGCACGTAGCAGGCGCCTGAAGCCCGGAGCTGTTCGACGAAGCCCTCGTCCACCGCCACGTCCCGGACGGAATGGGCGATCATGTCGGTGCCCATGGAAAGGAGGCGTCGGGCGTCTTCCAGATAGAAGACGTGGGTGGCCACCGGAATGTGTCGCGCTTCACCGACCTCCAGAACGGCCGTCACGGCGTCCCAGGGCATCTTCTCCGTCGTACCCAGGTTGTCGTCGACTCTGAGCTTGAGCCAATCGGCTCCGGCGGTGGCGTTCGCTTCGGCGGCTTCCCGTGCCTCCTCCGGGTCGGACGCGGTGATGACGGGTCCGGCGGCACGGAGGCGGGCCCGCGTCGCCATCGGAGATGCCGAATCCTTCGCTGCGAGGACCACTTCGCCGTCGCCGAGGCTGTTTACGGTGGTGACTCCGTAGCGGGCGAAGAGCTCGAGATCGCCGTAGACGCGTCGGATCTCGTCCGACACGTCGGCATGCGCCCAGCGGCCGCTGACGTGCCCGTGGGCATTCACGAGGCCGGGCGTGACGAACGTCCCCGCCAGGTCGATCTCGGTGGCTCCCTGGGGGATCTCCACATCGGTGCCGAGGGAGACGACACGGCCGGCGTCGACCAGCAGGGTGGCGTCCTCCAGAGGGGGAGAGCCCGTTCCGTCCCACACCGTGGCGCCGGTGAAGGCCACCACGCCAGAATCGGGCGAAGCGTCGGAGCCGGGGCCGCACGCCGTCGTAAGCACGAGCGCACCCAGCAGTATCGGATGTCTCTTCATGCGAGAACCCTAGGAGCGTCGGGACGGAGCCGCAAACTTCTCCGGGCCGCGGCTGGCGGTGCCCTTCGCAAGGTGGTCTTCGTCGGGCCGGTCCCGTATTCTTGCACCTGGGCTCCGAGGGCGTCGCCGGTCTGCCCTCGATGGTGCCGCTGGTCCGAGTCCCCGGTCGAAGGATCCATGTGTCGGGAGCGCAGTCGGGGTGCGGCCTCTCGGCACAACGATCGTTCCGACCTGAGTGTCCTCTTTGGTTGAGCCCATGGCAGAAGCCGGCCGCAACGGGAATCGGCAACGATGACAGCTATGAAGGTCGCCGTCTCGACCCTGGTGATGACGGGATTGGTTCTCCTCGTCGCCGATGGTGGCACGTCCGTACCCTGGATCCCGCCCGACGACCGCATCGCCGACACGCAAGACACCGAGCCTCTCACCGCGTGGCCGGTTACGGCGGGGGACGACAAGGAGATCGTCGACGAGTACTGCGTCCGCTGCCACTCCGATCGTCGACTCCGGGGCAACCTCTCGCTGGAGGGCTTCGACCCCGATCACCCCGAGGCCGACTGGGCCACGGCGGAGAAGATGGTGGTCAAGCTCCGGGCGGGGATGATGCCGCCCCCGGGTGTCCGTCGGCCCGCAGGGGATACCCTCGTCCAGCTGGTGGAGTCCCTGGAGCGACGATTGGATGCCGCGGCGGCCCGGACCCCCCGACCCGGGGGCCGGACCTTCCAACGGCTCAACCGGGCCGAGTACGCAGCCTCGGTGGAGGAGCTGTTGGGGATCGAGATCGACGGAGCAGCCTTCCTCCCGCCGGACACGAAGAGCGACAACTTCGACAACATCGCCGATGTCCAGATGCTCTCGCCGACCCTTCTGGATGCCTACCTGAATGCGGCGGCGGAGATCAGCCGGCTCGCCGTAGGCGATCCCGAAGCCACGCCCTCCGAGACGACGTACACGGTCTCGGGGTACGCGTCCCAGAGCGAGCGGGTGGAGGGCGCCCCTGTCGGGACCCGGGGCGGGATCTCCGTCGTCCACAACTTCCCCGCCGACGGCGAGTACGTCTTCTCGGTCTCCTTCCATCACACCACCACCGGAGCCGGCTTCGCCGGTCAGCTCGCCCGGGGTCAGCGCCTCGAGGTCTCCATCGACGGAGAGCGGGTGGCGCTCATGGAGGTGGATTCGTGGCTGAGCTACGACGATCCATGGGAAATCTGGATGTGGACCGACCCGGTGACGATCCAGGCAGGACCGCACCGGGTAACGGCGGCCTTCCTCAAGACCAGCGAGGGGCCCCCCGACGATCTTCTCTCCCCCCACGACTGGTCCATCGCGGACCGTCACACGGGGATGGCCGGCTACGGACTGACCCTCCTGCCTCACCTTCGGGACCTGGTCATCGAGGGCCCGGAGCGGGTCATGGGCGTGTCGGAACACCCGCTGAGGAAGCGAATCTTCACCTGTCGCCCGACCTCGCCCGCGGACGAGATACCGTGCGCGCGCTCCATCCTCTCCGAGTTGGCGGAGGCTGCGTATCGACGACCGGTCACACCCCGGGACATGGACGGGCTCATGGGCTTCTACCGGGACGGAGCCGCGGAGGGGGGCTTCGAGATGGGGATACGGACCGCCCTTCAGGCGATCCTGGCCAGCCCCCACTTCATCTTCCGCTTCGAGCGCCCCGCGGCCGCGGCCGACGCCGGGAGCGAATCGCCTGCCGGACCGGAGTCCCGGAGCCGCTTCTTAGCCGTCGGGGCGGCCGGGTCCGACGCGCCCCTGGTCTACCCCATCAGCGATCACGCCCTGGCGTCGCGCCTCTCGTACTTCCTCTGGGCGACGCCCCCGGACGACGAGCTTCGTCGTCTGGCCGACAGCGGACGGCTCGGCCAGCCCGCGGTCCTGGAGGAGCAGGTCCACCGGATGCTCGCGGATCCCAGGTCGGAGGCTCTCGGGACCCGCTTCGCTGCCCAGTGGCTCCGCCTTCAGGATCTGGAGAAGGTCCATCCGGACTCGTACTGGTTCCCGGACTTCCACCAGCAGCTCGGCGACGCCATGCGTCGGGAGACGGAGCTCTTCTTCACCGAGCTCGTCCGGCGCGACGGGAGTGTCTTCGACCTCTACGACGCCGACTACACCTACCTGAACGAGCGCCTCGCCGAGCACTACGGCATCGAGGGCGTCGTGGGCGACGACTTCCGGCGGGTGCGATACCCCGACGATCGTCGTCGCGGGCTCCTGGGCCATGGCAGCATCATGACCCTTACGTCACACGCCGACCGCACCTCCCCCGAGCTGCGGGGGAAGTGGGTCATGGAGGTCCTCATGGGCACGCCGCCCCCGCCACCTCCGCCCGGTGTGCCGGACCTCGAGGAGACGGAGGCCGCCTCGGAGGGTCGGACGCTCACCACCCGGGAGCGGATGGAGCAGCACAGGGCCAACCCCACATGCAACTCCTGCCACCGCTTCATCGATCCCATCGGCCTGGCCCTCGACGGCTTCGACGTCACCGGGCGGTGGCGCATCCGGGAGCACGGCAATCCCCTGGATACCCGGGGCGAGCTCTACGACGGGACACCCATCGATTCGCCCGCCGCCCTCGTGGATGCCCTTCTTCGGCGTCCGGAGCCACTGCTCCGGACCTTCACCCAGAACCTCATGGCGTACGCCCTGGGCCGAAGGGTGGAGCACTACGACCAGCCCACCGTCCGGGAGATCGTGCGTCAGGCGGCCTCCGAGGATTATCGTATGTCAGCGTTCATCCGGGGCGTCGTCACCAGCGACGCGTTCCGGATGCAGCAGGTGGACGTCACCATGCCCCAGGATCGAACCCCATGAATTTCCTCTCCGGAACCCATGTCCCGCGCCGCACGTTCCTCCGGGGTATGGGCGCAACCGTGGCCCTCCCCTTCCTCGACGCCATGGTCCCCGCAGGCCGGATGGCCGGGGGAGACGCCGTGTCTTCAGATCCC
The DNA here is from genome assembly GCA_033722275.1 of Longimicrobiales bacterium. Lineage (GTDB taxonomy): Bacteria > Gemmatimonadota > Gemmatimonadetes > Longimicrobiales > Gaopeijiaceae > UBA2589. Next base: position 4,210 of record JAWVZK010000104.1, on the reverse strand, counting down.
ACGCGCCTGGTGGCCATCGAGCTCGTACACGGCGCGGCCGGGTGCAACGAGTGGGGCGCCACCCAGAACCTCTGGGATCCGGCGGAGGTGGGGCGGAGCTTCGACCTGACACCCAGCGCCTTGAGCCCCCTGGAGCCCTGGCGGGACTACCTGACCATTGTCAGCAACACCGACGTTCGGATGGCCGAGGCCTTCGAGGCGCACGAGATCGGGGGCGACCATTTCCGCTCCAGCGCGGTCTTCCTGACCCAGTCGCATCCGAAGCAGACCCGTGGCTCCGACGTGTACGTCGGCACGTCCCTCGACCAGATCCACGCCCAGCGCTTCGGCCAGGACACCCCGATCCCCTCCATGCAGCTCTGCATCGAGCCGGTCGACCAGTCCGGAGGCTGTGCCTACGGCTACTCGTGCGTGTACACCGACACCATCTCCTGGGCGTCTCCCACCGAGCCTCTGCCCATGATCCGGGACCCCCGCACCGTCTTCGATCTGCTCTTCGGCGCCGGGGGCACACCCGAAGCCCGAGCTCGACGCCGTCGGACCAACAGCAGCATCCTGGACTGGATCACCGGCGAGGTGGCCCATCTGAAGCGCGAGCTCGGCGCCAACGACACGGAGAGGCTGGAGCGTTATCTGGACAACGTCCGGGAGATCGAGCGCCGGATCCAGGGGGTCGAGGCCCGGAACGAGAGCGGCGACGTCCGGGCGCTGCCCGGAGCGCCGGCGGGCGTGCCCGACTCGTTCGAGGAGCACATGCGCCTCATGTTCGATCTCCAAGCGCTGGCCTTCGCGTCGGACATGACCCGCGTGTTCTCCTTCAAGACCGGCCGGGATGCGTCGGGCCGCGTATACCCGGCCAGCGGCACCGATCGGCCCTTCCATCCGGCGTCGCACCATGGCGGGCGGGAGGAGGCGATCCTCGATTTCCACAAGATCAATCGGTACCACGTCTCCATGCTCCCGTACTTTCTCGAGCGGCTCCAGAGCCTGGACGAGGGAGGCACGGATCTGCTGGAGAAGACGCTCATCGTGTTCGGCTCGCCCATGGCCGACGGCAACCTCCACAACCATCGGCGCTGCCCATTTGTCTTGTTGGGTAGAGGGAACGGCGCCTTGGAGGGCAACGTCCACCTGAAGGCACCCGACGGGACCCCCATGGCCAACGTGATGCTGACGCTACTCCACAACCTCGGCGTAGACGACTTGGACAGCTTCGGTGACAGCACCGGGGAGTTCTCCCTTACGGTGCCCTCGTCGATGACCTCGGCGGGATAGGCCGGGGGGTGACGGGACGTGAGGCTTGCCCGGCTCCGGCGCCGCGAGGGCGCGTCGAGAGTCGAAGGTGAACGAATTGCGATGAGGAATCGGTGGCGATGATTGGTACGAGGACCCTGATCTTCACTGTCGCGGCTGGAGTGCTCGTGACGGTGGCCGGCGACCTCGATCCCGACGTACGGGGGGGCTCGCTGTGGGACGCCTCCCCTCGGGTCGCCGCACGGGGCGAGATGTCCGTGGAGGCCACGAGGCAACGCGTCGACGGATGGGAGGCGCCGGGGCTCTTCGCCGCGGACGACAACGAGATCATCGACGAGTACTGCGTCCGGTGTCACTCGGACCGACGACTCCGGGGGAACCTCTCGCTGGAGGCCTTCGACGCCACGGCACCGGAGCGCAACCCGGAGATCGCCGAGAAGATGGTGGTGAAGCTGCGGGCCGGAATGATGCCTCCGCCGGGCGTGTCGCGTCCCGCAGGAGACAGCCTCACCCGCCTCGTCGAGTCGCTGGAGACCCGTCTGGATCGAGCTGCCGCCCTGGATCCGAAACCGGGTGGACGGACCTTCCAGCGCCTCAACCAGGCGGAGTACGCCGCGTCCATCGAGGCGCTGCTGGGGCTGGAGATCGACGGTGCCGACTACCTGCCCCCCGATACGAAGAGCGCCAACTTCGACAACATCGCCGACGTCCAGATGTTGTCCCCGACGCTTCTCGACGCCTACCTGAACGCCGCGGCCGAGATCAGTCGACTGGCCGTGGGGGATCCCGACGCCACCCCGCGTGAAGCGCAGTATCGAGTGCCTCGCTGGGCCTCCCAGACCGAGCGCGTCGAAGGAGCGCCGTACGGCACCCGCGGCGGGATCTCGGTGGTCCACAACTTCCCGGCGGACGGGGAGTACCGTTTCCGCTTCTCGTTCCATCACGAGACGACCGGCACGGCGGTGGGCAACGGGGCCTCCAACCTCAACTCCACCCCCGACGATCCGGAGCAGGTGGAGATCTCGGTGGACGGCGAGCGGGTGGCGCTGCTGGACGTCGATCGATGGATGCACGTCTCCAACCCCGGAGGGGTGGAGATGACCACCGACGCCGTCCACGTCACCGCTGGACCCCACCGTGTGACGGCGGCATTCCTGGAGAAGGCCGACGGCCCCGTGCAGGATCTCGTGTCGCCCCACGACTGGTCCCTGGCGAGCACCGCCATCGCCGGTACCTACGGGATCATGTCCCTGCCCCACATGAGGGACCTGGTCATCGTCGGTCCGGAGAAGGTCACCGGTGTCTCGGACAACCCGGTCCGGGAGCGGATCTTCAGCTGTCGCCCGACAGGTCCGGACGAAGAGCTGCAGTGTGCGAGGGAGATCGTCGAGCGCCTCGGCGCCCGCGCCTTCCGTCGCCCCCTCGAAGAGGAGGATCGGGAGGCCCTGTTGGGCTTCTACGAGTACGGCGCGCGGGACGGCGGGTTCGAGTTGGGGATCCGCACCGCTCTGGAGGCGATCCTCGCCAGCCCCCACTTCGTCTTCCGCTTCGAGGAGGCTCCGGCGGATCTGGACGAGCCCACCGGCGTCTATCCCATCGCCGACGAGGACCTGGCCGTCCGTCTCTCGTATTTCCTCTGGGGCGGCCCTCCGGACGACGAGCTCCGTGCGCTGGCCACCCGAGGGGAGCTGGGTGACGAGGAGACCCTCGAGGGACAGGTCCGGAGGATGCTCGCCGATCCCCGGGCCGACGCGCTGGGATCACGATTCGCGGCCCAGTGGCTGAGGCTCCAGGATCTGGACAAGGTCCATCCCGACGTGCGCCTCCAGCCCGACTTCCACCAGCAGCTCGCCGACGACATGGTCCGGGAGACCGAGCGCTTCTTCACCCATCTCGTCAGGGAGGACCGCCCGGTCTTCGAGCTGTACACGGCGGACTACACGTTCCTGAACGAACGGCTGGCCCGACATTACGGTATCGACGGCGTCACCGGCGAGGCGTTCCGGAAGGTCCCGTATCCCGGAGATCGTCGCCGCGGCATCCTGGGACACGCCAGCGTCCTCACCCTCACCTCCCATGCGGGTGGCACCTCCCCCGTGCTCCGTGGCAAGTGGGTGATGGAGGTTCTCATGGGAACGCCGCCGCCGCCACCGCCTCCCGGCGTCCCCGAGCTCGAAGAGACCGAGGCGTCCGAGGGAGGGCGCGTCCTGACGACCAGGGAGCGGATGGAGATCCACCGCGCCAACCCCACGTGCAACTCCTGTCACCGTTTCATCGATCCCATCGGGCTGGCCCTGGACAGCTACGGCGTGACCGGGAAGTGGCGCATCAGGGAGAACGGAAATCCCCTGGATACCCGCGGCGACTTCTATGACGGCACGCCCATCTCCGGGCCCATCGAGCTGCAGCAGGCGCTTCTGAAGCGTCCCATTCCCCTGGTCCGGACGTTCACGTCGAATCTCATGGCGTACGCCCTGGGCCGACGAGTGGAGTACTACGACCAACCCACCATCCGGGCCATCGTCCGGGACGCCGAGCGGGAAGGGTACCGGATGTCGGCGTTCTTCGTCGGCGTCGTGAAGAGCGACGCCTTCCGGATGCAGGCGGTGGTGGCAACGGCGGACGAGGACGCCCTGAACTGACGCACCACAACCAGCGAGTCGACATCGCCCCACGGGCAGAGGGAACAGAGATTATGGAGTTCATTACCGGTAAGACGATGCATCGCAGGACCTTCCTGCAGGGGCTGGGCGCCAGCGTCGCGCTCCCGTTCCTGGACGCCATGGTCCCGGCCGGTCGTCTCCGAGCCTCCGTCGGGCACGCCGCGGATCCCACGCGTCTGGTGGCCATCGAGCTCGTGCACGGCGCCGCGGGCTGCAACGAGTGGGGCGCCACCCAGAATCTCTGGGCGCCGGAGGCCGTTGGACGCGACTTCGACCTCGCGCCCAGCGCCCTC
>JAWVZK010000103.1:0-11846 GCA_033722275.1 Longimicrobiales bacterium | reverse complement strand
TGGCCTGTCCGCTGTCCAGGTCCAGCGCCTCCGCGCCCTCCGGATCCACACGGCGCGCCAGCTCGGCGAACACCCACCACTCCGGGCGGGCCTCCGGGATCCGGGGTCCCGGGATTTCCGGAGAGAAGTAGATCCTCCGCTCGGTGGCCGTCTCCGTGCCCCCGCCCGGCTGCTCGTAGCGAGTCGTCGCCGGGAGCAGCACCACCGTGTCGGCCGGATCGACGAACATCTGATGGGCCAGCACGATGTCCTGGTGGACCCGGAGGGGGACCCGCTCGAGGGCCTCACGGCAGTACGCGGGGTCCGGGAGCGTGCTCAGGTAGTCTCCCCCGATGGCCCAGAGCGCGTCGATCTCCCTCCGATGGGCGGCGTGCACGGTCTCCACGGCCGAGAGTCCCCTCCATGAGGGCACGTCGAAGCCCCACAGCTCGGAGAGGGCGGCGGCGGCGTCCTCTCCGACGGGCCGGCCGCCCGGATAGGACCAGGGCACCGCGCCCACCTCGGCGCCTCCCTGGACTCCGCTGTGTCCCCGGATGGGCATGAGCCCGCACTTCTCCCGACCCAGGTATCCTCGCGCGAGTCCCAGGTTCACGATGGCCTGGACGTTGTCCACGCCGAAGCGATGCTGGGTGATCCCCATGCTCCAGACGAAGACGGCGTTCCGGGCTTCCGCCACCAGCTCGGAGAAGGCGCCCATCTCCTCCCGCGAGACCCCGCTGAAGCGCTCCAGGTCGTCCCACGACTGGGAGGCCAGCTCCTCTCTCAGCTCCGGGAAGCCCGACGTGCGCTCTTCGATGAAGTCTCGATCCAGCGCCCCGCGGTCGACGAGATGCTTCAGCACCCCGTTGAGAAAGGCCACGTCTCCGCCCTGGTGAACCTGGAAGAAGTCGTCGGCGAGCTCGGTCCCGAACAGGGCCGAGTCGAGGATGGAAGGGATCCAGTACCGCTCCATCGCCGGCTCCCGGAAGGAGTTGACCACGGCGATGCGCGTGCCCTGCTCTTTCGCCCGGTACATGTACTTGGTGGCCACGGGCTGGTTGTTGGCCACATGGGATCCGATGAAGACCAGGAGGTCCGTGCCGATCCAGTCCGAATACGAGCACGTGGACGCGGCGTACCCGATGGAGCGCTTGAGGGCGGTGGTGCTGGGCGCGTGACAGATCCGCGCCGAGTTGTCCACGTTGTTGGTGCCGAGGAAGCGGGCCACCTTCTGCACCGCGTAGTACACTTCGTTGGTGATGCCCCTGGAGGTGAGGTAGACGGCCCACCGGTGCGGGTCGAGGTCCCCGATCCGATCCGCGAGGAGGTCCAGCGCGCCGTCCCACGAGATCCTCGAAAAGCCCCGATCGCCCGCCCGTCGAACCATGGGAAAGGGGATCCGTCCCAGGGCGCGCAGCTCGTCGCCGTCCATGGACGCCGGTGTCGCCACGTCCTCCAGGACGGACGGGTCCAGGGGCCCCATGGTGTTCAGGCGCAGCAGCTCCAGTCGGATGGAGCAGAGGTGCACCCCCTCCAGGGTGAAGTCCCGGATCCCGGTCGTGCCGAGGGCGCAACCGTCGCAGACGCCCTCCTTCAGAATGCGGGTGGCGTACTCGATCTGATCCCTGTTCTCCCACCACACCCGCGCCATGTCACGGAAGTGCTTGGGCTTCTCGTGACCCAGGCCGAAGGGCACGGGCGAGGCCCACATCCCGGGGTTGAAGCCGAACTCCATCCGTCAGGATGCCGGCACGGAGGGGTCCGGCGCGGTCGCGGGCTTCACTCCGGGCGCCACGCCCCGGGTCTGCATCATCATCCCTCCTCTTCGCGTCAGCGAGGTAGACGTTCCGGAAGGTCGGCGACCACGTACGCCATCACCGCCAACGTGGCGACGCAGCGCGCGACCTCGTCCGGGTCCAGCTTGTCGATGGTATCGGCGTCGGTGTGGTGATACCAGAAGTAGCGGCTCCCGTCCACCGTCAGACCCATCCCGGGGACCCCCGTGGCCATGAGGGGTGCGATGTCGGCTCCACCCCCGCCCCGGGTCACCGTCCCGGATCCGATGGACGTCAGGAGCGTGCCGATCTCCTGGACGATTGCGAAGGCCTCGTCCGAGCCCGTGAAGCCGAAGCCCAGGGGATTGAAGACACCGGCGTCGGACTCCATGGCCAGGACGTGGTATTCGTCGGCGTGGACCTCCGCGTAGTTCGGTCCCCCCGGCCCTCCGTTCTCCTCGCTCGTCCATCCCACCACCCGCACGGTGCGGCGCGGCCGGAGCCCCAGATCCTTCATGAGGCGCACCGCCTCCCAGGCCGCCACGACGCCTCCGGCATCGTCCATGGCTCCCTGTCCCACGTCCCACGAGTCGGTGTGTCCGCCCAGGACCACGACCTCGTCGGGGAGCTCGCTCCCGACGATCTCCGCCATGACGTTACGGGACAGGGCGTCGGGCTGGGTCCGGGCTTCCATCTTCAAGAGGAGCTCGGGGCGCTGTCCTCGGCCCTGCATCCGGTGGAGCATCATCGCGTCCTCCACCGTGATGGCGGCGTGGGGGATCTTCGGTACGCCATCCTCGTACGCGCTGTTGCCGGTGTGCGGCGTCTGCTGGGAATACGGTGTCACCGAGCGGATGAGGCTCGCCGCCGCGCCGGCGCGGGCCGCGGACACGGCCCCCCGGCTCCGGTACTGGACCGTCTCACCGTACGTGGTGAAGGGGACGTCGAAGAGGACGATCTTGCCGTGGGCCTCCCGGGCCCGGTCCTCCAGCTCCTCGAAGGAGCTCACGACGAGCACCTCGGCCCGGATCCCTCCGGGCGGTGTGGCCACGCTTCCGCCGAGACCCAGCATCGGCATCTCCCGGGCCCAGGGGAGGAGCATCTCCAGGCTCTCTTCGCCCCGCACCCAGTGCGGCACGAGCATGGAGTCGGCGCGCGCGTTCTCGAGACCGTCGGACTCCATCTCGGCGAGGATCCAGTCGTGGGCCCGCTCCAGGGCGGCGGAGCCGGACACGCGCGGCCCGAACCGGTCCACCAGCTCGGTGAGCCGCTCGTAGGCCGCGTGGTTCGAGGTGGCCACCTCGATGAGGCGCTGGGCCACCGTCCGGTAGTCGTCGGCGACGCCCTGGGCGCCGACGGGAGGGGCGAGCACCGAGAGCAGCACCACCAGCGCCCCGCTCACCACCTTCGCCAGCCTCGGAGCCCCGAAGGCGCTCCGGCCGGCCCCGGACGCCGGGCCGTCCCGTGGCTCCTGGGACGGGGCAGTCCCGAGATGCCTGCGCCGGTGAGGACGGCGGGCGAGGTCGGTGGGCCTGCGGGAGCGAGTCATCATGGCCTCTCGGAGACGGAGTGGGTGGGAAGACGAGACACGGGGGGCAGCCGGAATCAGTCGAAGTACGGCTCGAGGGCGGTGTCGGGTGGCGGCGGGGTCAGGAGGCTCACCGTCACGAAGAGCGCTCCGGAAACAAGGAACCCGGAAAGTACGGGCTCCACGTCGGGGCTGCCGTACGCCTCCCAGATGAACGTGGCCACGAGGCCTCCGACCATCGCCGATGCCGCGCCCTCCCGCGTGGCTCTCCGCCAGAGCACGCCGCCCAGCACCGGGAAGAGGAAGGCCGCAGCCATGAGGGCGGTGAAGAGCAGGACGATGAACTGCACCAGCTCCCCCTCGCCCACACCGCTCAGGAGGAGGAGGACCGGGACGGTTCCCACCACGAAGATCCCCAGCCGATCGATCCACATGCGACCGCCCGGCGAGACGTCGGGATCGATCAGGTTCTGCCAGATGTCCACGGAGAGGGCCGAGCCCGCCACGATGAGGAGGGAGTCGACCGTGGACATCATCGCCGCCGTGATGGCGGCGAGCATGATGGAACCCAGCGTCGCCGGGAGGACGGCGGTGGCGATCATGGGCATCGCGAGATCGCCGGTGGGGAGCGCCGGGAAGAGGACGATGGCTGCCAGGGCGAGGAGGAAGACGAGGAGGTTGAGCGCCAGGATCATGACGACGGCGAAGAGGACTCCCCGCCGGATCGTGGGCATGTCCCTCATGGCATAGAGCCGGATGAGCTTCTCCGGCGTGGCGATGCCGCCCAGGAAGAAGGAGAGGCCCATGGTGAGTAGGAGCGTCAGGGGCACGGCCTGGAAGGTGAAGACGTGGGGCTGCGCGGACTCCACGAGGGTCAGGAGCCCGCCGAGTCCGTCCACCTGTCGGAGGGCCAGAGGTACGGCGAACACGGCGCCGAGGCCCATGACCACGAGCTGGAACGCGTCGGTGTAGACCACGGCCATCATGCCCCCCACCACCGTGTAGACGAGGAGGATGGCCGTGAACCCCACCATGCCCACCGTCGTGGGGACCCCGAAGACGGTGTTGGCGATGAGCCCACCGGCGACGATCTGCGCCTGGATGTAGACGACCGTCGCCACCAGGATGATGGCCGCGGACAATCCCCGGATCCCCTTGCCGTAATACCGTCGCTCGATGAAGGCGGGCACGGTGAGCTCCTTCTGGCGCGTGAATCGCGGGGCCAGCACCGCGACCATGAACCAATACGAGAGCGGGATGGACAGGAGCACCCATCCGAAGGACCAGCCCACGGTGTACATGACCCCGATGGTCCCCACGAAGGTGCCCGCGGAGGTGTGGGTCGCTGCCATGGTGGCACCGCCGGCGAACCACCCCAGGTCGCCTCCGGCGATCCAGTAGTCCGTCTCGCCCCGCGTGGCTCTCAGGCTGTACCACCCGATGCCGAAGACCACCGCGAAATAGCCGAGGAAGATCCACATCTGGAGGGTCAACGCCGCTCCTCCCACCACATCCAGACCACGTAGGCCACGACGACGATACCGCAGGCGAGGAACAGGCCCCAGAACACGAAGTCGGTCATGCCGCGACCCGCCTCAGGTGACGCCATCCGAAGCCGGCGAAGATCAGGAGGATGAGGAGGGCGACGATGTCGACGAGCAGCGGGAAGCCGGGATGCCACGCACCGTCGTTCCGACCCCGGAAACCCACCATCGAGGGAATCGTCGGGAGCGTCACCACGTAGCGGCCGGCGCCGGGATCGGCACGATGCAGGGCCGAGGGGAAGCCCTCCGTCACCGACCAGGTCGGGGGCACGTCCAGCGTCGCCCGGAAGACGGGCTCCTCCGCGTCGGCGAGGACCGCGGGACCCGTCAGCACCGGAACCCTCACCCGGAGGATGACACCGTCGTCGTGCACCTTCACCGCATCTTCGACGGAGTACCGGAGGTGGAGGACGACGGCCTCCCCCGCGGCCGGGCGGACCGAGGGCTCGACGAGGACCGCGCGGTGCGCGCCCGCCGTGGGTCGGAGAGCCAGCGTGCCCCGTCCCTCGACGACGATCTCCTCGGTGGCCACCTCCCCGAAGTCCAGGAGCTCGAAGGGGATGGGCGCGGCCCGGGACGCCCGGTCCTCGGCACCGAGAGCGACGAGCTCGTAGCGGACGGCGACGTGTGCGCGCACGGCTTTGGGGGTCAGGCCCACCGTCACCTCGGCACGCCGCGTGGCCCACGGGCCCGGTTCCTGGGCCGCCCCCGACGGCGCCACCAGGGCCGACAGCGCCGTCGCGACGGGAAGACAGGCCCACCACGGCATCGGTGCCACCCTCGCCGCCATGGTCAACGACGTCGCCCCGAAGGCGCGCTCAGCTCCATGGCGGGAGCGTCAGCTCCACGCGGCGTCCATCACCCGGAGCGCGTTGCCGCCCATGACCTTGGCGATCTCCTCGTCCGAATATCCGTGCCGGACGAGCCAGCGGAGGATGTTGTGGGAGCCTTCCGTCGGATTCTCCATCCCCTGCACGTAGCGCACTTCCTCGAAATGCTGATCCGGCCTCCCTCGCCCTCGCGACTCCTGGATGGAGAGGTTGGCCGCATAGGTGTGGTGGAGGCCCACGTGGTCCCCGTACACGGTATCGGGACCGAATCCCACGTGATCGATCCCCACCAGAGCCTTCACGTACTCGAAGTGCTCCATGAAGGCTTCCAGGTTGTGGTTCCGATGGCGCTTGGTGAGCGTCGTGTGGGGGGCGCACTCGATGCCGATGACGCCACCCTTCTCCGCCACGGCTTCCAGGACCTCGTCCGGGGCCAGGCGGTTCGAGTCCCAGAGCGTCCTGGCGCCGATGTGGGAAAGGACGATGGGCTTCTCGCTCCACTCCACGGTGTCCAGCGTCGTCCGGTCGCCGCAATGGGAGCAGTCGATGAGGATCCCCACCTTGTTCATCCGTTCCACGGCCTTGCGGCCGAACTTGGTGAGCCCGCCGTCACGGTCCTCCTTCAGCCCGTTGCCCAGCGCATTGGATTCGGAATAGGTGATGCCCAGCGAGCGGACGCCGAAGCCGTACAGGAGGTCGATGCGATCGAGCTCGTGCTCGATCATCGCCGCCCCCTCCATGGTGGCGACCCACGCCACGCGTCCCTCCGCGTGCGCACGGTGGACGTCGTCGACGCGGGTGCAGTGGACCACGAAATCCTGATGCGCCAGATCGCAGAGGCGCATCCCGAGATCGTGGAGGACGTCGTTCCATTGCCAGCCCGAGTGGGAGTGGATGGTGCAGATCCCGTCCATGAGGTTGTCGAAGACGCAGTCCCAGTACGAAGCCGCCAGTCCCTCGAACGCCGTGGCCATGCGGCCCTGCCGGACGTACTCGGGCGTCTGCTCGATGCGGGAGGGGAATACGCCCGCGTGCTCGTGCATGGAGACGAAGACGAGCTCCTCGACGAGGCGCTCGAGCCTCTCCTTGTCCTCGCGGCTCAAAGGGAGACGGTAGGGCGGCACTCGCTCCAGCTGGTCGGCGAGCTCGAAGTCCCGGTAATCGACTCCGGGCTCCAGGTAGGAAAAGGACGTGTATCCTTCGTAGCTCTTCTTGAGGGGCATGGGCGTGGCTTCCGCGAGGTGCGTGACAGAATCGACGACAACCTGTCGAGTAGGAGCCGCTTTGGCCAACGCAGCGGCCCGGTGTGAATCCTCCCAGCGCCACACACGGGGCCAGGGCCTGTCGATCCCCGAACGATGCCGCCGCACGGAAGACGAAGGTGCGGCCCCGGTCCAGGGAGAAGTCCAGCCCGACCTCGCCGCTGGGGGCGCACCGCCACCTCCTCGTCGGGAGCCTCCTCTCCGTGGCGGTACTCCGGCGCCGCACCGGGCGCGACCCAGACCGATCCCGATGCCCGCCGCCAGGGTCAGCTACCCACGTACTCCGCCCGGATGGCGTGGATCTCCCTGCGAACCGCGAGGAAGACGTCGACGATGTCCGGATCGAAGGAGAGGCCGCTCTCCGCCACGATCATCTCGATGACCTCCTCCGTAGGCACCGCCTTGCGATACGGTCGATCCATGGTGAGGGCGTCGAAGAAGTCCACCACGCTGCAGATCCTCGCCTCCAGCGGGATGTCCTCCCCCGCGAGCCCTTCCGGATAGCCGCTCCCGTCCCACTTCTCGTGGTGCGTGAGCGCCACCCGCTCTCCCATCTGGATGACGGGGGAGGACGATCCGGCCAGGATCTGCCCACCGATGGTCGTGTGGGTGTTCATGATCGCCCGCTCCTCCTGGTTCAGCGGACCCGGCTTGAGGAGGATGCTGTCGGGGATGCCCAGCTTTCCCACGTCGTGCATGGGCGCGGCGTGCAAAAGCAGGTCGATGGTCCCCGGCTGGAGATGCATCGCCGAGGCCACGATCTGTGAATACCGGCCGATGCGCTCGATGTGGCCCGCCGTGTCGTGATCCTTGTACTCGGCGGCCAGCGTCAGGCGGCGGATCGTGTCGAGATGCCCGGCCTGGATCTCCCGTTGGGCGCGGGTCACCTCCTCGAGGGCCAGCCTCAAGTCCTTCGTCCTACGTTGCACGGTGCTCTCCAGGTGCTCCTTGCTTCGGCGGAGCTGCTCGTGGGCGCTCTTGAGCTCCAGGAGCCACTTGAGCCGGAGCCGGAGCTCGGTGTGGTCCACCGGTTTGTTGATGAAATCATTGATGCCCACCTCGTAGGCTCGGAGGCGATCTTCTCGAGCCTCCAGGCTGGTGACCATGACGATGGGGAGCTCGTCGGCGGACCGGGTCTGACGGATCCGCCGCGCGACCTCGAACCCGTCGACGTTCGGCATGTGGGCGTCGGTGAGCACGAGATCCACGCCGAGACCGATCTTGGCGATGGCCTCGATGCCGTCGGCGGCGAGTTCCACGTCGTACCCGAAACCGCGCACGAACTCCGAGTGAAGGGTCCGGATCATCTCGTCGTCGTCGGCGACGAGGATTGTGTAGTCGGTGTCGGACATCCCGTCAGCGGTTGGTCTGGCTTGGTCCGTCCTGCGTTCGGCCGGCCCGCAGAGACGGGACGCGGCGACTCCAACGAGTGATCCTGGGGGTTCTCTCCAAGCTACCGCCCCCCGGGAGGCGAGCCAAAGGATTTCTCGGCGCCCGCAGGCGGCCATTGCACGCGACGGCTCGGTGTGACTTCTTGGCGGGATCAGACCACGTCCCGCCCGAAGCGTCCATGATCCGTCTGCTCATCCTGATCCCATCGCTCCTCCTGGCCCCCGTCTCCGCCGGGCCCGCCACGGCCCAGGAGCAGGAGGAGATCCTCGAGTACGATGTGGACATGGACGTGGGAGACGGCGGCGTCCTGCGGGTGCTGGAGACCATCACCGTGCGGGCCCTCGGCGATCGCATCCGGAGGGGCATCTACCGCGACGTCCCGACCGGCTTTCCCGGGTGGGCCGGCCTCCACCGCATCGAAGCACCGTTCCGCGTCCTGTCGGTGGCCAGGAACGGACTCCAGGAGCCGTACACCGTCGAGGCCATCGGCGGACCCGAGGGCCGGGAGGGCGCGCGCGTCCGCATCGGCAGCCCCGACGTCCGCCTTCGCCCCGGCATCCACGAATACGCCATCGAGTACGAGACGTCGCGGTGGGTCGACTTCGGGGACGAGGTGGACCGTCTCTACTGGAACGTCACGGGGAATGGCTGGGCTTTTCCCATTCGATCGGCCTCGGCCCGCGTCCGACTGCCGGGTCTGGACGAGCCTCCCGAGCTCGAGTCGTGGACCGGACCGCCGGGCTCGACGACCACGACGGCCACCGGGCGGTGGTCCGCCGACTCGGCCACCGCGGTGTTCACGACCGAAGAGACCCTGGGTCCCGGGGACGGCCTGACCATCCGGGTCACCCTACCCGCCGGCGTCATCACGCCCCCCACCGAGGCCCAACGGGCCGAGTGGTTCCGACTCGACTGGGGAGGATGGATCGAGGGGGGCTATCTGGTCCTCCTCGTCGTCGCCGTCTACCTCCTCATGTGGCGACGGGTGGGCATGGACCCGCCCGCGGGTCGTACGGGCCCCCGGGACGAGCCTCCGGCCGGATACTCCCCCGCCGCCCTGGGATTCATCGAGGAGCGGGGATACGAAGAGCGCCAGCTCTCGGCGGCTCTGGTCAGTCTGGCCCGGAAGGGCGCCATCCGTCTCGAGGAGGACGGGGCCACCTGGAGCATCGAGCGTAGAGCGGACCCCGCTGAGCTCGACGAGCCGCTCTCACCGGAGGAGGAGGTGCTCTTCCGGCGGCTGTTGTCCGGACGCGACCGGATCCGTCTGCAGCGGAGTCACCACGCCACCTTCCGCACGGCCATCCGGGACTTCCGATCCAGTTTGAGGCGGCGCCTGGAGCGAGAGTATTTCGTCACGAACCGGAGATGGTTCCTGACGGGGATGGCGGTCAGCTTCATCGGCTTCGCCGTCCTGTGCTGGCGCTGGCGCTTCGACATCGACCCGACGGCCCTCTTCCTGGGCTTCTGGCTGACCGGCTGGACGGCAGGCGTGGGTACGCTGGGATACCGCTTCGTCCAGGCCGTGCGTTCGGCCCGAAGCGGGGGAAGTGCCGCTCTTTGGGGCCAGGCCGGCTTCCTCGCGCTCTTCAGCCTGCCCTTCCTGGGCGCCGAGATCTTCGTCGCAGGCCTCCTCCTTACGATGGTCCCGAACCATCTCGTGGCCGCGGCCATCGTCGTCGGTGGCGTGAACGTCCTCTTCTACCACCTCCTGGAGCGTCCTACGCTGAAGGGCCGGGGCGTGCTCGATGAGCTCGACGCGTTTCGAGCGCATCTCACGAGGGCCTCGCGTCGGTTCGGCGACCGGGCCCCCATGGGAGACCGCGAGATTCGCGTCTACGAGCGGCTCCTCCCCTTCGCCATCGCGCTGGGCGTGGAACGGCCGTGGACGGAAGCGTTCGAGTCGGCGCTGTCGCCGGCGCTGGCGTCCGGCACCGATGCCCGGCCGTTGCACTGGTACGCGCGGAGCGGCGAGGCCGCACCCACCGACGCGTCCCGCTTCGCGTCGGCGCTGAGCACCGGCCTGCCCGGCACCCTCTCCTCACTCTCTTCGCCACCCTCCAGCAGCGGCGGGGGGAGCGGAGGCGGCTTCTCCGGCGGCGGCTCCTCCGGAGGTGGAGGCGGCGGTGGCGGAGGAGGAGGGTGGTAGCACCCCTCCATCGGGAAACCTCAGCGGATCTTCCGCGCCTCCACGTCTCCGCCGCGCTCTCCCGCGGACAGCGAACGAAGGCGCCGATACGCCTTGCCGCCGACGAAGACCACCGAAGCCACGAGATACCCCGACAGCATTCCCGTCATCAGGGACACGAAGAGTCCGACGAGCCACAGCGTGGCCCAAAAGAGCGCCCGGAAGCCGGGGTCCGAGGGAAGCAACGGGTTAATGGAGCCCCGTCTTGGCTTGGATGGCCTGGGAGAGCACCTCCACGAGGTGGTCTCCGGTGAACGGCTTGCGGATGACGTACGGGGTCGAGCTCAGCCCGCCCGAGAGGATCGGATCCGTCTGCGCGAAGCCGGTGGTGTACACCACGGCCATGTCCGGCCGTACGCTGGTCAGACGCTGGGCCAGCAGAGCGCCCCAGCCGTCGGGGAGGTTGATGTCCATGAGGAGGGCGTCGATGTCGCCCTCGAAGGACTCGATGACCTCGGCGGCCTCCGCCGCGGACGCGGCACCGATCATGTCGAATCCGCGCTTCCGGAGCAGACGATTCGCGATGTGGCGCACCCCCTCCTCGTCGTCGACGAAGAAGACCACGGGCCGTCGCTGCATCTCACCCACTTCGGGCACGCATCCGTCCTGGCGGAGTCGGTCTGGTGTACGGAGATGTCTAATGTACATGAGAACGGATTCCGGGGTAGCGTATCGTCGCGGAGAGCGGTTGGTGCCAATCCCCCGGACGACGACATTGTGAGCGCCATGTCCATCGCTCGCCGTCGTCCGCCCTCTCCGTCGCCGTCCCGTGGCGGCCTCGTCGTCGCATTCCTCCTGATCCTCGCCGCACCGACGATGGCTCGGGCGCAGGCTCTCGGGGACGCTCCCGGACCCGTTGGACGAAGCCCGTCCGAGGCGACGGGGCAGAGCCTGTTCGAGACGACGGGCCGGAGCCTGTCCGGAGCGACGGGACAGGAGCCAGCGGAGCCGGGATCCGAGCTTCGCGTCTGGCTCGTCACGGCCGGGCCCGGCGACGCCGTCTGGGAGCGGTACGGCCATAACGCCATCCGGATTCTGGACACCGGGACGGGGCGGGACGTCAGCTACAACTGGGGGATCTTCGATTTCCAGCAGGTGGACTTCATCCCGCGCTTCCTCCAGGGTCGGATGCTCTACATGATGGCTCCGTTCTCCACCCCGGCGATGATCGACGCCTACGCCCGGGCCGATCGCGAGGTGATCCTCCAGGAGCTCGATCTCACGCCGGCGGAGAAGCTTGAGCTGCGGACGCTGGCCGAGATCAACGCGCTCCCCGAGAACCGGGA
The DNA here is from genome assembly GCA_033722275.1 of Longimicrobiales bacterium. Lineage (GTDB taxonomy): Bacteria > Gemmatimonadota > Gemmatimonadetes > Longimicrobiales > Gaopeijiaceae > UBA2589. Next base: position 62 of record JAWVZK010000103.1, on the reverse strand, counting down.
CTACATCTACCAGTACGTCCTGGACAACTGCTCCACCCGCGTCCGGGACCTCCTGGACCTGG
>JAWVZK010000102.1:0-12109 GCA_033722275.1 Longimicrobiales bacterium | reverse complement strand
CGGGTCCCGTTCATCCGGGCCTGCACGTCCCGGGCCTCCATCATGGGCACCTCGGTCGTGGTTCCGTCCGGCAGGTGGAAGGGCGCGGGGGCGGTGTCGTCGGGGTCGAACTGGGTGGTCCAGGTGCCCTTGAAGTAGATGGCGTTCATTAGGAAGGCGACGATGTTCGGTGGGATCGGAGGCTCGACGATCTCCTCGATCCGGCCGTTGGTGGCGTCGCTGGCCCAGCCGTTGATCGTCTCCGTGGCCGAGGGTGCGGAGAAGTCCAGGCTCTCGACCCGGGCGCCGAAGAACTCCCGGACCCGGTCCCGGAACGAGGGCAGGACGCCGAATCCGTCCCGGAGCCAGACCGCGTTGCCGATCGTCATCTCCACCGTCGGATCCAGCCCCGTGAGCAGCTCGATCAACGACTCGTAGGAACCGTTGACCTCCTCCTCGGGCAGCCCGCTGAAGCCCAGGACGTCGGTCATCTGGGCGTGGGTCTCGCCGTCGGCCCCGTTCAGGATCATGCCCAGGGTCATGGACGCCGACAGGGGCGAGACGAAGAAGCTCGAGTCCGGGTGGCTGATGCGCCCCGCCAGGTCGAATGCGAAGCGGTTCGAGGCGCGGATGACCTCCGTCTCGGAGGCGCTGAGCTGTCGGGGCAGCTCGGTGATGGAGGGGGTCTCGTCGATCCCCGCGGGGTCGTGGCACGCTGCGAGCGCCAGGGTCATCATGGTCGTCGCCGCTCCGAGAATACCGAATCGCCTCGTCATCGTCTCCTGCCCTCGTGGATGAGCTCCGCCGCGTCGACAACCCAACGAACGAGTGCGCCACTCCGTGACGGTGGGACCGCTGCGGAGGTGGGATGGGGCCGCCTGGGCGTGCGGCCCGGCGGGCGCGCGGGGAGGGGACCGCCACGAAACCGATGGCCTTCCACATCATTCGTAGATGCGCACGTCGAAGCGCCCCTCGCCGCCGACGTGCCCCCGGTACATCCCCGGTGTGTTGAAGGCGAGCTCCACGTGGCCGTCGGCGTCCACGGCGATGATGCCCCCGGAACGGGGAACCTGACGCTCGAGCGTATCGAAGACGACGCCTTCCACCGCCCGGGACAGCGACGCGCCCCCGTGGATCATCCGGGCGTGGACATCGTACGCCGCCGCATTGCGCATGAAGTACTCGCCCCACCCCGTGCACGAGACGGCGCACGCGCGGGACGCGTACGTGCCTGCGCCGATGATCGGCGAGTCACCCACCCGGCCCCACGTCTTGTTCGCCATGCCGCCGGTGGAGGTGGCGGCGGCGAGGCGTCCACGTGCGTCCTTGGCGACGGCACCCACCGTACCGGAGTTGCCCTCGGGATCGGGCTTCCCTCGCTGATCCGTCGCCGACGGAGGTCCGGTCGCCGCGCCGTCCCCGAGGACGTTGGGTCTGGCCGATCCCATCGCCTTGGCACGCTGCAGGGCGTCCCAGCGTCGGTCGGTATGGAAGTAGTCGGGGGCGGTGCTCCCGATCCCGTGGAGGCGCGCGAACCGTTCCGCACCCTCACCGATGAGGAGCACGTGCTCCGAGCGCTCCATCACCAACCGTGCCAGCTCCGCGGGATGGCGGACATCGGTCACGCCGGCGACCGCGCCGGCCTCCAGGGTGGAGCCGTCCATGACCGAGGCGTCCATGGTGATGACGCCCCTCTCGTCGAAGTTCGATCCCCGACCGGCGTTGAAGAGTGGGGAGTCCTCCATGACGCGTACGGCGGCCACCACGGCATCCATCGCCGTGCCCTCCTTCCGGAGCGCGTCGAAGCCCGCCTGGAGGGCCGCGGTGAGGGCCTCTCGGTAGCTGGTCGAGGCCGCCGCGGTCATCGCCTGCTTCGGGATCGTGCCGACCCCTCCGTGAATGGCCAACGCGAACTCAGGCCTATCCCCGCCCGCTGCCTTCGCCGGCTCCCGGTTCGTCATCCCGTGTTCTGAAGTCCGCGCGCGATGCCGTTCACCGTGCTCAAGAGCGCGTCGAGGAGGGGTCCGTCGGGCCGACCCTCGTCGCGCCATCGTCCGAGAAGGTCGACTTGCACGATGTTCATGGGGTCCACGTACGGATTCCTGAGTCGTATGGAACGCTGGAGCGTGGGCTCCGAATCCAGGAGCGCCTCGGCCCCCCGGATCTCGAGAACGCCGTCGACGGTCCGACGGAACTCCCCGCGGATGTCGTCGAAGAGCGCCCGGGCCTCCTCCCGCACGAGCCCGGTGTACATCCGGGCGATCTCCAGGTCGGCCTTCGCCAGCACCATCTCCACATCGGCCAGCAAGGCGTCCAGGAAAGGCCACTCCCTGGCCGCCTCCGCCAGGGCGTCCACGCCGTGCCGGTCGCGGGCGGCGTGCAGCCCGGTCCCCAGACCATACCAACCGGTGAGCATGGAGCGGCACTGGGTCCAGGAGAAGACCCAGGGTATGGCGCGGAGATCCTCGACCCCCTCTCCGGCGCGACGTGATGCCGGCCTGGAGCCGATGGGCATCCGCTCGATGACGTCGATGGGGGTGGCGCCCCGGAAGAACTCCGGAAAGTCGGGATGCTCGTAGACCAGCGCACGGTAGCGGGAGCGGGCGGCACTGGAGATGGTGCCGGCCATAATCCGCCATTCGTCCCGAAGGTCGTCGCCTCCGCTGGCGGCGCGAAGGACCATGGATCCCAGCATCCGCTCGAGGTTGCGGAGGGCGATGGGCGCCAGCCCGTACTTGGCGTCGATGACCTCACCCTGCTCGGTGAGGCGCAGACGTCCTCCCAGCGAGCCCACGGGCATGGCCGACACCGCCCGATGCACAGCTCCGCCTCCACGCGACACGGTGCCCCCGCGACCGTGGAAGACGGTGAGGGTGATCCCGTTGCGGTCGGCGGCCTCGGACATCCCCTTCAACGCCCGATGCAGCGCCCAGCGGGCTGCCGCGATGCCTCCGTCCTTGTTGGAGTCCGAGTATCCCACCATCACCATCTGTCTTCGGTCCCGACGCTCCAGATGAGGCCCCACCACCGGGTCTTCGAAGAGGGCGTCGAGCACGGAATCCGCCCGTTCCAGATCCGGGACCGTCTCGAAAAGCGGAGTCACGTCCAGGGGAAGGTCGTCGACGGGTCCGAGTCCGCCGAGCGTGGCCAGCCAGAGGACCGAGAGCACGTCGTCCACGTCCTGCGCCATGGAGACGATGTACGATCCGATGGCGTCGACGCCATGACACTCCCTGCAGTCCCGGACCGCTCGGAACACTTCGAGGGCTCTCCGGGCGGACTCGCTCAGCGGGTTCTCGTCGGGCGGGAGGGTCCGCTCCGGTCGGCGCCGCTCCTCCATCGCCTCTCGGAGGAGCGCTCGCAGCCTTCGGGCCCTCTCCGCGGGGTCCCGAGTCGGCCACTGGGCATCGTCGAGCAACTCGGCCACCACGTCTCTCAGCTCCCGGGCGTCCTGACGGACGTCCAGCACCGCGAGATGGAACCCGAAGGCCCGGATACGCCTCAGGAGCCGGCGGACGCCGAACAGGCCGGCGTGCTCGCCCCCGTGCTGGCGGAGGCTTTCCGCCACGACGCTGATGTCGTCTTCGAGCTCCCGCGGACCGGCGTACCCATGCGCTTCGTCCTCCAGAGTGGCGCGGATCCGGGCGCCGAGGAGCTCGAGGAAGATACGATATCCCATACCCGCGTGACGGGCGGGCATCCGCTCCCGGACCGCCGGGAACCAGTCTTCGTACAGCTCGAGCCGGCGGGACAGCTCCTCGCTCCACGACACTCTGGACGCCGACTGGGTCAGATGGCGGGCCAGGGTCGCCACGTCTTCGGCGTAGGCGTCGAGGGCCAGGCTCCGGTGACGCCGGAGCGTGGCGCGCACGGTGTCGGCGTCGACATTGGGATTTCCGTCCATGTCGCCACCCACCCACGAGCCCGGCCGCACGAGGGGTGGCCAGGACCCCTGCGTCGGGGCTCCCGCCCCGTGAAGGGCCACCTCCAGCTGCTCATGGAGGGCCGGGAGCACGCGGTAGAGGACATGCCGCACGTAGTACAGCACGTGCTCGCGCTCGTCGGCGACGGTGGGCCGTTGGGAAGGGTGCTCCTCCGTTTGCCACGCGGTCGTCACGTTCTCCCGGATGACCGCCCAGGCGACCCGCTCGTCGTGGGGCGTGCGCGTCGGGTCGAGCCGGCCGACGAGCTCCTGGGCGATCCGGCCTTGCTTGTCCAGGATGACCCTGCGCGTGGATTCCGTGGGATGGGCCGTGAAGACAGGCTCCACGCGGGCCCGACGGAAGAGCTCAGCGATCCGCCGCGGCGAGACCTCCAGCTCCGACAGACGATGGACCGTGTCGGCCAGGGATCCCTCCTGAGGCCGGTCCGCATTTCGCATATGGACCCGTCCCCGTCGGATGCGGTGGACGCGCTCGGCGAGGTTCACGACCTGGAAGTAGGTGGAGAACGCGCGGACGATCTCGGCAGCCTGTGCGGCGTCGAGCCCTCCGAGGATCCGCTGTAGATCGGCGGCCGCCTTCTGTCGGCCCTCCCGGCGCCCGATGGCGGCGTGTCTCGCCCGCTCGACGCAGTCGAACAGCGCGTCTCCGCCCTGCTCCCGGATGACCGAGCCCACCAGATCTCCGAGACGTCGGACGTCGGCCCGCAGGGGTTCGTCCTTGGGGGGGAAGTCGACGCTCCTGAGATCAGCCTTCGTCTCGGCCATCGTCGTTCCTCGGACGGAAAGGGGGCCACATGCGGCGGAGGGTCCGGTCGCCCTGGACGAGATGATGCTGGAGGACCGCCGCGACGTGGACGGCCACCAGCCCCACCAGGGCGAAGACGGCGAACTGGTGCACCACCAGCATCCAGGCGGCCACCTCGGGCATCCGGGGCAGGAGGGTGGGAAGACCGAGGACCTCCAGGAGCTCGATGGGATAGTCGTCACCCACGGTGCGGACGTAACCGCTCACCACCATCACCACCAGGAGGGCATAGATGGCCAGGTGGGTTCGATGGGCCAGACGACGCTCCACGTCCGGCATGTCCTCGGGGAAGGGGGGTGGAGGGTGAGCGATCCTCCAGAGGATTCGTCCGAAGACCAGGACGAGGAGGACGACACCCAATCCCTTGTGGAGGATGAAGAGGGGGTCGGCCCAGTCGGCGAGGGGCTCGCTGGTCATGGCGATACCGACGGGGATCTGAACCCCGACGAGGGCGGCGATGGACCAGTGGAAAAGACGGGCGACGGTATCGTACATCTGCTTTCACGCCCCTCGAATCTGAAACGCGAGGGGCCGCGAGGGCCCCGGGGGAAGGCGAAATCGCCCCGACTCCACGGGGGGCGCCGGATGGAACGCATGCTGCACAGGCTGACACCTGAGCGGGCGTTCGCGACACGTGTACGCTAGCGCCATCCGTCCACGATCAACCAGGAGCATGGATGCTGGTCGCCGAGTTTCTCACCGCCGTCCTATTCGCTTTTCTGTTCGTCGCCATTTTCGGCGTCGCCTTTGGTCGGACCGGCCCCTGGCCGGGCTTCTTCTGGTTCTTCCTCATCGTTCTGCTGGGCGCCTGGGCCGTGGGCACGTGGGCGGAGCCCGTGGGACCCGTCCTCTACGGCGTTTCCTGGGTGCCCTTCCTCCTCGGAGCCTTGATCATAGCCCTCCTGGTCGCGGCGATGGCGGAACCCAGGCCACGTGAGCCCCTCGCGGAGCCGGCCGCACCCGCCGAGGCCGTCGCCGTCGGCCTCTTCTTCTGGATCGCCGTTCTGATGCTCATCGGCGTCATCTTCGCCAGCGTCTTCATCGTCGTATAGTCGCGTCCTGCCGACCAGCGAACAAACGAGCCCGGCCCGGGACCGTCGGACGTCCCCGGGCCGGGCTTGTTTGCGAACGCTCTATTCTCCGGACGCGTCGGCCTCTGCCGTGTCGGCGCCGAAATCGTCGGTCAGGACGTAGTCGTTGCCGTCGACGTGACACTCCTGACAGCTCGTCACACGGCCGGCGGCGTCGACGCTGCCGTCCGGGGCGTATTTCGCCCAGAACCAGTCGCCTGCGTCGGGCGCGTATCCCTGGTGCTTGTACATGACCGTCACGGCCACCAGGGTGCTGTCGGGCATGAAGTTCTCCTTCACGATGACGGCGTCCTCCGGCATGGTGGCCGCGGAAGACTCGATGGCCGACCCGGCCGCGGCATTGACGTAGGTCGTCAGCAGTCGGCCGTGAGGCTCTCCGCCGGAGTAGTACCGGCCCATGCCGGGCCACGGCGCCCACGCGTCACGGTACTCCACCTCCTGGAGGTAGCCCCAAACGTCCTGGGCCGTGGTGTCGGGCAGAGAAGGGGTCGGCGCCGCGACCGTGTCCGATGCCGTGTCCTCCCGCTCGCTGGTGGCGGACGTGGATGGTTCCGACTCGCCCTCCATGGGCTCGTCGGACGTCCGCTCACCTCCCGTGCAGGCGAGGCTCGCGATGGTCAGGACGAAGAGGACGGGCGCGACGAACTCGCGAATCCGCACGGTATGTCTCCTTGTTCAGTTGGGTGAACGGGATGCGACGGTGTCTCGACGTCAGTCCGACCCTCGGACGTGCGGCCGCCACGGCAGTGGAGGCTTCATGGCTTGGTTGGGGACGATGGCCAGCAGTCCGAGGATCAGGCCGCAGAGGATGGCGTTCTGTGCCGCCGCGGGTCCGGGTCGCGGAAAGCGAGCCCAACCCCATCCGATGAGAGCCAGCGCGACGACGAGCGTCAGGAGATGGGCGAGGCGCCAGCGCCGCGAGGCCGCAAAGGCCACGACGACGAGTCCGGCGGCGGCCAAGGGGACCACCGACGTGTCCGCCGACTCGGGAAGGCCGAAGACGAAGGCCGACGCGGCCAGCCAGGCGGCGATGGTCAGCTCGGCGATCCGCGGCCACATCTACTCGTCTCCGGTCATCTCGTAGGCGATCTCCACCGCCCGGGGCGAAGGTCGCCCCCAGAACGTGTTCCACGCCGGCCTCCAACCTTCCTCGTCCCGCCAAACTCGATGGAGGTAGCGGAGGGCGGACCACACCTCGTCGTAGGCCATCACGACGAGGACGAGTGAGATGAGGGCCGTGGTGAGACAGAGGAAGCACCAGGCGCCCACCGAGACGCCCTGGAGCACCACGAGGATGGCGCTGACGATCCCGAGCGGAATGACGTCGATGCCGAAGAGCACCACCAGCCACGGCCGGAACTGCCATCTGCGCGTGGAGCCGGCGAAGGCGAGCACCGCTTCGGTGAGGTACGCCCAAGCGCCGAACACGGCGTCCGGCAGCCCGATGAACCGGTGCATGGCCTCCGACTCCTCAGAGCTGAGGACGGTCTCGCTGCCATTGCCGAACACGGGGTCCCAGACGGAGTCGATCCAGCCCCACTGAAAGAAGCCCATGTACAGAGCGATGGCACCGGCCACGAGGGCGAGGGCGCCGATGCGGAGACGCTGCGGCATCGACGACGGATTGTAGTCGAAGGGCGGCGCCTCGACGGTGGGATCGAGGTGTTGGCGAAGCTCACTCATTCATGCGCCCAGGGATTCGACGACGGCCTCGTCCGAGATGTCGAGGTCGTTCTCCTCGTACCATCGGACCGGATTCTCCTTGAGCCTACCGATGATGCGCTCCATCTCGTCGTCCAGACGGTGGTCCGGCGACCACTCCAGCCAGCTCCGGGCGCGGCTGATGTCCAGGGCGTAGTGGTCGTCGGCCATCTCGATCATGTACGGCTTGATGAAGGCGTCGGTGACCTGATCCTCCGCCCACGCCGCCGCCTTCGCCGCCGGCTCCGGAACGCGGATCGTGGGCCAATCCGTTCCCCAGATCAGGGTTCCGATACGGTCCTGGAGCTCGGCGTAGCCCATGGGCTCGGGCTCGCCCACGAGGATCGGGCCGTCGTCCAACTCCCCTCGCCGGTGGACGGTGCGGGCCAGCGCATCCACGGCGTCGTCGAGATGGACGATGGATTGTCCGGCCTCGCTGTCTCCGGGGAAGAAGAACCCCTTCAGATCCTGCTCGAAGATCCTCCGGATCTGCTCGACGAGGGTGGGCTGGGTCCCCCATTCGTCGTAGACGCCCGCCAATCTGAGGAGGGTGTGCGGGACCTTCGACTCGTGGTCGATGACGAGCTTCTCGGTCTCGATCTTCGACTGCGGATACGGCCAACTCGCCCGGAGAGGCGAGTCCTCCCGAATATGCTCACCCGGCTTCACTGCGTCGTGGACCAGCATGGTGCTGCTGAACACGAAGCGCTCGAGATCGAAGTCCGCGAGGTACTCCAGCAGGCGCTTGGTGCCCTGCACCGTGATCTGGTCGTACAGCGGGCTGTCTTCGCCGCTGAAGTCGTAGTACGCCGCGAGGTGGACGACGGCGGCGATCCCGCGACCCTCTTCGTCCTCCACGCGCCCGAGGGCGTCGCGGACGCTCATGTCGGACGTGACGTCCATGTACCGGACCTCCACCGGAGAGCTTTCGGGAGCCTCTACGACGTCGAAGCCCACGACGTGATAGCGGTCGTGCACCCGCTCGATGAATGCCTGGCCCAGGAGTCCGCTGGCGCCTGTGACCAGCAGAATCGGATCGCTCATGCTCGCCCTCCTTCGTCCCGTGAAGATCGGTCCCCGCTCGCCGGGGCTCGCGTCCGTCCGCGCTCCACGGAGTTGCACGACACATGCCGCACCCCTCCGTCCGATCTCCCGGGGCTCGGACAGCGGTCGCGGAGGTCCCTCCCGTTCACTGCAACGAAATCTGAAAGATCGGTCACGACGGCTCTCCGGGGCGACGAGGGTGTGCCGCGTCGGCCCTCCCGGTATACTCAGGGCAGGCGTGCATCCAAGAGGAGAACTTCCATGACGTCGATGTCCCGGGCCCTGACGGGCGAGAATCTCACCTTCGATCTTCCCATACAGATCGCCGAGCTGCGCAGGGACGAGGGCTACCTGCGAAGCGGTCGGGTCGGGCGTACCCTGGTCAAGGCCGGTTCGCTGAGGCTCACGCTCACGGTCGTGGCACGGGACGTGGAGATCGGCACCCACCACGCCACCGCTCCCATGACCCTGCAGCCCCTGGAGGGCCGGCTCCGCTATCGGGTGGGCGACGACGAGTTCGAGATCGCAGAAGGGGAGGTGCTCTTCTTCGGTCCTGGCCACGCCCAGGACATCCGCGCCCTCAAGGACACGGCGCTTCTTCTCACGATCTCCACCGAGGAGGAGTGACGGCGTCCGGTCCGGCGCGACGGTGATCGGAACACGCCGAGGGCTCCGGGGTCGCCGTCCACGCCATCGAAAACGAGATCACGGGAGACGGGGGCATACATGAAGCGGAAGGGATCGGCGATCTGGTGGGGAGATCTGCAGAACGGGCGAGGCGAGCTGTCGACGGAGAGCGGGGCGCTGACCGGGACGCCGTACTCGGTGCCCACCCGCTTCGGCGACGAGAAGGGGAGCAACCCGGAGGAGCTCATCGGGGCTGCGCACGCCGGCTGCTTCTCCATGGCCTTGTCCAAGGAGCTGAAGGACGCCGGGCTCGACCCGAAGCGAATCGACACCGAGGCGGAGGTCACGCTGGAGAAGGTCGACGGGGGCTTCTCCGTCACCCATGTTCTCCTGACGACCCGGGTGGAGGCTCCCGACGCCGATCCGGACGTGTTCGGCCGAGCGGCGGACGCAGCCAAGAAGGGGTGCCCCGTGAGCCGGCTCCTGAACGCCGAGATCGAGCTGAAGGCGACACTGGTCAACTGACCTCCCCACGACACCGGTAGTCGGAACGCCTTGAACGAGTCCTTCGTCGTCGGGCTGGTCTCGGTGGCCGTGCTCGGCGGCGCCGCCCAGTGGCTGGGATGGCGACTGCGCCTGCCCGCCATCCTCATTCTCCTGATCTTCGGCTTCGCGGCCGGACCGGAGGGCTTGGCTCTCGTCCGCACCGACGCGATGTTCGGCGAGCTCCTCCTCCCCTTCGTCGCCATCTCCGTGGCCATCCTGCTCTTCGAGGGAGCGCTGACCCTCCACGCCCCGGAGCTGGAGGAGCGCTTCGGCGTGGTCCTTCGCCTCGTCACCCTGGGCACGGCCGTCACATGGCTCCTCTCGGCGCTCGGGGCGCGCTATGTCCTCGACTTCTCCTGGTCGCTGTCGATTCTCGTGGGAGCCGTGCTGGTGGTGACGGGGCCCACGGTCGTGATCCCGCTCCTGCGTCAGATCCGCCCGCGGGGACCCGGGGGGACGGTGCTGAAGTGGGAAGGGATCCTCATCGATCCCATCGGTGCCGTCCTGGCCGTGCTGGTCTTCGAGGCTCTGGTGGACGGCGGCTTCATGCCGGCGGTGACGGGGATCGCCAAGACGGTGGCCGCAGGTTCCGTCTTCGGACTGCTGCCGGCGTGGATCCTGACCATCTGTCTGGCGCGATACTGGATCCCGGACCACCTGCACAGTGCCTCCGCTCTCGGGCTCGCGCTCCTGGGCTACGTCCTGGCCAACATGCTCCAGCACGAGTCCGGTCTCCTGGCCGTGACGGTGATGGGCGTGGCGCTGGCCAACCAGAAACGGGTGGATCTGAGCCACATCATGGAGTTCAAGGAGAATCTCCAGGTCCTTCTCATCTCGGCCCTCTTCATCCTTCTCGCGGCGAGGGTCCGGCTCGAGGAGCTCGCGGCCCTCGCCGTCCCGGAGTTCGCGTACCTGGCCCTCCTCATCTTCGTGGTGCGTCCCCTGAGCGTGGCGCTGTCCACGGCCGGGAGCGGGATGCCGATGAGGGATCGGCTCTTCGTGTCGGCCATGGCTCCCCGTGGCGTGGTGGCCGCCGCGGTCATCGCCATCTTCGCCCTCCGCTTGCAGGAGGAGGGGTTCGCCGGAGCTGAGCGCCTCGTACCCGTGGTGTTCTTCGTCATCGCGGGAACGGTCGCCTTCTACGGCCTGCTCGGGCGCCCCCTGGCCCATCGTCTCGGGGTCGCGGAAGAGAGTCCGAACGGCGTCCTGATCATCGGAGCCCATCCCTTCGCCCGGGGGCTCGGCAAGGCCATCCAGGAGCTGGGTCTTTCGGTGCTCCTGGTCGATACCAACGCCCGACATATCGCGTCGGCCCGTCTCGATGGGCTTCCGGTCTATCACGGGAGCATCCTCTCCGACCAGGCCGACGAAGAGCTCGACCTGCCGGGAATCGGAAAGCTCTTCGCCATGACCGCCAACGACGAGGTGAACGCCTTGTCCGCCGGTCACTTCGTCCACCTCTTCGGCCGGGAGAACCTCTTCCAGCTCCCGACGGCTCGAAAGCCCAGGGAAGGCTCGGCCGAGCTGGGATCCGAGCTTCGCGCCCGGGTCCTCTTCGAAGGCGCCCTCAATTACGATGAGATCCAGGACCGCTTCAGAAAGGGGGCCGAGTTCAAGGCGACCCTCCTCACGGACGAGTTCGACATGGAGGATTGGCGCGAAGGATACGGAAAAGACGCGCTCCCGGTGCTGACGGTGGGTCCCAACGGAAGCGTGACCGTCTCCACCCGGGATCAGCCTCTGGAGCCAAAGCCCGGCGACACGCTCCTCGGCTTCGTCGGTCCGTTGACCGTCAGCCTTCCCCACGCAGAATGAGGTCGCCTTCGTAACGTCGGGCCCACTGGAGGAGGAGCGTGGTCACCCGGCCGTAGCTTTCCACGCCGCCGGGGACGCCGTGGGCGCGGAGGTAGACGTCGTTGGCGGCGCTGGCCACCGGCCCCGCCGGGCTCCGGGAAGAGCGGAGCCACTCGTTGTAGGCCCGCCAATCCCGGAGGACACCGGGGAGGAGGTCGCCGCCGATCTCCTCCCACGCCGCCCGGTCGATTCGAACCAGGTCGTACCGAAGCGTGCGGAGGACCCGGGCCCAGCCGGAGTAGCGGACGAAGGGATCGTCGGCATTCACCGCGGCGACGAGCCCGGCGAAGGTCGCCTCGTTCTCTCGGGCGAGCCCCCGCTGATGGGCTTGCTCGTGCGCGGCCACGGCCGGGAAGCTCAAGTCGGGCTGGTCGCCGGAGACATTGGCCTCACCGGTGAAGGGAACGTAGACCCCGGCGATGTCCAGGCTCTCGATGAACCAGGTGACACCGAGGGTCTTCACCGGGCCATGACGCCGCTCCGCGGAGGGGCCGAGACCCACGGCATCCGCGACCCGTG
>JAWVZK010000101.1:0-12165 GCA_033722275.1 Longimicrobiales bacterium | reverse complement strand
CATACCGACTTCGAGCGGGGCTTCATCAAGGCCGAGACCATCCACTTCGACGACTTCGAGGAGGTGGGGACGTGGAAGGACGCTCGAGATCAGGGGAAGCTGCGCCAGGAGGGCAAGGAGTACGTCGTGGAGGACGGCGACATCATGCTCTTCCGCTTCAACGTCTGACGGGCGCGACTGGGGCCTGGACCCGCCGGAATGACGGTCCGTCCTCACCTCATCCCCGCTGGCTGGGCGGGGTGTTCGCGTATGAACGGGTGCCGGGTGGTCCAGCCTCTTCGGACCAAACCGGAGACGCCCGACGCGGGCCACGCCCCGGGGAGACTTGATGCCGGGCGCCGGCCATCGCTTGTTCCCGTATCCCCGGATCGCCAGGAGCCCGTCATCGACCTCTCCATCCTCGACATCCTCCCCGTGCCTTCCGGCACGCCGCCCACCGAGACGCTGGCGCGCTCCCGCGAGCTGGCCCGACTGGGCGACGAGCTGGGGTACCGGAGGATCTGGTACGCCGAGCACCACGGCACGGCGGGGATCGCCGCCACCTCTCCCGACCTGATGATCGCCCACGTGGCCCCGGCCACGGAGCGGATCCGGGTGGGGGCCGGCGGCGTCATGATGCCGAACCACATGCCGCTGCAGGTGGTGGAGCGCTATCGGGCCCTGGAGGCCCTTCATCCGGGCCGAGTCGACCTGGGCATCGGCCGGGCCCCCGGGACCGATCCCCTGACCGCCCGCGCCCTGCGCTCGGTGTCGGGGGAGCACGTGGGAGGCCTCATCCGCGAGCTCGTCGCCTTCGGCCGCGAGGACTTCCCCGACGACCACCCCTTCCGCCGTGTGGGGGTGACGCCTTCGGGTGTCCGGCTCCCTCCCCTCTGGATGCTCGGATCCAGCGGTGGAAGCGCGCGCCTCGCCGGCGAGATCGGGGCCGGGTACGCCTTCGCCAGCCACTTCAGCCCGACGCCGGCGGGTCCGGCCGTCGCCATGTACCGGGAGACCTTCGAGCCCTCCGACGACTTCCCCGAGCCCCGGGTCATCCTGGCCCTCTCCGTGGTGTGCGCCGAGACCACCGACGAAGCCTACGAGCTCTCCCTCTCCGTCCAGCTGCAGTTCTCCCGGATCCGAAAGGGCACGGCGGGACCGGTGCCGAGTCCGGAGGAGGCGCGGGCCGAGGGCTGGACGCCGCGGGGCAACCCCCGGGGGCCGGTGGGCGGCCTGGTCGTGGTGGGTGACCCCGGGGAGGTGCGGACCGAGATCGAGCGGCGGGCCGCCGCGGTCTCCGCCGACGAGGTCATGATCATGACCATCGTCCACGATCCGGGGGCTCGCACGCGATCCTACGAGCTGATCGCCGAAGCGTTCGACCGACCTGTCGGACGGTAGGGCGAAAGCCTCTCGCCGGCGCCGGCGATGGGGAGGCTCGCAGCCGCCGGACCCGATCCACCCTTGGCGGGGCTCAGGGTCCCCCGGGTCGTCTCCTGGGAAGCGGACGGGGCGGCCGGGGCTCATCGGGCGTGAACGCCCTCCAGATCCGATCGAGGAATCCCCTGAAGCCATCCACCGGGCAGCCGCGTCGGTCGTACCGCCCGGCGAGGGTCCAGGCCTCGTGGTAGGCCCGCCCCAGCGCCACCCGACAGTGGGGCCCCACGACGTCGCCCTCCACGGGATCGTACCGTACCCGCTCCACGCCCGGAGGCGGAATCCAGGCCCGACGTTGGGGGACCACACCGCGCAGGTCGCGCATCAGCATCGCCCACACCGGAGCTGCGAGGGCTCCTCCGCCCCGGTCGTCCACGATGGGCCGCGGCGTGTCGAAGCCGATCCACACGCCTGCGACCATCTCCGGGGTCAAGCCCACGAACCACGCGTCACGCCCGTCGTTCGTCGTGCCCGTCTTGCCCGCCGCGGGCCCGCGATAGCCGAAGGCACGCACCGATCGCCCCGTCCCGCGGTCCACCACCGCACGCATGGCGTCGAGCACCACGAAGGCCACCGCGCGATCCATCACGGACACCGCGTCCAAGGTGTCCGGACGCTCCCAGAGCACGGTCTCCCGGCCGTCCTCCACCCGGGCGAGGAGCCACGGGTCGGCCCGGCGGCCTCCATTCCCGAACGACGCGTAGGCGCTGGTCATGGCCAGCAGCGATGCGTCGAACGCTCCGATGGAGCTGGCGGGCAAGCTCGGGATGCCTCCGCCCAGACCGGCCCTGTCACCGACGGCGGTGAGCTGTTCGAGTCCGATACGCATCCCCAGATGGGCTGCCGCTCGATTGGAGGATCGCACGAGGGCCTCGCGGAGCGGGAGGCGCGTCTCCAGGACGTGGTCGGCGGGTAGCCAACTCCCGTCGTCGGTGGGGATGGGCACCGTGTCCGCCGACACCATGTCGATGATTCCGACGCCATCCTCCAGGGCCAGCGCGGTCAGGAAGGGCTTGACGAGAGAGCCCACCTGCCGGCGAGCCTGATCGACCCGGTCGAACTCCGACCGGGAGAAGTCCCGTCCCCCGACCCAGCCCAGGACAGCGGCGCTCCGGGCATCCAACACGACCACGGCCCCCTCGAGGCGAGCCGTCGTGTCCTCCGGAGCCTGCAGGGTTCCGTAGCGCCCCTCCTCGATGGCCCCCAGTTGGCGCTGGAGGGCCTCCTCCGCCTGCGCCTGGACTCGCACATCGACGGTGGTGTGGAGCTCCAGCCCCTGGAGGGCCGAGAGCTCGGGGGCCAGGCGCCTCAGCTCCCGGGTGACGGCGGCGGTGAGATGGCTGCGATCCTCCACGGGGAGCCGAACCGAGTCCAGAGGAACGACCCCGAGCCCGGTCGCCTTCGCCGCCTCGGCGTCGACCTGGTCGATGAGCCCGGCGTCGGCCATCGAGCGGAGCGCGACGTCCCGCACGGCTCTGGCCCGGTCCGGATGCTTGCGGGGCTCGTAGTACTCGGGGGACCGCGTCATCCCTACGAGGGTGGCGATCTGACCGATGTCCAACTCTCCCGCGCCCACGCCGAAGTAGTGGCGCGAAGCCCGCTCCACCCCGTAGAGACCGTTCCCGAGGTAGATCCCGTTCAGGTAGAGATCGAGGACGCGCTCGTGACCCAGCTCCTCCACGAGGCGAGGAGCGGTCCGAGCCTCTATGATCTTCCGTCGCCAGGGACCGACCTCGCGCAGGGACTCCGACCAGAGGGTACGCACCAGCTGCATGGGGATGGTGCTCGCGCCCTCCTCGATGCCGCCCTCCCGGACGTTCCGGATCGCCGCCCGGAGCACGCCACGGGCGTCGACGCCCTCGTGCTCCCAGAATCGCCTGTCCTCGACGGCGACGAAGGCGTCGGCGAGGAGGTCCGGGATATCCTCCGACGCCAGGACGCGGCGACGGGGTCCGGCCACCTCCGCCAGGAGGCGTTCATGCCGATCGTAGATCCGAAGGGCTTGAGGGAGTGGCGCTCCGTCTCGCAGGTCCTCGATGGAGACGCACGGCGCGTCGACCGGGCACGAGACCGAGAAGGCCCGGGAGATGGTGAACGAAGCCACGAGGATCAGGGCCACGACCGAGACCGACGCGAATGCGACGGCTGCGCGGCGGGGGTCGGCCCGAAGGGCGGAGAGCTGTGAGGACGCGACCTCTCGCAGGGCCGCGGCGAGCCGTTCGACGGTGTCGTTCATGGCAGAGAAAGATGATGAAGGAATCGTGCCAGGCGTCAACGGTCGCGGGGATCCAGGCGTCTTCAATGGTGGTATATGCTTGTTGAGCCCTGCCGGACTCTTCACCCGATATCGATGGCATGATCCATATAGAGCGCCGTGTCCTCCTCGCCTCCGCGTGCATGGCGATCATCCTGGCTCCGTCGGGCGTGGCCGCCCAGGCGGACACGGCCCAGACGGATACCACCGTCTTCCGTATCGAGGGCATCGAGGTCCAGTCGTCCCGGCCGGTGACCACCATCGGGGGCGCGAGCGCCGTGGAGGTCGATCTGGAGACGCTCCCTCTCCCCGCCGCTCCCACCGGCGCGGAGGTCCTGCGGGAGATCGAAGGCATCCACGTGCGCACCAACTCCCGCGGACAGGCGGAGATCTCCGTCCGGGGCTCCGAATCCCGTCAGGTCGCGGTGCTCCTGGACGGCGTCCCTCTGACCCTGGGATACGACGCGAGAACGGACCTCTCGATCCTTCCGGCCACGGCGCTCCGGGAGGTGAGCTTCGTGCGGGGCATGTCGACCCTCCTGCACGGGCCCAACGTCCTTGGCGGTGTGGTGGAGATGGCGGTGGCACGGACCGGGAGGTACCCCTCCGAGCGGTCCTTCGATTTCAACGCCTCGGTGGACCACCTGGGTGGCTATGCCACGTCCGCGGGTGGCCTCGTGCCTTTCAGCACCGACGACGGGCAGGGCATGGTCCGCGGCGGCATAGGGTTCCGGGACAGCCCCGGCATGCCCATCCCTTCGGGGATCACCGAGCCGGTCTCGTCGGGAGACGATCTCCGGTACAACACCGACATGAGCAACGTCGACGGCTTCCTGGCGGCGCGCTGGACGTCCGACGACGGCGTCTGGACGAGCTTCTCGGCCACCAGCCATCGGGCCAACCGCGGCATCGCCGCTGAGCTGGGCTCGGAGAATCCCAGACTCTGGCGCTATCCCAACATCCGCCGCACCATCGTCGCCCTCTCCGGTGGCACGGGCGACCGGGAGACGGCGCTGGGACGAGGCGACCTGGAAGCGAGCGTGGGCTACGATGTCGGCGCCACCGACATCCGGTCCTACGAAAGCCGCGCCTTCGACGTCGTCGACGGCGTCGAGAACGGGGACGATCGGACGCTGACTCTGCGGCTACTCGGGGACCACACCCTGGGTTCGCGCGGCGATCTCAGGTCCTCGGTGACCTTCGCCGACATCCGGCACGAGGAGACCGTCGACGACGACTTCCGGGAGTTCCAGCAGAGGCTCTTCAGCGGGGCCCTGGAGAACGTGTGGCGTCTCGTCGACGATCCGGGCGGCGGTCTGAGCTCCCTCCGACTCAGCTTCGGAGGAGCGTACGATCGCGGCTGGACGCCCCTGACCGGAGGTCTGCCGTCCCTCCCCACCATCCACGATTGGGGCGCACGCGTCGGTCTCTCCGGCCTGCTCAACGACGGCCAGACCATGGTGCACCTCAACGCGAGTCGACGGGGCCGGTTCCCCGCCCTCCGTGAGGTGTACTCCGAGGCCCTGGATCGTTTCGAGCCCAACCCCGATCTGCGACCCGAGCACCTCCGAGCCCTGGAGCTGGGGGTCACGTCCCGTGTCGGCGCCGGCGAGATTCAGGTGGTGGGCTTCACCCAGAAGCTCACGGGAGCCATCCGCCGCGTCTCCCTGTCCAGCGGAAGGCTTCAGCGCGTCAACTCGGACGAGCTCGCCAGCGCAGGGGTGGAGATCCTCTTCTCCCAGACCGTGGGTGACGTCACCTTCGGAGGCGAAGCGACGCTTCAGTCCGTGGAGCTCACCGATCCCGGGACGCTGGTGAACACCGAGCCGGAGAACGTGCCCGAGCGAACGGCGAGGGGACACGTACGCTTCCCCGTCTTCGCGGACGTCCAGACCACGTTCGAAGCCGACTACACCGGACCCCAGTTCTGTCTGGATCCAGGAACCGGCGAGGACGTGCGGCTGGATGGAGGAACGTGGCTCAACCTCGATCTCTCCAGGATCTGGTCGTGGGGCGCGGCCGGCGGCTCACGGCTCGAGACGAGCGTCTCCGCCTCGAACCTCACCGACACGGCGCTCTACGATGCCTGTGGTCTCCCTCAGGCGGGTCGCCTCCTGCGTTTCCAGGTCCGCGTCTTCTAGGCGTCCATCCCGGTAAGGCGTCCACCCCCGGGCGCCGCTCACTCCGCCGTCGCGAGATGGCGGTCGAGGGAGGTCTCCCAGCTCCGCAGGAAATCGGTGAAGCCCTCCTCGAAGTCCCGGACGAAGGTGTCGCCGTCGGGCGACAGCGAGGTCATCCGGTATCGAACCCGGACCAGGGACCCCTCGCCTCCGGGCTCTTCTTCGACGTCCACGTCGATGAGCGCCGCCCTTCGTCGGGGAAGCACGTAGCCGTACGACGCTCCCCGCCGGGCCTCGTCGAAGCGGGTGACGATCCAGACCGAGGCTCCCGACTCCTTGCCGACCTCGAACACGAGCCCCCGGTCGGGCTTCCGCGGTCGGCCTGACGGATAGGTGGGTGACCACCCCTCCACCCACGCCCGCTCGCCCTCGGGCGTGAAGAGGGGTAGAGCCTTCAGGGGCGCCAGGGAGACCCGTACGGTGCCCACACACTCCACTGACGGTCTCATGTCGTGCTCCTTCCATCCGAGCCGGTCCCATCTCGGTGTCCGGACCTCCGGCCGCGCGACTCGAAGAAGTCCAGGGCTCGCTCCACACCGGAGAACATTCTCGACGTACGGCCCGCGGCGGCGGGGAAGCGACTGGCCGGCCCGGGCACCACGTGGCCTCCACCCTCGACGGTCACGAGCCGGACCGGGACCACACCGCCGCCCCGCCCCTCGAAGTAGCGCGCGCCCTCCACCGACGCCATGACCGCGCCGAGGGGCAGGCCGTCGGGCGCGATCACGTCGCCTCCACGGAAGGGGCTCACGAGGTCCGCCGTCCCGTTGACCATGAGGAGTGGGACCGCGTCGTCCACCGGACGACATCGCGAAGCCTCCGGACGAGGAGGACTCGCGGCGAACACCGCCACCGCAGCCAGGAGGGACGGAGCCTCGAGGGCGAGCCGGAAGGCCATGTGCCCACCCCCCGAATACCCCAGCCCGTAGACCCGGGACGGATCCGCTCCGCGCGTCCCGGCCAGGTGCTCCACCAGCGCGCGAACGAACGCCAGATCGTCGATGGCACCGTCGTGGACCCGCGCGGACTTGCGACAGTCGCTCCATACGCCTCGAAGGGCTTCGGGGTAGGCGAGGATCCACCCCCGCTCCCGCGCAGCCTCTTCCAGAGCCCCGCCGAGGAATCCGCGGAATCGAGCCGCGTCCCCGCCGGAGCCATGGAACGCCAGCACCAGAGGTCGACCCGAGGAGGCGGACGATCGCCCGGTGCCCTCCGGATGGAAGACGAAGTAGGAGCGCGCGTGCCCACCCACCGAGATCGAGCCCGACTCGAGGGGTGGATGCGCCGGCCCGGGATCCGGAGGCTCGAGGGACAGGTCGAGGACGGACCAGAAGGGGACGAGGGATACGACGCCGACCAGGGCCAGCTCGACGACGAAGCCTCCGCGACGCGGCAGGAGCACACCCGGCCGCAGGAAGGGGACCAGCGCCGGCACCTGCCCGCGATACCGCCGGTACGCCTCGGGAAACTGGTCGAGCAGATCGCGCTCCTCCAGGACCGTGGCCCAGAGCGAGTAGACGGTCATGCCCGCCGCGAACACCGCGTGCCCCAGGGACATCCGCGGGGCGCTCCAGAACGCCAGGAGGAGTCCAGCCGTCATCGGGTGCCGGACGATGCGGTAGAGTCGCGCCCCCCGGAGGCTCGGACGAGGGTGCTCGGCTCCGCGGGCGTACGCGACGGACTGCGACACGCCGAAGAGGTGCAGGTGGGAGAGCGCGAAGGTCGCCCAGACCGCCAGGATCCAGCCCACCCCGAAGCCCGTCCACGCCAAGGCTCCGAGGGGTGAACCGGAGACGTCCCAGAGTAGGAGCGGTATCGGCCGCCAGAGCAAGAAGACGGCGCTCAGCACGAGCCCGGAGATCAGTACGTACGTGCTCCGCTCGAGACCTTCGGGGACCCAGCGATGGAGCATGCGCTTGAATCCGGGTCGTGCCATGACGCTGTGCTGGATGCCGAAGACCACCACCAGGAGGACGTCCACCACGAGCGACGGCCCCCAGGGACCCGCTCCCCGGTCGACGGTCTTGGGTACGCCCGCGTCGGCGAGGAAGCCCACCAGGTACGCGATGGGGAGAAGAAAGGCCACATAGGCCACCAGGCCATACAGCCGCGACAACGTCCGTTTCATGATTCACCTCCGCTCGCTCCCCCACCGGGGGCGCGTTCATGCCATCGATTCGACGCATGAACGGAAGCACTCCAGCGGCTACGGCTCATGAGGCACGTGTCCCGGATGTGGAGCCCTGGGATACCCGCACTTCCGGGACTAGCGTCCCGGGTCCTTGCCGAAGCCCAGCTCCCGGGCCCGCACCACCGCCTCCCCCCGGTGGCCGACACCCAGCTTGGCGAACACGCTGGAGACATGGTTGCGCACGGTCTTCGGAGCGATGGAGAGGTGGCGGGCGATGGACGCATTGTCCATTCCCCGCGCCATGAGCTCGAGGACGTCCTTCTGTCGGGGGGTGAGCTCGTCGAGCCCGCGCGGCCCCGTCCCGCGGATCCCCTGGGCGCGGGTGGCGGTGGCGAGCCCACCGTCCATGCCCAGGAAGGCTTCCACCCGATGGAGGAACTGTCCGAACGCGGGGTCCTCGAGGGTGAGGACGTGATTCGTTCCCGGCAAGGGGACGAAGGCGGCATCCGGCAGCGTGGCGGCCACCCGGCGGCCCTCTTCGAAGGGGATGCGCGCGTCGCCTTCGACGTGCAGCACCAGCGCGGGGACGTGCACGCCCGGGGCGAGATCGGTGACGTCCACCCGGTCGAATCCCTCGACGATGCGCGCCGCGGTCTCGGGGGAAGCGGAGACGCGTTGGAGCTCGGCGAAGGCCTTCATCTGCTCCAAGGTCGCCTCGGGCCAGAAGAGCGACGCGAAGACCCGGTGATAGGCGTCCGAATCCTTGCCCCACCCCACCCGGACCAGTCGGACCAGCGTCTGCGCCTCTTCCCGATCCGAGGGCGTCGGATCCCGCCGCAGGCGTCCCCGCAGGTAGGTTCCGTACAGGACGAGATGGCTCACTCGCTCGGGATGCCGTGACGCATAGGCGATGGCGATAGGTCCGCCCTGCGAAACGCCCAGCAGTGGGAACCGCTCCAGCCCGGCGGCGTCCACCACGGCTTCCAGGTCTTCGACCCAGGCCTCGAAGGACAGATCGTCCACCTCGCGATCGGAGAGCCCGCACCCGCGCTCGTCGTAACGGACGACGGTATGCTGGCGCCCCAGGCGCTCCAACAGGGGACGCCAGACCGGGCTCTGCCAATCATGCTCGAGATGGCTCAACCAGTTCGCCGCCTTCACCAGCGGTGGGCCGTGCCCCGAACGGGCCCACGCCAGCGTGACGCCTTCGGGCGTCCGACAGAACATGATGTCCTGGTCCACGGCTCGACCTCAGGGATGGGACGGCGGACGGGCCGCCATGACGGGGACCGTGGATCTCAACCGTGGCCTCGGACCGGACGCGGCGGATACGGCTCCTCCAGCGACTCGGTCTCCTCCTCGTCGAGCTCCACGTCCAGGGAGGAGAGCGCGTCCTCCAGATGGTCCATCTTCGTGGCGCCGACGATGGGTGCCGTGACGCCAGGTCGGCCCAGGAGCCAGGCCAGCGCCACCTGGGCCCGGCTCACGCCTCGGCGCTCCGCCAGCACCCCCACCCGACGGATGATCTCGTCGGCTTCGGGGAAGTCGTAGAGCCGCAGGCTGAAGTCGTCGGTCTCACCCCGGGACGTCGCCTGCTTCTCCGATGCGGGCCGGGCGAGCCACCCCCGGGCCAGCGGGCTCCAGGGGATCACGCCGACGCCCTCCGACCGGCACAGGGGCATCATCTCCCTCTCCTCCTCGCGGTAGAGGAGATTGTAGTGGTTCTGCATGGAGACGAAGCGGCTCCAGCCGTACGTCTCCGAGACGTGGAGAGCGCGGGCGAACTGCCACGCGTACATGCTGGACGCCCCGATATAGCGGACGTAGCCGAAGCGGACGCAGTCGTCGAGGGCCTCCATCGTCTCCTCGATCGGGGTCTGGTCGTCCCACCGGTGGATCTGGTAGAGGTCGATGTAGTCGGTGTCGAGCCGGCGCAGCGAGTCCCGGACGCTGTCCAGGATGTGCTTCTTCGACAGGCCGCCCCGGTTCGGCCCCTCGGACATGGGGAAGTAGACCTTGCTGGCGATGACCACCTCGTCCCGGCGGATCATCTCCCCCAGCAGCTTGCCCGTGACCTCTTCACTCACGCCCCTGGAGTACATGTCGGCCGTATCGAAGAAGTTGACGCCTGCTTCGACGGCACGCCTCACCAGCGGCCTGGCTTCGTCCTCCGGCAGCACCCAGGATCGCCACCCGGGGTCGCCGTAGCTCATCATCCCCAGGCAAAGGCGAGATACGTCCAGGCCGGTCTCTCCGAGCTTCACGTAGTCCATGGGCTCCTCGGTGGTGTCCTTTCAGGTCCTTCGGAACGTAATACCGTGCGATCTTCCGTCGGGGGAAGGGCGGGCTCGGTCCATCGCCTACAGGGCGAAGGGGTAGGTGTCGGGGACACCGGCGAGCTCCCGGGTGGCGAGAGGCTCCAACGCGGTGGTCTCGTCGATCCAGACGTACTCGTCGAACTGAGCCGGCAGGGCCGCCTGAAAGTAGTGGCTCACCAGCTCGGACTCCGGTCGATAGATCACGCCGATGGCGCGCTCCAGGTGAGGCGCCAGAAGGCCCTCCCGGACCTCGGGGATCGCCGGGTGTCGGAGCGGCAGGAGAAATCCGGAGCGGTCCGTGTCGTGACACAGCCGCTCGTAGCTGTCGGGGTGGGACGGCCGGACCTTCATGCGCTGCACCGGCTCGTCCCAGTTCGATGCCGCGGCCACCGTTCCCCGGTGCGTCCCGAAGCCGATGTTGAACGCGGCGACGCCGAAGGACTCCCGAGCGAGCTGCCCGATGTTGAGCTCACCCCGGCGGCCCATCTCGGTGGCCCGGGCATCACGCACGTGGGAGTTGTGGGCCCAGACCACCGCCTTCGCGTCCGGCCCTCGGTGCTCCAGAGCGGCCGTCAGGACGTCGAACATGTGCGTGTCCCGGAGATTCCAGGACTCACGCCCTCCCCGGTACATGGCCCGGTAGTAGCGCTCCGCCTCTCGGACCACCGTCGCGTTGCGCTCCGCGTCGAAGACGGCGGCGCCGTCGGCGGCGGCGTACTCGAGTCGCTTCGCCAGCAGGTCCTGGAGCACGTCCACGACCTCGTCCTCGCACGCCTCCAGCCGTCCCGCCGACACGGCCCGACCGTACACGGCCGGATCGGTCTCCCACGGGGAGAAGCAGGCATAGCGCACCCTCGCGACACGGGCAGCCTCCGGATCCACACGGTCCAGGAAGTCCAGCACCGCCGCGATGGACGTGGACAGGCTGTACAGATCGAGCCCGTACATGGAGACCTGGCGGTCCCGGTCCGACGCCTGGGCGTTGTGCTCGCGGAGCCAGTCCACGAAGGTCCGCGTCTCCCTATTCCGCCACATCCATGTCGGGAACCTCCGGAAGGGCGCGGAAGGCACCGATCGACGGACGCCGGGCCGGACGTGCGCGTCGATGGACGCGACGTCTGGCCAGTCACCCTCCAGCGCGACGATGTCGACTTCCTTGCGCTCGATGAGCTCCCGGGTCACCCGGGCGCGCATTCGATAGAACTCGGAGGTCCCATGAGAGGCCTCTCCCACCAGGACGACGCGGGCGTCGCCGATCCGATCGAGAAGGGGGTCGAGATCGGCCTGCTCCCACGATCCGAAGGGCTCGGATCCCTCGTCGATCAGGGAGACCAACTCGGTCCGTCGCGCCTTCTCCACCCGGAGCGGCGGACCGGGCCGCCGGTCTCGAGCCGGACGTCCATCCAACGCCCAGCCGGCGCTGCCGATGAGCGGCACGAACTGGACACTTCCCAGAGCGACTTCCTCGAACTCGTGCTCGTCGACGCGGGTCACGCGGATCAACCGCTGCGCCCTCGCCTGCTCGCCGGCGGGGATCACGAGACGACCGCCGATGGCAAGCTGCTCGAGCAGCGGCCGCGGCACCTCGGGACCGCCCGCCGCCACCGCGATGGCGTCGAAGGGCGCCTCCTCGGGCCAACCGAGTGTCCCGTCCCCCGCCCGGATCCGGACGTTGTCGTACCCCAGATCGTCCATGCGGGCTCGCGCCTGGTCGGCCAGGGAGCGGTATCGCTCGATGGCGTACACCGAGTCGACGATGCGGCTCATGACGGCGGCAGCGTACCCGGAGCCCGCACCGACCTCGAGGACGCGATCGGCAGGCTCCAGCTCCAGCGCCTCGAGCATGACCGCTACGACGTAGGGCTG
>JAWVZK010000100.1:0-12259 GCA_033722275.1 Longimicrobiales bacterium | reverse complement strand
GAGCGGCATCGATGGAGGCGACGATGCACTGTGCTCCGAATCGCCGGGCTCCGACGGAAAGAAGGGCCGGGCTCGCCACGGCGGCGCTGTTCACGCTGATCTTGTCGGCACCGGCGCGGAGGAGGGGCCCGATGTCCTCGGCCGACCGGACGCCTCCCCCCACCGTCAGCGGTATGAAGAGGGTCTCTGCGGTGCGACGCACCACGTCCAGGAGCGTGCCGCGATCCTCCTTCGACGCCGAGACGTCCAGATAGACGATCTCGTCGGCCCCTTCGGCTTCATATCGTTTCGCGAGCTCGACGGGATCGCCGACGTCCCGGAGGTTCTTGAAGCGGGTGCCCTTCACCACCCGGCCATCCTTGACGTCGAGGCAGACGATGACGCGTGGCCGCAGCATCAGTCCAGCCGCTCCTTCTGCACCGCGCCCTTCGTGCTGAAGATCTCTTCTCGCTCGACGAGCGCGTCCCGGAGGGCCATGCCCAAGGCCTTGACCGCGGCTTCGACGACATGGTGACGATCCGATCCCCGGAGCACCTGCACGTGCAGCGTCGCCGCCAGGTTGGTGGCGAAGGAGTGGAGGAAGTGGGTGTAGAGCTTCGACGGGAGCTTCCCCACGAAATAGGGTCGGCCGCCCACATCGATGGCGGCTTGCACCAGCGCCTCGTCCATGGGGATGAGGCCGGAGCCGAAGCGAGCGATGCCGTCGGGCAGCTCCTCCTTCAGCCCTTGGCCGAGGACGATGGCGACGTCCTCCACGAGATGGTGGCGCAGATCTCCCGTGGCCTCGATCTCGATCTCGAGCGAGGCGTAACGCGCCAGCGTCTCCACCATGTGCTCGAGGAAGCGGTCGTCGATGGACACCTTCGACGGGCCGTCACCGATGCGCACTTCGGCGACGATGGTCGTCTCCTTCGTCTTCCGTTCCAGCTTGCTCATGCCGTCGGCTCCGTCTCGTTGGACCCCCAGCGCTCCGCCAGAGTCACCGTGTCGAGGGCGCCCGTGTACACCGCCATGCCCAGGACCACGCCGTGCGCCCCCGCGGCGGCCAGGAACGCCAGTTCCTCCAGCGTGGTGATGCCTCCGGAAATCCAGGCCGGGTGGGGGCTCGCTTCGATTACCCGCCGACAGCCGTCACGATCGATTCCCGACAGCCGGCCCTCCCGACCCACGTCGGTGGACAGCACGCCCGCCAACGGGAGGTCGGCGAGCTCCGGCAGGTACCGCTCCGCCCTCAGCTCCGTCGCCTCGGTCCATCCCTTCCTGAGCACGAGCCCCTCCCGGGTGTCCAGGGCGATCATGAGCCGGCCGGGGTATCGGTCGGCCACGTCGGCGAGCCAGGCGGGCTCGTCCAGGGCCCGGGTCCCGATGACCACCCGGGCGACGCCGGCATCCAGGAGCTGTTCGATCCGTTCCTCGCTCCGCACGCCTCCACCGACCTGCACCTCCATCCGCCGCTCCCGGAGGATGTCGTCGATGACCTCTCCATTCTCCCCGTGACCCAGCGCGGCATCCAGGTCGACGACGTGAAGGACTTCGAAGCCCTTCTCGGACCAGCTCCGCGCCACCGAGACGGGGTCGGGCAGAGAGACGCGCTCCTCATCTGGCTCGCCCCCTACCAGCTGAACGCATCGGCCCCCCTTCAGGTCCACCGCCGGCGCGACGATCATGTCTTCCGTCCTCCAGACTCCACGATCCGCCTCGCCTGGGCCACGAAGTTCCCGACGAGCCGGCGGCCGTCGTCGGAGCTCTTCTCGGGATGGAACTGGACGCCCCAGGTGTTCGCCGCCCGCACGCCGGCCACGAAGCGCCGGCCGTCGTACGTGGACCACGCCATGGCCGAGTCCTCCGTGGCCGGCTCGCAGACATAGGAGTTGGCGTAGTACGCCACCAGTGTCTCGATCCCGTCGAAGAGAGGGTCCGGCGCCATCTCCACGTCGTTCCACCCCATGTGCGGCACGACGCCAGCCTCGAGCTTCCGGACGGCCCCGTCGATGAGCCCGATTCCGTGGCCGTCGGATTCGTCGGAGTGCTCGAAGAACAGTTGCATGCCCAGGCAGATCCCCAGACACGGCAGGCCTCGCTGGAGGGTCTCCCGGAGGGGAGCCCGGTCGTCGGGCAGGGCTGCGGCGGCCTGACCGAAGGCGCCCACGCCCGGGAGGACGAGGGCGTCCTGCGATAGGGCCTCCTCCCAGGCCGAAGTGACGAGCACCGAAGCCCCGGCACCCTCCAGCGCCTTGCCCAGCGAGTGGAGATTGCCGGCCCCGTAGTCGTACAGCGCGATTCGCAAGGCCTCCCGGCTCATCGGCGCGGCTCCTCCCCCGCCTCTGCGGCCGAGAAGGTGGCGTCCAGCGCCTCCAGGAACGTCGTCATGAGGTGCCAAGGACCGATCGTCACCCTCAGGCCGTCGCCCACGCCGGGAACATCGGTGAACGGTCGGACGCCCACGCCCGCCTCGCGGAGGGCGAGGGCGTCCGCCGAGGCCGAGCCCGTCGGGGCAGGGATGAAGAGGAAGTTGGCTCGGGAAGGCAGGGGCGTGAGCCCCCGGGCCTCCAGCGCCCGGCTCAGGCGATCCCGGCTGTCCAGACACGAGGCGACGGTGTCGGACATCCATCCCTCCTGGTCTCGCACCGCGATGGCCGCGGCCTCGGCGGCCAGCTTCGAGACCTTGTACGGACCGCGGGACTTCTCCACCTCGAGGACCACGTCGGGACGGCCCACCGCGAAGCCGCAACGTAGACCGGCGAGCCCGTACGCCTTCGAGGTCGTGCGGGCCACCAGAAGACGCGGATGGTCGGCCGCACGAGGCACCAGGCTCTCGTCGGCGAAGTCGGCGTACGCTTCGTCCACGATCACGAGTGGGCCCTGCTCGCCCGCCATGCGCAGCAGCTCCTCCACCCACCGCAGGGGCGCCTGCTCACCCGTCGGGTTGTTGGGGCGGCAGACGTACACCAGATCGGGGCCGTCCTCCAGGAGTCTAGCGGGGTCCGCGAGGGCGTCGGGCCACGGCACGGCACGCGGGTCCATGCCGTTCATCCGGGCCAGGGCCTCGACCATGGAGAAGGTCGGCGCCGGGAAGCGGATCGAGGCCCCGGGCGCGTACGTTGCCCGATAGGCCGAGTCCAAGACGTCGTCGGACCCGGCGCCGGTCGTGACGCACGCCATGGCCACGCCGAAGCGCTCCGCCACGGCTGCGCGGAGGCTGTCGGCATAGAGCTCCGGATATCGGGCGAGGTCGTCGGACCCGGCGGAGCGGATCCGCGCCAGGGCTCCGGGGTGGGTGCCCCAGAGATTCGTGTTGTCGCTGAGATCCAGCGAGACGGGGGCGCGGTCCGGATCATAGCGACGCAGACGGGCGTAGTCGCTCCTCGGGAATGGGCTCACGGGCTCTGTTCCTCCCTTCGACGCGACCCCTCGTTCCCCTCCTCCGACTCGGCCCGACGGTCGCCGGGGCCGTCGCCTCGAGCCTCCGAGCGGGCCCTTGCGGCGCCGGCATGGGCCGGCAGGCCCTCGGCGTCGGCCAGGCGAGCCACGTCCTCCGCCAGGGCGCGGGCTCCCTCCCGCGTGATCTCCTGGATCGTGAAGAACCGGATGAAGTGGTGCGTGGAGAGCCCGGAGAAGCTCCGGGCCCGTCCCGCCGTAGGCAGGACGTGGTTGGCGCCGGTCATGTAGTCTCCGAAGGCCACCGAGGCCCACGGACCGACGAAGGTCGTGCCCGAGTTCCTGAGCCGACGGGCGTGCGACACGGCGTCGGTCGTCATGATGGAGAGGTGCTCGGGGGCGTATCGGTCGGTGAGGTCGAGGGCCGAGTCCATGGTGTCGGCTACGATCAGACCTCCCTCGGCGGCCAGCGCCGTGCGGGCGATCTCGGCCCTGGGCGCCCGTTCCAGGAGGTCCGCCAGCGCCGACTCGGCGGCGGCGGCGAGAGCTTCGGACGTGCTGACCAGGACGCAGGAGGCGTCCGGGTCGTGCTCGGCCTGCGCCAGGAGCTCGTGGGCCACCAGCGTCGGGTCGGCGGTCTCGTCGGCGAGGACGAGGACCTCCGACGGTCCGGCCGGCGAGTCGATGAGGAGGTTGCCGGCCACCTGGCGCTTCGCTTCGGTCACCCATCGATTCCCGGGACCCACGATGGCGTCCACCTCGGGGACCGTCGCCGTGCCGTGGGTGAGGGCGGCCACGGCGCCCGCGCCGCCCACAGCGAAGAGCCGGTCGGCGCCTCCGATGGCGCACGCCGCCAGAACCTCCGGCGGGGGACGCCCCGAGGGACTCGGGGGGGAGCACACCACGACCGTGTCCACGCCGGTCGCCCTCGCCGGGACCACGCCCATGAGCACGGAGCTCGGGTAGGCGGCCGTGCCGCCCGGAGCGTAGACGCCCACCCGCTCCAGCGGCGCCCACGTGCGCGTCACCCGAACGCCGGGCTCGACCTCCAGGACGACGTCCTCGGGAAGCTGGGCCTCGTGGAAACGGCGGATGTTGTCGGCGGCGCGCTCCAACCCGTGGCGGAGGTCGGAATCCAGGGAGGCGAGGGCTTCGTCCCAAGCTCCCCTGGGCACCTCCACGCTCTCCAGGCGGACGCCATCGAACCTCCGGCCCATCTCCTTCAGCGCGTCGTCGCCCCGGGCGCGGACCTCCGCGATGATGGACGCGACACTCTCCGCCACGCCTTCATCGGCCATGGGCTCCCGATCCAGCAGCGGACCGAGATCCGTACGGTCCAGACCGGGAAGCCGTCCTCGCACCCGGAAGGACACCGGGCCGGTCTCCGTAACTCGGCGGCCGTCTGCCGCGTCGCCGGCGACGACTCCTCCTCCGTCGGTCGCGCGTCCGTCCCTTCCCTCGTTCATGGCATCAGCCTTTCGATGCGAGTGACCAGGATCCCCTCGGCCCCCAGCTCCTTCAGACGCGCGATGGTCTGATAGATCTGGTCCGCGTCGACCACCGCGTGCGCGGCCACCCATCCCCCCGAGTCCAGCACCTCGACGATGGTGGGCCCGGACAGCCCCGGAATGACCTGGCGGACCTCTTCGAGCCGCTCCCTGCGTACGTTGGCCATGAGGTACCGCTTGGCCCGGGCCCGCAGCACCGACTCCAGCGCGGTGGCGAGCTCGTCGATGGCCTTGCGCACGGACGGTATGCCACACGCTTCCCGATTGGCCACCAGCCGAGCGCTGGAGTGCATGATGGTCTCCACCTCCCGCAGGCCGTTCACCCGGAGGGTCGAGCCCGTGGAGACCAGGTCCACGATGACGTCGGCCACGCCCAGGTGCGGAGCGATCTCGGCGGCGCCACTCACCGGCGCGATCTCGATGCGGGTGCCCAGCTCGTCGAAGTGCCGGCGGGCGATGCGGGGGAAGGAGGTGGCCACGCGGGCGCCGTCGGGGAGCTGGGATGCCGACTCGATGGCGCTCTCGTCCCTCGCCGCCAGGACCAGGCGACACCGGCCGAACCCGAGGTCCAGGATCTGCTCGACCTCCCGTCCGCTCTCCGCTACGAGGTCGGCGCCGGTGACACCGAGCTCCGCCGCGCCGTCCGCGAGATACTCCGGGATGTCGGCGGCCCGGACGAAGATGGCCTGAAAGTCGTCGCCCAGGGATGCCACCAGCGCTCGATCCACACGGAACTCCGGCTTCAACCCCGCCTGCTCGAAGAGCTCGAGAGCCCGTTCCGAGAGCCTCCCCTTGTTCGGGAGCGCCACACGGATCGGTCGCTCGGCGCCGGCCTCCGACGCGCTGGCTCCATCATGCATCGTGTCCTCTCCTGCCGATTCCGACGGCCTGGGACCATCGTCAGGCCGGCCGGTGTCAAAAAAAATCGCGCCCCGTTCGGTGACGGGCCGCGAGAGATTGCCTGCTTCGGATCCGCGTCCTAGGCGCGCACCGACCTCTCGCCACCCGTTGGGGCCGCGTGATGATGGTGATGCCGGAGGCGGATCGGAGTGCTCATGGGACG
This sequence comes from Longimicrobiales bacterium, assembly GCA_033722275.1. Classification (GTDB taxonomy): domain Bacteria; phylum Gemmatimonadota; class Gemmatimonadetes; order Longimicrobiales; family Gaopeijiaceae; genus UBA2589. The sequence goes on along the minus strand of JAWVZK010000100.1, from coordinate 6,310 downwards.
CCTAAGCTCGAATCGAGGCGCCGAGAGGTCAACCCTGGGCACCGGCGGCTCGCGCACGCTCCTCCGGGTATGGAGGGGACGCCGTCCGTGGCCCGCGAAGACCACGAAGGCCGGGCGGCCATCGGAGCCGCACTCTCCCGGGGGCTCGGTACCCGTCGGTGGGGCACTGCACGACCTCCCCGCCCTCCATGTATCATCAGGGGATGAACGAGCCCATCCGCATCCGCGGCGCCCGCCAGCACAACCTCAAGGAGATCGATCTCGATCTCCCCAGGCGGAGCCTCACCGTGATCACGGGGCCGTCGGGCTCGGGGAAGAGCTCCCTCGCCCTGGACACGCTCTTCGCCGAGGGCCAGCGCCGATACGTGGAATCCCTCTCGACGTACGCCAAGCAGTTCCTGGAGCGGATGGAGAAGCCCGACGTGGACTCGGTGGACGGCATATCCCCCGCGGTGGCCATCGAGCAGAAGAATCCTACCAAGTCGAGCCGTTCCACGGTGGGAACGGCTACCGAGGTCTACGACTACATGCGTCTCCTCTGGTCCCGGGTCGGTCACACGCATTGCCCCGAATGTGACCGGCACGTGAAGCCGGACACGGTGAGCGACGCCGTCGACCGGGTTCTGAAGCTGCCCGAAGGCACGCGCATCCAGATCACCTTCCCCCTGCCCCGGGGTGACGAGATCACCCACGAGATGCTCGTCTCCAGCCTCCGGGCCATGGGCTTCGTCAGGATCCTCGCCGACGGTGAGCGGCTGGATCTCTCCGGTCCGGACGCCGAGTCCCCGGAGGATCTCGGGCGGGACGTCACCGCCAGCGACGAGATCCTGGTGGTGGTGGACCGGCTGAAGGTCGACTCCGAGGACACCGACCGCCTGGCCGACTCCCTCGGCACGTGCTTCGTCGAGGGAGAGGGGGAGGCCCTGGTCCTCCTGGCGGACGAGGTCGAGGGTGAGGCCGAGCGCCTGAGCTTCACCGAGCACTTCCGCTGTCCCCACCATCCCGACGTCGAGTTCCTCGAGCCCTCTCCTCAACTCTTCTCCTTCAACAACCCGTACGGAACCTGCCCGATCTGCACCGGTTTCGGAGCCACCCTCGACTACGACGAGGAGCTCATCATCCCGGTACCGGAGCGTTCTCTGCGGGGGGGGGCCGTGGATCCCTGGACCAAGCCTCGCTACAAGAAGGAGCGGAAGAAGCTCCTCGAGTTCGCCCGGGAGCGCGACGTGTCCACCGACGCCCCCTGGGAGGAGCTCCCGGAGGCCTTCCGCGACGCCGTCCTCCACGGAGCGAAGGGCTTCAAGGGCATCGTCCCCTTCTTGGTGTCCCGGGAAAAGAAGAAGTACAAGCAGTACATCCGCGTCTTCCTCCGTCAGTACCAGAGTCCCAATCCCTGCCGGGAGTGCGGCGGCGCGCGCATCCGCTCGCAGGCCCTGTACGTCCGCGTGGGAGACGAGACCATCGCCGCCATCGCCGACCTCCCCCTGGAGGAGCTCGCCGTGTGGCTCGACGAGCTCGACCTCACGGAGATGGAAGCGCAGATCGCCGAGACGATCCTCCGTGAGCTGCGGGCCCGAGTCTCCTTCCTGGTGGACGTGGGACTCGGCTACCTGTCGTTGAGCCGGCAGATGCGGACCCTCTCGGGGGGTGAGGCTCAACGCATCAATCTGGCCAACTCGCTCGGATCGGCTCTGGTCGACACCCTATATGTCCTGGACGAGCCCACCGTCGGGCTCCATCCTCGGGACACCGCTGCGCTCCTGGATCTCCTCCTCCGCCTCCGGGGCGCCGGCAACACCGTGGTGGTGGTCGAGCACGATGCCCAGGCGATCCGCGTGGCCGACCACGTGGTGGAGCTGGGACCGGCGTCGGGAGAGAAGGGCGGCGAGGTGGTCTTCCAGGGAACGCCCGAGGGCTTGACCGACGAGAGCACTGCGACGGGCCGGTACCTCTCCGGGGTCTCCCCCATCCTGCCGCCGGATCGCCCCCGCCCCCTGGATGGCCCTGCCCTGAGCCTCCGGGGCGCGCGTCTCCACAACCTCAGGGGTGTGGACGTCGAGATCCCCCTGGGCGCGATGACCGTGGTCACCGGCGTATCGGGGTCGGGGAAGTCGACGCTGGTCCACGACGTCCTCTTCCGAGCCGCGGAGCAGGAGCTGGGCTCGGGAGAGACCAGCGCCAAGGAGCACCTCGGAGAGGCGGTCGGGGAGTACGAGGCCCTCGAAGGGATCACCCACCTGGACGAAGTGGTGCTGGTGGACCAGTCGCCCATCGGCCGGACTCCGCGCTCGAATCCGGTGACGTACATCAAGGCCTGGGGCGAGATCCGAAAGCTCTTCGCCCGGACGCCCCTCTCTCGGCAGCGTGGGTACGAGAAGGGGCACTTCTCCTTCAACGTGAAGGGCGGACGCTGCGAGGAGTGCAAGGGCGCCGGCCGAGTGGAGGTCGAGATGATCTTCATGGCCGACGTCTACGTCCCGTGCGAGGCGTGCGGCGGCTCCCGGTACAAACGGGAGATCCTGGACGTGAAGGTGGGCGGCAGGAACGTGTCGGAGGTCCTGGACCTCACCGTCGACGAGGCCATCCGCTTCTTCATCAGGGAGCGCAAGCTCGGCAAGACGCTCTGGCAGCTCCAGCAGGTGGGCCTGGGGTATCTGCGCCTGGGGCAGCCGGCCAACACGCTGTCCGGAGGCGAATCCCAGAGGCTGAAGATCGCCCGGGAGCTGGCGCGGGCGTCGGGGAAGAAGGGTCGGAAGCTGTACCTCCTCGACGAGCCCACGACTGGCCTCTCCGGAGAGGACGTCCGCACCCTGGTGGAGGTGCTTCGTCGGCTCGTGGACGCCGGAAACACGGTCTTGATCATCGAGCACAACCTGGACGTCATCCGCGTCGCCGACTGGGTGGTGGATCTGGGCCCGGGGGCCGGGGCCCGCGGGGGCGAGATCGTGGGCATGGGGCGTCCGGACGACATCGCGTCCATCCCCGAAAGCCACACCGGTCGCTACCTCGCCCGGGCCATCCGGGAGATCTCGGCCGCGGTCTGATGGCTCGGCCCCTGATCAGCGTCCTCCTTCCGGTCCGCGACGGGGCCCCTCATCTGGAGGAGGCGCTGGACTCCCTGTCGGCCCAGACCCTCGCCGATCACGAGGTGGTGGTCGTCGACGACGGCTCCACCGACGCGACGCCGGGCATCCTGGCCTCCCGGGCCGCCCGCGACGACAGGATCCGGGTGCTGCGGCAGAATCCCCGCGGGATCGTGGCGGCCCTGGAGCGGGCCCGGATCGCCGCCCGGGGCCGCTATCTCGCCCGGATGGACGCCGACGACGTGTCCGAGCCCCGGCGGTTGGAAGCCCAGCTCGCCCTTCTCGAATCCAGGTCCGACCTGTCCGGTTGTGGATGCCTCGTCCGCTATTTCCCCCGGGACGCGGTCCGGGCGGGAGCGCGGAGGTACGAAGCCTGGCTCAACGGTGTGGTCACGCCGGAGCAGATCGAGGGAGCCCTGTTCGTCGAGTGTCCCCTCGCCCATCCCACGTTCTTCCTTCGCGCCGAGGTCCTCGATCGGGTGGGTGGATACCGGATGTTCCCGGGGCCCGAGGACTACGAGCTCGTCCTTCGCATGTGGTCGGCGGGCCACCGCTTCGGCAAGGTGTCGGAGGTTCTCCTCCGATGGCGGGAGGGTCCGGACCGCCTTTCCCGAAACGACCCACGATATTCGGCGGAAGCCTTTCTTGCGACCAAGGTGCGCTACCTCGGACGATCGCTCCTCGGGAGCGGGCGTTCCGTGGTGATCTGGGGCGCTGGCCCGGTGGGAAAGGCGCTGTCCCGCGCTCTGCGGGGCGCCGGGACGCCGGTGTCCGCCTTCGTCGATCTCGATCCCAGGAAGATCGGGCAGGAGATCCACGGAGCCCCCGTTCTGGACGTCCACGACGGCGTCGCGCTCGAGGGACCCTTGCACCTCGCGGCCGTGGGACAGGAGGGAGCGCGTGAGCGCATCGTCGGCCTGCTGGAGGCCGCCGGACGGAAGGTCTTGAGGGACTTCGTGGCCGTGGCCTGAGAGGCCGTGGCCGTCAGGACCGGCTCGCCGTCCTCCGCGAGCCCCTCGCGGAGGTTGGAAAAGCCTTGTGGCTCAAGGCTTTTCTCGCCTTGGTCGACGGTGCCTGCGGGGTTATTTTTCAAGGTCTCGCACACCACCTCGGCAGACGCCCGGAAGAGGACCGACGGCGTCCCGGAGGAGGCCCTGCCCGACGCGGCGGGGCGCGACCAGGAGTGGGCGCCCCGACGGGTCCGGACGATTTCCCCGACGGCTTCGCGCTCGCGATCCCCGAATCATGACAGGAACGCACCGGTATGAGTGACGAGCTCGAGCTCGGCGGCGGAGAGGGAGGCGGCCAGACCGTCCTCTCGCGTCTCCTCGAAGACGAGATGAGAGAGTCGTTCATCGACTATTCGATGAGCGTCATCGTCCAACGGGCTCTCCCGGACGTCCGAGACGGTTTGAAGCCGGTCCACCGGCGCATCCTCTACGCCATGAGCGAGGCGGGGCTCAGCCCCGGCCGGGCATACAAGAAAAGCGCCACCGTCGTCGGTGACGTTCTGGGCAAGTACCACCCGCACGGCGACTCTGCCGTCTACGACTCCATGGTGCGGATGGTGCAGGACTTCTCCCTCCGGTATCCCCTCGTCGACGGCCAGGGGAACTTCGGCTCGGTGGACGGAGACTCCGCCGCGGCGTACCGCTACACCGAGGCGCGGCTCATGCCGCTGGCCAACGAGCTGCTGGCGGACATCGACAAGGAGACCGTCGACTTCGTCGACAACTTCGACGGCAGCCGACAGGAGCCCACGGTCTTGCCTGCCCGGGTCCCGAACCTGCTCATCAACGGTTCGTCGGGGATCGCCGTCGGTATGGCCACGAACATTCCACCCCACAATCTACGGGAGGTGGTGGCGGCCACCACGGCGCTCATCGACGATCCCGACCTCGCCCAGGAGCGCTTGGAGCAGCTCGTCCAGGGTCCCGACTTTCCCACCGGAGGGTACGTCTGCGGCCGCGAAGGGATCCGCGACGCCTATCGTACCGGCCGGGGGCGCGTGGTCATGCGCGCCCGGGCCGACGTGGAGGAAGTGGAGGGACGGTCGGACCGCATCGTCGTGTCCGAGATCCCCTTCATGGTCAACAAGTCGCGGCTCATCGAGCAGATCGCTCAGCTCGTCCGCGACAAGAAGCTTCCTGACATCCGCGACCTCCGCGACGAGTCGGATCGGCGGGGGATGAGGATCGTCATCGAGCTCAAGCGGGACTCCGTGCCCGAGATCGTGCTGAACCGGCTGTACAAGCACACGCAGATGCAGTCCACCTTCGGCACCATCCTCCTGGCGCTGGTGGACGGCGAGCCGAAGGTGATGTCGCTGCGGGAGATGCTGCAGCACTTCATCGACCATCGCCTGCAGGTCATCGTCCGCCGAAGCGAGTACGATCTGGAGAAGGCGCTGGATCGGGAGCACATCCTAGAGGGTCTGAAGATCGCCGTCGACCATATCGACGAGGTCATCAAGATCATCCGCGCGTCCTCCGACACCGACTCGGCGTCGCAGGAGCTCCAGGAGACGTTCGAGCTCTCCGAGCGTCAGGCGAAGGCGATCCTGGACATGCGCCTGGCCCGGCTCACCGGCCTGGAGATCGAGAAGCTCGAAGAAGAGCTGGAGGATGTCCGCGCCCAGATCGCCGAGCTGCGTCGCATCCTGGGCTCGGAGGACGTGCGGTTCGGCATCCTCAAGGACGAGCTGGTGGAGGTGGCCGAGAAATACGGCGACGACCGGCGCACGGAGATCATCGGCGCCGTGGGGGCCTTCGACGTGGAGGACCTCATCGTCGAGGAGGACATGGTGGTCACCGTGTCCCACCAGGGCTACGTGAAACGCCTTCCCATCGACACCTACCGCGCCCAGCGCCGGGGTGGTCGGGGGCTCCGGGGTATGGAGACGAAGGACGAGGACTGGGTGGAGCACCTGTACGTGGCGTCGACCCACGACTACCTGATGATCTTCACCCGCCGGGGTCAGTGCTACTGGAAGAAGGTGTGGGAGCTTCCCGTCGGTAGTCGGACATCCCGGGGCAAGCCAATCGTCAACCTTCTGAATCTGGGTCCCGAAGAGCAGATCGCCGCCATCGTACCGGTACGGGACTTCAGTGAAGACCGGTATCTGATCTTCGGTACCCGGCAGGGCGTGGTGAAAAAGACTCAGCTCTCCGCCTACGGGAACGTGCGCTCGGTCGGCCTCAACGCCATCAACATCGGCGAGGATGACG
>JAWVZK010000099.1:0-12273 GCA_033722275.1 Longimicrobiales bacterium | reverse complement strand
CTACGCTCACGGGCCCGGGAGCGGGGGACCGTGGGGCTCGCGGTGGGGGAGCACCTCCTGGTCTGCATGGAGGACCAGACCTGCCGGACGATCTACGTCGTCATGGTGGGAACCCGACAGGCCAGGGCCCCCGCGGCGGCTTGGCGTCGGGTGTGGACACGGGCGGTGTGTGCGATGAGGACATGGATGGGAGGAGACGGGATGGGTGGATACTTGCAGGAGATACGGTTCGCGGGGCGCTCGCTGAGGCGTAGCCCGGGATTCTCGGTGGTGGCGGTGCTGACCCTGGCTCTGGGGATCGGAGCGACGGCCGCCATCTTCAGCGTGGCCCACGGCGTCCTTCTCGCCCCGCTCCCCTACGAGGATCCGGAAGAGGTGGCGACGGTCTGGGCGAGCTGGGACAACTTCCCCGAGAAGACGTGGCTCTCCGTGCCCGAGTTCCAGCTCTTCCACCAGGAGAACCGTTCGTTCGAGGATCTGGCGCTCTACAGCGGTCGGACCACGTCGTTCACGTCGCCCGAGAACCCCGAGCAGGTCCGGGGCGCCGTGATCACGCCCAACCTCTTCGCCGTCCTGGGCGTCGATCCGGTCCTGGGCCGCGTCTTCTCGTGGGAGGAGGCCGAGACCGAGATTCCGGTCGTCCTCTTCTCCCACGACCTCTGGCAGCGGCGGCACGGGGGCGACCCGTCGGTCGTGGGGTCCGACGTGGAGCTGGACGGCTCCCTCGTCACCGTGCTGGGCGTTCTTCCCAGAGGCTTCCGTCTTCCGGCTGATTTCGGCTCGGTGGCGCCGTACGAGCTCTACTTCCCCGGGTACGTGGACCTGGAGTCGGCGGCGCCCGAGCTGGGGAGCGGCGGCAATCACGGGTCGTACGCCGTCGGTCGTCTCCGGGAGGGCGTCACGGTGCAGGAGGCCCGGGCCGACCTGAGCCGGATCATGGACACCGTCGAGCCGGTGGGCCTGTACAGCGAGGAGCGGCAGTTCGAGCCCCGGGTCTTCTCGGCGGAAGAGGAGGTCCTCGGCTCGGTGGACACGACCCTGTACGTGCTCTTCGGAGCGGTGGGCTTCGTGCTCCTCATCGCGTGCGGAAACGTGGCCAACCTCCTCCTGGCGCGAGCGGACGCGCGGGGACGAGAGGTCGCCATCCGCTCCGCGGTGGGTGCGGGACGGATCCGCATCCTCCGCCAGCTCTTCGTGGAGAATCTGCTCCTCGCCGCGGTGGCAGGGCTCCTGGGCATCCTGCTGGCCCACGTGGGCGTCTCCACGCTGCTTTCCATCGACCCCGACGCCGTCCCCCGAGCCTCCAACGTGGACCTGGATGGCACGGTCGTGGCCTTCACCCTCGCCGTCTCGGTCCTCACGGCCCTTCTCTTCGGCTGGATCCCAGCTCTGCGCGTGTCTCGCGTCGGGCTCGCCGGGACGCTGCACGAGGGTCGACGGGGAAGCGGCTCCGGTCCGCGCGGATCACGGGCCCAGGGGCTTCTGGTCGCCTCCCAGATGGCGATGGCGGTGGTCCTCCTGACGGGCGCAGGCCTCATGGTCCAGACGCTCGCGAAGCTCCTGCAGGTGGACCCGGGCTTCCAGACCGAGAACGTCCTGACCCTGCGCGTGTCGACCCCGAGCGCCACGTATCCCGACCCGGAGTCGGTGGTCCTCTTCTACGAAGAGCTCCTGGACCGTGTACGAGCCATCCCGGGAGTCCGGAGCGCCGGTGCCGCCCGGCTCCTGCCCCTGGCCAGCACCATGGGGGACTCCTTCTTCCGGCCGGTAGGTTATCAACCCGGTCCGAACGAGTCGACGCAGGGAGACTGGCAGTGGGCGACCGCGGGGTACGTCGAGACCATGGGGATCCCCGTGATCGAGGGGCGTTCCTTCGACGAGCGCGACCTGCGGGACGGACAGGCCGTGGTCATGGTCAACGAGGTCATCGCCCGCCGCTACTGGCCGGGTGAGAGCGCCGTGGGGCGAGCGGTGCTGGCGGGAGGGGCGGCGGACACGGCCGTAGTCATCGGAGTCGTCGGGGATGTGGCCCACAACGCTCTGGTGACGCAGCCGAAGACGCGCTACTACGTGCCCCATCCCCAGGTCCATGCGAACTGGCTGGGCAGCATGCGTGCCATGACCCTCACCATCGGCACGGAAGGACCTCCGGGACGGTATCTCGACGCCGTCCGAGCCGAGGTTCGTGCCCTGGATCCCTCCATCCCCCTGGCGCAGGTCCGGACCCTCGACGACGTGGTGTCCGCGTCCATGGCCCAGGCCCGGTTCGCCACGCTGCTCCTGGGCGCCTTCGCCGTCCTCGCCGTGACGCTGGCGCTGGTCGGCATCTACGGTGTCTTGTCCTACTCGGTGAGCCGGCGGACCCGCGAGATCGGTGTCCGCATGGCCATGGGTGCCCGGGCGCGTGAGGTGGTGGGCATGGTCGTCCGGCAGGGCATGGCCATGGCGTTGATCGGCGTGGCCGCGGGGACCCTGGTGGCGTGGTTCCTCACGGATCTGATGAGCGGGATGCTCTATCAGGTCAGGCCCCAGGACCCGCTGACGTTCGTCGCGGTCCCGGCGCTGTTCGCGTTCGTGGCTCTCGTGGCTTGCTTCGTGCCGGCGGAGAGGGCGAGTCGCGTGCGGCCGGCGCACGTGCTGCGGTACGAGTGAGCCCGCCTCGGCGGGCGTCGCTCCTGCTCCAGTCGGCCGGGTGGAGGGACCGAGCCCATCCACTCCCCCCGGACGTGCCGCTCCACACTCGTTGTGGCGACGGCCCACCGGCGTACCTTCATTCGGTCCCTGTCCCGGCGTCCCGGCCACGAAGTGCGAGGCAAGATGAACCGCCACGAGATGATCCGCCGTATCGACGATCGCACGGAGGAGAACCGGCCGTGGGACATCGTCGTGATCGGAGGGGGCGCGACCGGCGTGGGGGTGGCCGTGGACGCCGCGTCCCGGGGCCATGATGTCGTGCTGTTCGAGCAGGCCGACTTCGGGAAGGGGACGTCGAGCCGGTCGACGAAGCTCGTCCATGGCGGCGTACGATATCTGCAGCAAGGGAACGTGCCCCTGGTGATGGAGGCGCTGAAGGAACGCGGCATCCTCCACACGAACGCGCCGCACCTGGTGACCGATCTCCCCTTCGTCGTGCCCAACTACCGATGGTGGGAAGCTCCCTTCTATGGCGTTGGGATGCGGGTGTACGACGTCCTGGCCGGCCGCTACGGCTTCGGGCAGTCGAAGAACCTCTCGGTGGAAGAGACCGTGCAACGGCTCCCGACCATCGAGACCGACGGACTCCGCGGTGGTGTGGTCTACCACGACGGCCAGTTCGACGACGCCCGGCTCCTCATCCACCTGGCCATGACGGCCGCCGAGCAGGGGGCTGCTCTGGTCAACTACTGCCGCGTCGTCGACGTCACGAAGGGCGAGGACGGGTTCGTCGACGGGGCACGCGTCGAGGACCTGGAGTCGGGCGAGGAGAGAGACGTGAAGGGTCGCGTGGTGGTGAACGCCACCGGCCCCTTCACCGACGACGTCCGGACGATGGACGATCCCGAGGCGCGGCCCATCATCCGCCCCAGCCAGGGCGTGCACATCGTCCTCGACCGGGCGTTCCTCCCCGGCGACTCGGCCATCATGGTGCCCAAAACGGATGACGACCGCGTCCTCTTCGCCATCCCCTGGCACCATCGGGTGCTGGTGGGCACCACGGACACGCCCATCGACGAGCCCGTGCTCGAGCCTCGTCCCTTGAACCACGAGATCGCCTTCCTCCTCGAGCACGCCGCCCGTTATCTGACCCGCGATCCCATGCCGGAGGACGTGAAGAGCGTCTTCGTGGGGATTCGTCCCCTGGTGGCGGAGGCCGAAGCCGACGACACGGCCGAGATCTCCAGGGAGCATGCCATCCGCATCAGCGACGCGGGTCTGCTCACCATCGCCGGGGGCAAGTGGACCACCTATCGCAAGATGGCCGAGGACGTCGTCGACGCGGCCCAGACGCTGGGCGATCTCGAGATCGTCGAGTGCAGCACGAAGGAGCTCCGGATCCACGGCTATCATCAGCACGCCGACAAGTTCGGCCGCCTCGAAGTCTACGGCTCCGACGCGCAGGGCATCCAGGAGCTGGCCGCCGAGGCGCCGCAGCTCGAGGGGACCGTTCACGAGGGGCTCGAGCTCACGCAGGCCGAGGTGGTGTGGGCGTGCCGGATGGAGATGGCCCGAACCGTGGACGACGTCCTGGCCCGTCGAAGCCGATCGCTGATCTTCGACGCCCGGGCCTCGCGGGACGCGGCTCGAGCGGTGGCCGAGCTCATGGCCGTGGAGCTGGAGCGGGACGGCGACTGGGTGGAGGAGCAGGTACGGGCCTTCGAGGAGATCGCTGGCGGATACGTCTGGCCGGACTAGGCTTCCGGCCGCGCGGGGAGCGTCCCGGTCCCGGCGCGGGCTGAACGTGGTCGCACGTGCCGTCTTGCACGGATCGCGGGGGTGGAAGCTACCTTGGCCCTTCCGGGAACCTTCCGACCGTTCGTGAGACTCGCCGGAGACGGACCATGCGAACCTACGACCGACGCTCCTTCCTGCGCACCGCGACACGGCTTTCGGCGGCGACCCTGCTCTGCCCGGACACGGTTCTCGCCGACCCCTATCGACCTTGGAGACGGACCCGCCAGGGCGCCACGCCGATCCGCATCCGTGGACGGGTGACGTCGAGCGGGGAGGGGCTCGAGAACGTCCGTGTCTCCGACGGCGTCGCCGTCGTCCTCACCGACGCCGACGGACGGTACGAGCTCGTCAGCGACTCGATGCAGGACTTCGTCTTCGTCTCCACGCCGGCGGGTCACGCATTCGGCCGGAACGCCACGGGCACGGCGCGGTTCTACCGCCCTCTCGCTCCGGACCCGAGCGGGGAGATGGCGGTCGTCTTCGATCTGCACCCCCTGCGGAGCTCGGATGACGAGCACACGCTCCTCTGGCTACCCGACATCCAGCCCCGGAGCGCCTGGGACATGGAGCGCTTCCACGAGCAGAGCGTGCCCGACGTCCAGGGGACGGTCGCGTCCCTCGGAGATCGCCACGTCGTGGGAATGGCGGGAGGCGACATCGTGCACGACGACCTCACCCTGTACCCGGAGTACGAACGCGGGGTGGAGCGCATGGGCGTGCCCTTCTTCCAGGTCGTCGGCAACCACGACCTGGACTTCGAGGGGCGCTCGGACGAAGAGACGACGCGCACGTTCAGCCGACACTTCGGACCCCGCTACTACTCCTTCGACCGGGGTGCCATCCATTACATCGTGCTCGACGACGTCTTCTACTACGGGACCGGCTACGTCGGCTACCTCGAGCATGAGCAGCTCGAGTGGCTGGAGGCCGATCTGGCTACCGTGGAGCCCGGCTCCCCGGTGGTCGTGGGTCTCCACATCCCCGTGGCCTCCACGCCTCGCTTCACCCTGGAGGGGGACCCCGACGACACCGTGTCCCTCGGCAACCGGGACGCCTTCTACAGACTCCTGGAGCCCTTCGAGGCCCACGTTCTCAGTGGTCACACCCACGAGAACCACCACAACCGGACGGGTGGGGTGCACGAGCACGTGAGCGGGACGGTCTGCGGTGCCTGGTGGAGCGGTCCGATCTGCGCGGACGGCACCCCCAACGGCTACAGTGTCTACGACGTCCGCGGCGAGGAGATCTCGTGGCGCTACAAGTCCACGGGGTACGGGGCAGACCACCAGATGCGGGTCTACCTACCGGGCGCGGATCCCTCGTCGCCCGACGAGCTCGTGGCCAATGTGTGGGACGCGGACGAGGGGTGGGAGGTGGTCTGGTACGAGGATGGACAGCGGAAGGGACGCATGGCGAGGAGGATCGGCTTCGATCCTTTGAGCCGGAAGATCCACGGCGGCGACGCTCTGCCCCCGCGGCGTCCCTGGGTCGATCCGTATCCTCGCTATCTCCATTACGCGCCGGTCTCGCCGGAGACGCGCGAGCTGCGTGTGGAGGCCACCGACCGGTCCGGCAGGACCTACTCCGGCGTGGCCGCGCCCGTGTCGGACTCGTTGAAGGCGTGGCCGGTAGGAGGTGGCTGAGCGCGAAAGGGAAGCGCGTCGATCGGGGAACCCATCGAGGGCGTTCCGTCTACTACCTCCATGTGCCTTCCTCTCAGGACCGCCGTCCGCACCGCTGCCGCGCTCGCGATATCGGGAGCCTGTTCGGTGGTCCAGCCCCACGGCGTCGGCGGTCAGTCCGGGCCGGACCCGCGCTCCGTCCTCCAGGAGGTCCGGGAGGCGCAGGAGGAGTTCGAGCGCTTCCGGGAGAGCCGCACTCCCATCCATCGCAGCGGCCGTCCCGACGGGGCGTGCGACGAGTGGATCGGCCGGATCTGTATCTGGTTCGGAGGTGAGGACGAGGCGTCTTTTCCGGCGGAGCTGCGCGAGGTCCGCGAGGCTCGCGTCGATCTCGTGCGTCGCCTTTCCGATGCCTTCGAGGCGGTCCGGCATCCCTGGATCCTGGGCCAGTGGGTCCACTACCTCGTCGAGCTGGGGGAGGTAGACGAGGCGCGACGGGTCGCCGAGTCGTGTGGGCTCTCCGAGCAATGGTGGTGCGATGCCCTCCTCGGCTATGCCCTCCACATGAGGTCCATGTACGTGGAGTCCGAGGCCGCCTTCCGGAACGCTCTGGCGTCCATGCCGGACGCCCTGCGGGAAGAGTGGACGGGCCTGCGGCACGTCCTTACGGAGGACGGGCTGGAGATCGTGACGGAGTCGTCCCCGGAGGATCGCTCACGTCTTCTGGAGCTCTTCTGGCGACTGTCCGATCCTCTCCTCATCTACGAGGGCAACGATCGACTCACCGACCACTTCGTCCGATGGGTCCTCGTCGAGCTCCGTCGGGATGCGGCGGCGCCCCTCGGCCTCGAATGGGACACGGATCTTGAGGCGACGCTGGTCCGGTACGGGCGCAACATCGGGTACAGCCGTACGCACGACCCGGGCAGGATGCTCAGCGGCGGGAGCCTCGACACCCGGCGGATGGTGGGGCACCATCACCCGAAGAGCCGGGGATATCTCTTCCCCGAGCGATTTCTGGAGTCTCCGGCGGACATCCCCGCCGAGAGCTGGATTACTGCGCCCCGGGACGCCAGGACCTGGTACGCCCCGCTCTACGCTCCGGAGATCCAGGGCCTCGAGACCCAGGTGGGCCGATTCCGGCGGGACGGCGCCATGCTCGTGATCGGCGCATATCGGCCCACCGTCCCCGAGGAGGATGGACGCTCGACCCCGGCATGGCCGGGAGGGTCCGACGGACCGGAGCCGCCCCACGCGTCTCTCTTCCTGGTTCCCGAGAACGGCGAGCCGCCCTTCAACGTGCTCGGCCGCGAGCCCGAGGGCGTCCTGAGGCTGGAGGCGCCGCCGGGACGCTACGTCAGCAGTCTCGAGGTCGTGGACGTCGCGAACCGCCGAGCGTGGCGGGCCCGTCAGGGCGTCGTGCAGGACACGTTGACGCCGGGCCTCGTCGGCGTCTCCGATCTCATGCTCCTCCGCGAGGGCGCACCCCTTCCGGCCAGCCTCGAGGAGGCGCTGCCCCACGTCCGTCCGGGGATCCGGTTGCGAGAGGGGGAGCGCTTCGGGGTGGTCTGGGAGGTCTACGGCCTCCGCATCCAGGAGCCGGTGCAGGTCACCATCGGCTTCAGCCGCGGACGCCCCGGCTTCCTGGAGCGGGTGGGGGAGTTCCTCGGTGTCATCCAGCCCGAGGAGGACGTCGACATCACCTTCGAAGACGTGGGGCCCGACCGCGTCCAGGCGGTGTTCCGATCCGTGGAGCTCGAGCTGCCGGATCTGGATCCCGGGCAATACACGCTCCATCTGAGGCTGGAGCTTCCGGGAAGGACACCGGTCGTGACCAGTCGGCCCCTCGTCGTGGAGGGTTGAGGCTCGGGCGGAGCGACCGAGCAGCCGCCGTCCTCGCCGTAGCGTCGATGCACGGGCCGCCAGACCACGCGTTGGGGTCCTCGGGGCGTCGACGTCACCCTTCACTCCAAGGCGACCCGTGCCACCGTCACGCCGCCGAAACGAGTCAGGACCGGGTTCTTGGCACCCCTGGTTCGTGCCCAACTCGCGATGTCTCGAGCAGCGAGGGAGTCTCTCGTCAGCACCCAAAGCGCAGGGGCCGAGCGCACCTCGTCCGCCTCGGACGGAGAGAGAAATGCTTCCAGCCCGTCGATCGAGCTCGGTTGCGGGACCGGCACGACTCGACCTTCGAGGCGGTAGAAGCTGGCAGGAGCCAGGACGTACGACCGGCTTTCCGCCGCCCGGAGCCAAGCGACGTCCCGTGATTCCACGAGCCCGGACCAGACGAGAACCGGGGTGCCACCGCTCTCGATGGCCCCGTTGACGTGGGCGACGGCAGCACGCCAGTCCTCGTTCCCCCCACCGGGTCGAAGCACGAGAACCGTCAATGCAGCCGCGAAGTACAAGCCCGAGAACGCCATCCGCACCCACCCTTGACGGAATCCCACGACCAGGCCGGTGACCAGGAGGGCAATCCCGGGGACCTGCCAGACATGGTAGCGGTGGACGAAGACCGAGAGCTCACGGAGATGGGAGAGGGCGAAGAGGATCAGAGCGGGAAGCAGCGCCCACGACCAGAAGAGTACGTGGTCGCGGAGATGAAGGCCCGGACGCCGCCATCGGACGTAGCGTCCGGCGCCTCCGAGGAGATAGATGGTCGCGCACAGCATCAGGGCGATCGGAACGGCCTTCCAGGCTGCCAGGAGATCACCGGGAGACGGCATCGGGGCGAATGAATACAGCGCCCACTTGCCCCGTAGGAAGAGGACCAAAGCCAAGATGGGGACAGCCCCCAGCACCAAAGCCAACGCGGGTCCGAACCATTCTCGAAGTCGGGTCTTGATCCCCTCCCCGGCGACCAGATAGGCGGCATGCACGAGGAGTGCCGGCGCGAGGAGGACGTGCGCGTAGATGCTTCCCAGAATGGCCGCCACGTACCCCCACGCTGCACGAGCGCGTCCCTGCTCCCACCGGACCAGGAAGAGGGTCGACAGGATCAGCAGGCATACCGCCAACGGGTATGTACGGGCGTCCGGTGGGCCGAAGCGGATCGCCCAAAGAGCCTGGAAGAGCAGGGCAGCCAGCAGGCCTGCCTCGCCATCGAGGAGCGTGCGGCCCAAACGGTACACGAAGAAGGTCGAGAGAAGGAGGAAGAGTCGCGAAGGAAGCCGGAGCGCCACCTCGCTCTCTCCGAAGATCTGGACCATCGGCCAGACGATCAGATAAAAGAACGGGTTCTGACCCTGATATTCCACGGACCGGAAGACCACCTGCTCCAGTGAGCCGCTGGCGGCCCACCAGGTGAGCGACTCGTCCAACCAGAGGCTTCCTCCGAGTCCCCGAAGGAAGTTCAGGGCGGCGAGAATCGCAATCTGGCCGAGCAGAAGCCACCTCATCCAAGTCCACCCTTCGGCCAGAGACGGCTTCCGGGCGTCGGTCAACGCGAGACCACCTTGCGCACCCTGGTCGACCGCCACGGGTGCGCCACCTTCTCTTTCGAGTGTCGGACGGTCTTGCGCAGAAGACCGCGGGTGGTCGGTAGTGGGCGGGCGACCACGAAGATCTGGTAGGAGAAGGCGGCGGGCCAAACCCGAACCAGGAGGTCATTGAGCTTGAGCAGCCATCGGGCCAGCCGGGAGCTCCTTCCCAGCGCCAGCGGGAAGGGGGCCGGAATCCCACGAAGCTCCAGCACTTCGAATCCGGCTTGCTGGAGAAGGCGTCGGAAGGACGAGAAGGTCAGGAGTCGGGTGTGGGTCCGATCCAGGATGCCGCTCCTACCGTAGTTGAACTGCCCCACAAGGAGCATGAGGCGAACGGGGAGGAAGGCGACGTTTGCAGTGGTCAGGACAAAGGTCGCGCCTTGAAGGGCAACCGTCTCTCGCAGACGCTTCAGGAAGTCCTCCGGCGAGCGTAGATGCTCGATCACGTCCAGCGCCAGGACACGCGTAACGCGATCGTCCCTGGTGGCTTCCTCGAAGTCACAGTCGTCCAGGTCTGCCTGGAGCGAGCGATCGCACACGTGCCGCAGCTCCGGATCGGGAACGACATCGGTGGCGGTGACGCGGGAGGCCTTGGCGGCAAAGGGTGTCACGAGGGGGGCGGGGCCGGATCCTAGAAGTAGGAGCGAATCGTGCTCCTCGACGCATTCCAGGGCCATGGAATGGGAAGACCGGAAGTCGAACTTGGGTCGATACTGCCGATTTCCGGCCGCCGGATGCCGAACGTCGAATCTGCGATCGTAGAGCAGTCCGAGCTGCTGTATGCGCGCCAGGAGTGACGTCCACACGATGGCGGCGGCGTACTGCAGCCCGTTGACATGACAGATCTCATCCCCATAGAAGGTCGGGACCGGGAGCTCTCGAATCCGGAATCCTCCAAGATGGAGCTGGATGATGATGTCCGTATCGAAGTCGAACCCGTCGGAATTGGTCTCGAAGGGGAGGGCGGACAAGGCTCGGCAGGAGTAGAGTCTGTAGCCGCTGTGGTACTCCGAAAGTCGCGTCCCCACGATCCGGTTCTGCAAAGACGTGAGAATCTTGTTCCCGATGTACTTGTAGAGAGGCATGCCCCCACGCCGGGCGGCCCCGGGAGTGATCATTCGTGAGCCGAAGACGGCGTCGCTCTCCCCCTGCAGCAGTGGCTCGAGCAGCCGGGGTAGCTCCTCCGGCGCATACTGGCCGTCCCCGTGCAGGAGAGCGACAAAGTCGAACCCGTTCTCCAGAGCGAACCGGTAGCCGAGCTTCTGATTCCCTCCGTAGCCGAGATTGACCGGGTTCTGAAGGACCGTCACTGGGGCCGGGAAGCCTCGCTCCTTCAGCCGATGGGCCCGCTCGAACGTGGCGTCCGCGGATGCATCGTCGATGACGAGGATCTCGGCATCGAAGCGCTCGTCTTGGAAGACCTGCGAAGGGATTCTCTTGAGGACCTGCTCCACGGTCCGCTCCGCATTGTACGCGACTATGAAGATGAGGACGCGTCGTTTGGAGGTTCTGGTCCGGAGCGGCGTGACATCGGTCATGGGCTCGATTCCTTTGGCCGTGGGCGGAAGGCGGCGCCTCTTCCGACCCATACGCAGATCTTCGACGGCGGTCTCCAGATCCGCCCGTGGAACGGGAGCGAGTGTGAGCAAGGACCATTCCTGACTCGACTCCAGAGACGCGCACGCGGCGAGGCGAAGGCATGGTGGCTCGCAAGTGATTGTCATGAATGCACTTATACATGCAGAGCCGAGGACATCGGAGCCAGGGGAAGTTGGTTGTCATCCTCCCTGTGGGGGGACGCTCGTTGCAGACGCCGGAAATCTCTCCCCGGCGTGCCCCGGGGAGGATGGCCAGGCTCGTGCAGGATCTCCGTCGGGAGGTTGCGCCGGGCAATCCGACCGCATGGAGTTTCAGCCCGACGCGCCACGTCGGACCGCCGTAGCCCGGTAGAGCCCTCGTACGGGCCGCCGCTAGCGGATTAGTTTGCTTGCGGCCAACGACGCTTGGATCAAGGTCTACGACTTCTCCCTTCGTGCGGACCGAATGAGCCCCGACTCGAGCTCAGCGGAGCCGGACCGGCTCCTCTCGCGATTGATCCTGGTCGGCTTCACCCTCCGATTGATTCTTCTGTTCCTCACCCTCGGCAGCAACGACGTCGGCACCTGGTACCGATTCGCGCAGGCTGTCGCGGAGGACGGCCTGGAGCGCACCTACCTCGAACAGGTCGGCTTCAATCATCCGCCGCTCATGGGACTCCTGTCGGCTCTCCTGCTCCATGCCTCGACCGCGACCGGGCTCCTCTTTCCAGTCACTCTCAAGATCCCCTCGGTGGTGGCGGAGGGGGTGACCGCCCTGCTGCTCTATCGCATCTGGTACGAGCGGTCGGGTCGCGAAGCCGGCCTTCGGGCGGCGGCAGCATACGCCCTGGCGCTCTCGCCGATCCTGATCGCCGGGTATCACGGAAACACCGATGCGATCTATTTCTCTCTCGCCCTCGCAGCGGCGTATCTGATGGAATCGAGGCGGGCGCCCTTCTGGGCCGGTCTCGCCGTGGCGGGCGCCCTGAACGTGAAGTTGATCCCCCTCGTCGTGGTGCTGCCCCTCTGGTCGAGGTCTCGAAACCTACGCGAGGCGGGTCTCTACCTCGCTGGCATGATCTTCGGCGCGGTCCCCTTCCTCTGGACCCTCCTGGCCTTCGGCGCAGATGCTCGAAGGATGTTACTGGAACGTCTCCTCCT
>JAWVZK010000098.1:0-12291 GCA_033722275.1 Longimicrobiales bacterium | reverse complement strand
GCATCGCCCTGGCCGTGGGCTCGGCCGGGGGCGCACGACTCACCGAGACGGGCCTCAGCGTGGGCACGCCGTACTACATGAGCCCCGAGCAGGCGACGGGCGACGTGGGCGTCGGTCCCGCCGCCGACATCTACGCCCTCTCCGCCGTTCTGTACGAGATGCTCACGGGCGAGCCGCCGTACACCGGCAACACCGCCCAGGCGGTCCTGGGACGGATCATCCAGGGCGGGTCGGTCTCGGCCCGTGCGGTCCGCAGCTCGGTGCCGAGGAACGTGGACGCCGCCATCCGCAAGGGTCTGGAGAAGCTCCCCGCCGATCGCTTCACCAGTGCCGCCCAGGTGGCCGACGCGCTCCAGGACCCCGCCTTCCGGCACGGCGAGGAGCGGGTGGCCCCCGGCACCGCCGAGAGCGGCCCGCTGTTCAAGGCCATGGCAGCGGCCATCGTCGTGCTGGGTCTCGGCTTGAGCGCCGCCGTCTACGCTCTGCTCACCCAGCCGGATCCGAGACGCCCCGTCGAGCGCTTCGCCATGCCGTTCCTGCCGGGTCAGGAGCTGGAGTACACCGGCTCCGCCGGATACCGCCTGGCACCCGACGGCTCCATCCTGGTCTACCGGCACAATCCCGAAGGCGGGCCGGAGCAGGTCCTCATGGCGCGTCGCTGGGACGAGCTGAGTGCGACCCGCATCCGGGAGACCACGGGAGCCCAGGATCCGGTCATCTCGCCCGACGGCCTCGAGCTGGCCTTCGAGCAGGGTGGCGAGGTGAAAGCCCTGGCCCTCGCCGGGGGACCGGTGCGGACGCTGATGTCGCCGGGGTACGACCCCATCTGGGGGCACGACGGGTACGTATACGCCCGCGCCGACTCGGGTATGGTGCGCGCCCCCTCGGGGGGCGGGGCGGTGGAAGACCTCACCGACTTCGGAGCGGATGACGGGCGGCGGCCCTTCGACCTCCTTCCGGATGGCGAGCGGCTCCTGTACGGCGCCGCCGTGGAGGACTTCCAGCGCTTCGAGATCCGGGTCCTCGATTTGGGCAGCGGCGAGAGCACCTACGTCACCGACGGGACGAGCCCCCGCTATCTGCCCGGCCCGGGCCTCCTCGTCTACCTCCAGGACGGTGTCATGATGGCCGTCCCCTTCGATCCCGGCGCTGTCGAGATGGAGGGCACGCCGGTGGCCATCATGGATGGCCTGGCGCACTTCTCCATCGCCGACGACGGGAAGCTGTTCTACACGAGAGGCCTGGGCGGCGGGGTCGACCAGATGATGCGCCTGGTCTGGGTGGATCGGGAGGGCAATGTGGAGCCGATCGATCCCGACTGGACCTTCATGCGGGGCGGGGCGGATACGTGGTGGAGCGTCTCGCCCGACGGCACGCGACTCGCCGTCCGCGAGCTCAACGCCGATGGCAACGACATCTGGATCAAGCAGCTCGACGACGGCCCCCGATCCCGGCTGACCTTCGGCGACTCCGAGAACTGGATGCCCGAGTGGGGACCGGAGCCCGGAGAGATCACGTTCACCTCGGACCGCGACGGAAATCTGGACGTCTGGACCAAGCGGGCCGACGGCACGGGTGAGCCCCGCCTCATCGTCGACATGGAGCAGCAGATCGCCACCTTCGGCTGGAGCCCCGACGGGGAGTGGCTGGTCCTCCGCACCGCCGGCCCCCGCGGCGTGGAAGGCGGCCGAGACATCTACGCCTTCCGACCGGGCGTCGACACCGTGCCCCAGCCGCTCCTCGCCAACTCCGAGTACGACGAGATGTACCCCCAGATCTCCCCCGACGGCCGTTGGCTCGCGTACCAGACCACCGAGACCGACCGGCACGAGATCTACGTGCGACCCTTCCCCGACGTAGGGAGCGGACGCTGGCAGATCTCCGTGGACGGCGGCCGGAACCCCCAATGGTCCCACAGCGGAGACGAGCTCTTCTTTCAGGGGCCGAACCGGGAGATGATGGTGGTGGACGTGGAGACCTCGGGTGGCTTCTCCGCCGGCACGCCCCGGACGCTCTTCCAGAACGATCCCGATTGGATCTGGGGGGACATCCTGGGCAACATCTACGACGTCCACCCCGACGACCAGCGCTTCGTCCTCGGGATGGCGGTGGGGTCCGACGACGACGACGATGACGCTCCGGACGCGGTACTGGTGACCAACTTCTTGCAGGTCCTCCGGTCCCAGACGGGGCGCTAGGCGGAGCCAGGTGCCCCGACCCGCCTCCCCTCCTGGGGCGGGTCGTCTCGATACGGGCCTCTCGTCGGATCCACGCCTAACCGCCCACGCCCGTCCACCGCTCCGCCATGGACTCCCGGTCGATGGCGTGGCCCCGCAGGTACACCGCGTCGATGTCCCGCGTGTGCGTGATATCCTCCAGCGGGTTCGCGTTCAGGACCACGAAGTCCGCGCTCATCCCCGGCGCGATCCGCCCCACGCTCTCCAGCTCCATGAGGTCGGCGGAGGTGGACGTCGCCGCTATGAGCACCTCGGCGGGCGTCATGCCGGCCCGGACCATGTCCTCCAGCTCCAGATGGACAGCCCAGGGGGTGCTCCCGTCGGTGCCGAATCCGATGGCGATCCCCTCGTCGTTCAGACGCGCCAGGTTCCTGGCCTGGATGGCGAAGGCCTCCTGTGCCCGGGGACGCTCCTGCTGGGACGCCTCCATCTCCGCCAGCTCCTCGGCGGGGACCGTGCTGATCCAGGAGAGGTCCACGGGGATCCCGGGCCCGGGGAGGTTGGGGATGAGCGTCACGTCGGGGCGTTCCAGCCAGAGCGCCACGACCTCGTCGTCCACGACCTGGTCGCGGATGGAGTGAGCGAAGGCGTCAATTCCCGCCCGCAGCAGGCCTTTGGCGTCCTCGAGCCGGAAGATGTGTGCCGTGACCTTGAGGTCGTGGGCGTGGGCCTCGTCGATGACGGCCGTATACAGCTCCGGTGACATCCGCTCGTACTGACCACCCCGCGAGTCGACCCAGATCTTGATGATGTCCACGCCCCGCCCCGCCGACTCGCGTACCGCCTGGCGGGCCGCCGCGCTGTCGGTGACCCAGTACGGAACCTCGGAGCGACCCGGCTCAGGCGTCGTGATGCCGCGGCCCGCCGTCAGCGACCGGGCTCCATCCTCCACCGAGACGCCCTGCAGCTCGAAGGCGGCCTCCCCTTCGTCATGGCCGAGAGCCACCACCGTCCCGGCTCCGTAGTACGCCATGTGCCGGAGCTGCTCCGCCCGCTCGTCGGCATCGTTGGAGAGATGGACATGGGCGTTCACCAGAGCCGGGATGACGGTCTTTCCCGTGAGGTCGATCCGCTCCGCTCCCTCGGGGAGCTCGACGTCGCCTGCGGAGCCCACCACGGTGAACTGTCCACCCGCCACCACGAAGACCGCGTCCTCGATGGGGCCGTCGCCGGTCGCCGTGACGACGGTCCCCCCCTCGAACACGACGGACGGAGCCTCCGCCTCCGGAGCGTCCGTGCCCGGCGCCTCCGCGTCGGAGGGGCCACAAGCGGCGAGGAAGAGGCCGGCGAGACAGGCGAGCATGGTGTTCGGAGCCGGGATTCGTGTCCGGTGTGACCGCATGGCGGACTCCTCGATTCGGAAAGGTCGGCAGTCGTGGTTGGTCACGTTCCGGGGCTGGACCGCATTGCGCAAGGGACCGTGCACCGACCCCGTGAAGGGTCGCCATTCCCTGGACGGAGCCGATGACCGCGCGGGCATCGGATTCGCAGCGGCGCCGCGCATGAGTGGGGCGGGTCTGCTAGCTTTGAAGACGCTTCGACTTTCCCCTGGAGGCTCCGTGATCCGGCCGACATTCCTCGTTTCCTCCGCGGCCGCGCTGCTCATGGCGTCGGCGAATCCGGCGCAGGCACAAACCGAGCTCTGCCTCGAGGCCGAGCGATTCGTCCGGGACGTCATGGACATGGTCGCCCTTTCCGAGCCCGACACCATCGACGACTGGAGGACCCGGAAGATGGTGCCGGGTTGCAGGGTGACGGCCGCCGGAGCCACGGCCCGCTCCGGACCCGAGATCATCGAGGAGTTCTACGCCCGGGTGGAGCGGGAGGGGTGGACACGCACGCCGGATCCCCGGGACGCGCCCCACGAGGCCTCCCTGCGCTTCCGACGCTCGGGGGTCGACTGCCTCTTCAACTACTACGACAGCTCGACGACCCTGGCGACCGAGGCGGAGCTCGTGGTGAGCGAGGCCGTGCCGCGCCAGCCGGACGAGATGCTCTACAACTTCCTCGTCCTGTGTATCCCGGCGGCCGCGGCGGTTCCGAGGGGCGCCTCGCCGAGGCCATAGAGGTGTCCCTGCCGAGACCCCGTGCGAAGACCACGCGCTTCGACCAGGGATCCATGCGTCCCATGACGCGCATCCTGACCCCTCTCTCCGCTTGGACGCTACTCGTCGCTCCGCCTTCCGTCGCCATGGCACAGGACGGTTCGCCGCCGCCGGCGAAGAGCATCGCCATCTACGTCGGACGGGAGCTCACGAACGATGGCTCCGTGCTCCTCGGGGGATTCGGACACGAGCCCTCCAGCCACTGGTTCGAGATCACCCCGGCCCGGACGTTTCCGGACGGTACGACCATGAGCGTGGGTGTGACCGAGGAGGCGCGGTTGCCCGGCCGGCGCCTCCGCATCCCGCAGGTCTCCACGACCCTGCGATACATCACCACCAACTACTCGGAGTTCGCGGGCTTCCCTCCTCCGCTCACCAACGGAGGTCTGAACCAGCATCATGTCGCCGCCCGGGACGTGTGGTCCCCCTCCAGGCCCGAGCTGGTGGCGATGACGCCGACCCCGCAGACCGGCCTCAGCTACAGCGACCTCTCGAGGATCGTCATGGAGCGGGCCACCAGCGCCCGGGAGGCCGTGGAGATCGTCGGAGCTCTCGTCGAGGAGCATGGATACGCCACCTACGGGGGGAACTCCCACCTGTTCGCCGACGCCGAGGAGGGCTGGATCCTCATCGACTATGCCGGTGGTCAGGGTCTCTGGGCCGCCGAACGCCTGGATCCCGACGAGGTCCGCGTGAGCTACCCCGGCTACATCCGGAGCTTTCCGGAGGACTTCCAGGACGACCCTGACTTCATGGGCTCGGACGACATCGTGACCTTCGCCGTCGAGCGAGGATGGTGGACCCCCGGCGGCGAGAGAGACTTCGACCTCCACGAGGTCTACGGCAGACCCTTTCCCAGCGCTCCGGGCGAGGACGATCCTCATGGCCTCTTCCGCTATCCGCCCCTCCTCGAGGAGCAGATCGCCGCCATGGCGCCGCTCAGCCTGCAGGACATGATGGCCCTGGTCCGGGATCCGCGCTGGTCCAACGACGGCGCGGGGTATGGGCAGGTGGCCCATCTCCGATCCGGGATCCGTCCCGAGCTGGGGACGCTCTGGATGGCCGTGACGGGAGCCGTCGCGAGCCCCTTCGTCCCCGTGCCACTGGGCGCCGCCGACGTCCCACCCGAGTACAAGCAGCATCGATACATGACGAAGGACTCGGACACCGACTTCCTCGATCCGGAGTTCGCGGCTCTGGAGGCTACGACCTCCGCGTTCCGGGTGCACAAGCGCCTCCTCTATCACACCTGCCGGAACCCCGAGGCGTTCCTTCAGCCGGTGACCGCGGCTCTGGAGGCTTTCGAGGCGGGTGTGGTGGCGGAGCACTTCGAGACCGAACGGCGGATCACGCAGCTCATCGAGGAGGGACGCTCCGACATGATTCCGGACATCCTGACCGACTAGACCACGGAGAATCTGCTGGACGCGCTGGATCTGGGAGAGCGCCTCGCCGCAGGGGTGGAGCTGGAGGCCCGGGACCGGTTCGGCCTCGCCATGCCGGAGGTGGACGTGGCCGAAGGAGGGACGTGGCGACCCGAGAGCGAGCCCATGACCCTGCGGCCCGGGAAGACGTACCATCGATGCTTCGTCGAGGGGCTGGACGACTATCCGCGTCGACACGGAAGCTATGCCGAGCAGGCGACCGTGATCACCGACGTGGACGCCACCGAGCTCCGTCGGAGAGGAGGGGGACGAACCGGAACCGACCTGGGTCCGTGGCTCGCCGGTGGGATCGTGGGCCTCCTCCTGGGCGTGGGCTTCGGCGTCTTCCTGGCCCGGAGTCAGAGCGGCGACGACTGAAGGGCGCCACTCTACCTTTGCTCATGCCCTCCGAGTCACCGCCCTGGAGCTTCCTCCTGTCCACCGCGTCGTCTCCTCGATGCGGGAGCCCCCTGTGAGCGGCCTCCTGACGTCTGCCCGAGGGAGCGGTATCGAGCCTACCGCCTGGGGTGTGCTGCGGCATTACTGGCGGGTGGTCGGAGGCCGTTGGTGGCACCTGGCCCTGCCCGTCGCCCTGATCCTCCTGGCCGGAGCCTTCGAAGCGGCCTCCTACTCCCTTCTCATCCCCCTGACCGACGCCGTCGCCCAGAACTCCTTCGACTTCCTGGAGGACTCCCGCTTCTTCGGGTGGATCCTGGCCCTGGTACCGTCGAGCATGGAGGATTCGCAGGTCAGGGACGCCTATCTGGTGGTCGTGGTGGTGGCCCTCGTCATCGTCGGGCGCATCGCCAAGCTGGCCATCGAGTACGTGAGCAAGCTCTTCGTGGTGTGGCGCGACGAGCGCTATCGCGTGCTCGTCGGAGAAGAGACCTTCGCTCGTGTCCTCGGCTTCGGACGCCAGTACTTCGACAGAAACGCCGTCGGCGGCATCGACGCGGAGATCGGTTGGTCGAGCTCGGTCATCGGCCTCCTGGTGGCCGGCGAGGGACTCCTCCGGAACGCGGTGGGGCTCCTGGTGAAAGGCGGGGTCATGATCGGGATCTCTCTGCCCCTCTCCATCGCCTTCATCGCGTCGCTCCCCTTCGTCTCCTGGTTCATGAACGCGATCAACCGCGCGGTAGAGCGGATCTCGAGGCAAGGCGTGGCGGTGGAGCGTCGCCTCCGTGGAAGGATCGTGGACATCCTCGGCTCCATTCCCCTGGTGAAGGCCTACTCCCAGGAGCGTACCGCCGCCGAGGCCTACGCCGACGTCCTCCGGGAGGCCGAGGAGATCGCGGTGCGCAAGGGGCGCGTCATCAGCCTCCGCTATCCAGTGGAGGAGATCGTGATCCTCCTGGTGATGCTCGTCGTGCAGGCCGGCGTCATCTACTGGGTGGGCGACTTCCGCCCCGGGGACCTGGCCGCGTTCGGCGCCTTCCTCCTGATCCTCCAGCAATCGCTGCGCGACTACCGGTACCTGAGCGAGTTCAGCCTCCGGGTGTCGGAGGAGATCCCCCGCCTGGAGGCGGTGGCCGGCCTCTTCATCGACGAAGGGAAGTTCATCGTCCCGTCGGGGACGAAGGAGTTCCCGGGCCTCGAGACCGAGATCGCCATCCGGGATCTCTCCTTCCAGTACGAGGAGGGCGTGGATGCGCTTCGCCACATCGACACGACCATCGGCGCGGGACAGGTGACCGGCATCGTCGGGCCCACGGGTGCGGGGAAGACGACGTTCGTGGACCTTATCGCCCGACTCTACGACGTGGAGCCCGACACCCTCTTCCTGGACGGTGTCGACATCCGCGACTACACCCTTCCCTCTCTCCACGCCACCATGGCCATCGTGAGCCAGGAGGTGTGGCTGTTGAACGGAACGCTCCGGGAGAACCTGGTCTTCGGACTCGAGAAGCGCGCGCAGTCCGAGGCGCTCATGCAGGCCCTCCACGACGTGGAGCTCGGCGACTTCGTCGAGGGGCTTCCTGGAGGTCTGGAGACGCAGGTGGGGGACCGCGGCGTGCAGCTCTCCGGCGGGCAGCGGCAGCGTGTCGCTCTGGCCCGAGCGCTGCTCAGGGATCCCGACATCCTCATCCTGGACGAGGCCACGTCGGCCCTGGACAGCGTTATCGAGCAGCGGGTGGCCCGGGCGATCAAGGAGCGGGCCGAGGGCAGGACCCTCATCGTCATCGCCCACCGCCTCTCCACGATCCGGGACGCCGACAAGATCCTCGTGATG
The DNA here is from genome assembly GCA_033722275.1 of Longimicrobiales bacterium. GTDB lineage: Bacteria > Gemmatimonadota > Gemmatimonadetes > Longimicrobiales > Gaopeijiaceae > UBA2589. The sequence goes on along the minus strand of JAWVZK010000098.1, from coordinate 4,295 downwards.
GGAGGAGGCAGGGTCGTCGAGGAGGGCACATGGGACGAGCTGCTCGCTCGAGGGGGGGCCTTCTTCGAGCTGCACCGAGCTCAATTCGGCGGCGATCCGGCGGGAACGCCTCGGCCGTAGCTTCAGAATGCCTTCAGATGGGTCAACTCCACGGGGTCCGTGGAGTCCGTACGCTCCGTGGCGAGGCTGAGCGCGGCCACGGAGAGCGATCCGACCTCTCCCGTGAGGCGGGAGGGCCCGCTGTCGCATCGTGCGCTCCTCACCGTATGATGTGGGGACGAGCGACCCGAGCCCCGAGGAATGTCCGATGTCCCCGTGCCTTCGCATCCCCTTCCTCACCCTCGTCGTCGGCCTCACGATCACGGATGTCGGGCCCGCTTCGGGCCAGGTCGCCGGCGACGAAGCCGTCGTCGAGGCCCTCGACGTTCTCGAGGTCTGGCTCGATGCCCAGATGGCATACGAGCAGATCCCGGCGGTGTCCGCGGCGGTGGTGCACGATCAGGAGCTGGTCTGGAGCGCCGCCCTGGGCATGGCCCACCCCGACCGGCAGATCCGGGCGACACCCGAGACCCTCTACAGCATCTGCTCCATCTCCAAGCTCTTCACCTCCATCGCTGTGATGCAGCTGAGGGATCGGGGACGGCTCGACCTCCGCGACCCTGTCAAGACGCTCCTTCCCTGGTACTCCGTCGAGCAACGGTGGGAAGGCTCACCACCCGTGACGGTGGAGGGTCTCCTGACGCATTCGTCGGGTCTGCCCCGCGAATCGAATCATCCGTACTGGACGGGCCCCGACTTCCCCTTCCCCACGGAGGAGCAGGTCCGGGAAGGATTGGGGGAGCAGGAGACCCTGTACCCGGCGCGGCGATATTTCCAGTACTCCAACCTGGGCCTGACGTTGGCCGGTGAGATCGTGGAGGAGCGGTCGGGAATGGACTACGACGCGTACGTCCGACAGAACATCCTCGACCCCCTCGGGATGTCCGACACCTATCCTGAGATTCCCCGGGAGCATCGAGGGGGCCGGTTGGCCACGGGATACAGCGCCCCCACCCGGGACGGGGACCGGGAGGAGGTCGCGTTCTTCCAGGCGAAGGGGATCGCTCCCGCTGCTGGATACGCGTCCACCGCAGAGGATCTGGCGCGCTTCGCATCGTGGAACTTCCGACTGGAAGGAGACGGGGAGGAGGTCCTCCACGCCCACACCCTCGACGAGATGCACCGCGTGCATTACGTGGACCCGGAGTTCGACACCTTCTGGGGACTCGGCTTCCGCGTCCGACGCGCCGACGAGGAGACCTTCGTGGGCCACGGAGGGAGCTGTCCCGGGTTCCGGAGCAATCTCCAGATGCAGCCCGAAGACAAGATCGCCACGATCTTCATGGCCAACGCGATGGTGAACTCCAGCATGTTCACCCGGGGCATGTACGACCTCGTCTCCGAGGCGATCCTCGCGGCCACCGACGCGGCTGAGTCGCACGCCGCCGAGGGCACCGCCATGTCGCAGGAGCACGCCGAGGTGCACGAAGCCCGTCACGGGACGGCGGATGACGATCTGGACCTGCGGCCGTACCTCGGCATCTACTCCGCCCAGCCCTGGGGCTCGGAGACCGCCGCGGTTCGCTGGAAGGGAGGGCTCGCTCTGCTCTCTCTGCCCACCGACGATCCCGCCGACGCCCTCCAGCGATTGGGACACGACGAGGGCGACGTCTTCTACGTCATCCGCTCCGACGGCGAGCGGGGGCACGACGTGATCTTCCACCGCGACCAGGCCGGGAGGGTGGAGAGCTACAGCCAACACGGGAACTACCGCCCACGGATGGGCGATCTGCCGACGTCGTAGACCGATGCGCGCACGTCGAGGGCATCCGGAATCGAAGGCATGAACGGGTCGCCGGATCGAGACGCCCGTGCCGAGGGCCTGCTGGAGGTCCTCCGATGCCTCGGCGGTCGGGCCACCCGGGGAGATCTGATCATGGCCACCGGGCGATCCAGATCCTGGGTCGAGTCCGGCCTGGAGTCCCTCATGGCCGAAGAGATCGTACAGGTCTCGGTGGCCGGCTCCGCCGTCCTGGTCTATCGGCTTCAGGGCCACGACGAAGCACGCGTGCCCTCTGACCACCGTCTCTCACGGCGCATGGCCGGCGTCCAAAAGGGGTGGACGGAGCGGCTTCGTCTCGTATGGGAACGGCGCGATGAAACCCCGGCCTTCGATCGGAAGACGCTCCAGCTGATCCGGGGACGCCAAGGGGTGATCAGTCTCGCAGAGCTGGTGGAGCATACCGGGCTCACGGTTCCGGAGGCGGAATCGGAGATCCGGAGGCTCGCCGGCCTGTACGGGGGCGAGCCCCACACGTCCTGGGACGGTCATGTCGTCTATGCCTTTCCCGACCTCGTGGAGAGCGCCCACGGCGCCTTCCATGTTCGGGAGCCGCGTCCAGCCTGGGCTCGTTCCCTGGATCCCATGGGCGGTCGAGACACGCGGAAGGGATGGCGGCGCTGGATCCCCCGAGGCGTCGCTGCCGTGGCCGCGAGCGCCCTCGCCTGGCTTGCCACGTTCCCGCCTCCCGGTGACGGACGCGCGGCCGTGCTGGCCGCTGTGGCGGGCACGTCGGCAGCCGCTGCCTTCGTCATCACCGGCAAGGCCGTGCGGCGATTCTCCACCCTTCCCTTCGTGCGCCAGCGAAGCGCGAAGACGCTCCGTCGGTACGCCCTCGGCTACGTCTTCGAGACCGCCTTGAGGGGGAAGGGAGTCGTATCGCTCGACCGCACGGTGGCCTACCTCCGCTCACGAGCGGGGGGACGTCGGATCCGGCGCAAGACCGTGGAGACGGCGTTGCGGCAGCTCGCTCTGGAGTTCGAAGCGCCCGTCATAGAGCTCAACGGCGATCTCTTCTTCGGGTTCCGCAACGTGAAGCGCCAATTCCTCGCCAGCCAGGTCCAGCGAATCCGGCTCGATCTCGAGCGCAAGGACGACGGACGGACGATCTTCGACAGCGGTGATGCCCGGATCGCCGCGGAGCGCGAGCTGGAGGACTTCGACCGGGCTCTCCTCGAGCCCCCGCTTCCACCAGGATTCCCATCCGCGCCCCGAGCGTAAGTCCCCTGCCCCCGCGGCGTACCCCTGGAACAGACCGACGGCCTTAACTTGTTCGGGGTGGATGCGGACGATGGCACGGGGACGGAACCGAAGAGGACGAGACCATGGCGAACAACAGAGAACGACTCCAGAAGGTCATGCGGCAGCTCGAGCAGGAACGGGACGAGCTCAAGGTCAAGCTCGGACTCGCCAAGCTCGAAGCCAAGGAAGAGTGGCAGGAGCTGGAGAGGAAGATGGACGCCCTCCGAGCGCGCATGAAGGTCGTCACCGACGAGGCCAAGGACGCCTCCGACGACGTAGGCGCGGCCATCGACGTCGTCGCCGAGGAGATCAAGGAGGGCTTCGACCGCCTTCGCAAGCTCATGTGACGCCGAGGCGCGCCCCTCGACGGGGCGGCACGAGGGCCCGCCGAGCGGCGCTTCGCACCACGGGGGCCCTCCTGACCGCCGGGGCTGCGCTCCTCGGCGAGGCCGGGCCGGGAGCCGCACAGGCGGCCTCCCGTTGTGACGACGTCCCCGGTTTCCATGCCCTGGACTTCCGGGTCGGAGAGTGGACCGTCTGGGTCGAAGGTGAGCAGGTCGGCACGAATCGGATCACCAAGGTCCTCTCCGGCTGCGCCGTCGAGGAACACTGGGAGGCCGCCGGCGGCGGCCGAGGGCGGAGCCTCTTCTACGATCTGCCCGCAGAATCGGCGTGGCGTCAGGTATGGGTCACCCAACGCGCCCTCCTGCCCGGCGGCGTCGAGGAAAAGCGGCAGATGGACAGCCCGGCGGGCGGCGTGCGCTTCCAGGGGACCGTCACGCGACCGGACGGAGCGACCTACCTGGACCGGACGACGCTGACGCCCCTCGCCGGCGGCCAGGTCCGCCAGCACATCGAGACCTCCACCGACGGGGGAGCGACGTGGAGGACGACCTTCGATGCCGAGTACCGCCCCGCCGGGGCGTGAGTCCGAGCCCCTGATCGCACGGACGGCCGATCCCCGGCCGCGCTTCCACCTACTCGTCCGGCTCCCCCGTCTTTCCCAGGATGAGCTTGTGGGCCCGCAGACGGAGGGCGTTGATGCGGATGAAGCCTCTCGCGTCCTCCTGATCGTAGCCTCCGGCCACGTCCATGGAGGACAACTCCTGATCATACAAGGAGGTCTCCGACCAGCGACCGCGACAGACGACGTTCCCCTTGTAGAGCCGCAGAT
>JAWVZK010000097.1:0-12330 GCA_033722275.1 Longimicrobiales bacterium | reverse complement strand
CGGGGCTCCATGGGATGATGGGTCACCGATTGGTGGACGATGGTCTCCTCCAGGACCACGGCCGACTCGGCGAAGGCCGCGTCGACGTCGCCTTTGGACCACTCCACCGGGGCAGCGGGATCCGGGAACTCCCCGCGCTCGATGGCGGCGAAGTCCTCCTCGGTCCACTTGAACCGGGTCCAGCCCTCCTGCCCGAACTGGTTGCCCTCCTCGTAGGCGTCGGGCCCACCGGGCCGCAGGCTCTCCAGCGGATCGATGACGAAGGGCAGCGGCTCGAGATCCACGTCGATGGCTTCGACCGCCGCGGCCGCCGTCTCTTCGTCGACGGCCGCCACCGCCAGAATCGGCTCACCCTCGTACCGGGGCTGGTTGGTGAGGACGGCTTCCCGGGGCCCGTCCCGCGAAGGCACCTCGTCTGCCGTGAGGATATCGATCACCCCGGGCATGGCGAGGGCGCGACTCGCGTCGATGTTCCGGACGCGTGCATGGGGCATGGGACTGAGGAGGAGCTTCGCGAACACCATCCCGGGCGCCCGGAAGTCCTCGGCGTACTTGGCGCGGCCCGTGATCTTGGCGTGGAGATCCGGCGGCGCGATGTCGGTTCCTACCAGCTTCTCGGCCATCGATGCCCTCCGCTCAGACGCTGCGATGGAGCTCGGCGGCTCGCATCGCGCAGTTGAGGATCTTGTCGTAGTCGGCGCACCTGCAGAGGTTGCCGGACAGCGCCAGGGCGGCTTCTTCCCGCGTCGGATTCGGGTTCTCGTCGAGCATGGCCGTCATGCTCATGATGAAGCCCGGTGCGCAGAAGGCGCACTGGAAGCCGCCTTCGTCCATCACCGCCCGCTGAACGACGCTGAGCTCCCCGGTGTCCGGGTCCTCCAGGCCCTCGATGGTGGTGACCTCCCGGCCCCGCACCTGGTGGGTGAGCATGGAGCAGGCATACTGATTGACACCGTCGACGAGGACGGTGCAGGCGCCGCACTCCGCCCGGTCGCACCCGAGCTTCGTTCCCGTCAGACCCAACTTGTAGCGAAGGGTCATGGCGAGGGTCTCGTGGGGGAGGATATCCACCCTCCGATCCTGCCCGTTGACCCTCAAGGTCACGAGCCGCTCTGTCGCCGTCTGGTACGTGGCCGCGCCCAGAAGGCTCGTGCCGCCGAAGAGGTACCCCGCCGACGATGCCGTCGCGCCGGTGGCGATGACTCCCTTGATGAAGGTCCGCCGTGAATAGCTCTGCGGCCCCGTACCCACTGATTCGCTCTCGCTCATCCAGCTCTCCTGCAGGTTGGGCTTTCGGATCGGTGGCAAAAATAGGGGGCTCGGACCGGACGCGCGAGAAGGCGGGCGTCGTCGACGTCGGAATCACCCCATCCGGGAGAACAGATCGATATGGGCCTCCACGATGCGCCGTCGAGCCTCCGGGTCCGGTTCCAGCGACCCGTCGCCCTCGACGCTGGTGCCGCCCAGCGCGATGCCGTCCCTCCGCGGAGACATGTGTACGAATCCCTCACCCCCTCGCACGGCGCTGCCGAAGGTGGAGTACCGGACCTCCGGCTGGGGCAGGAGCAGCGTGAGCTGGCCCTTCACGGGGATCAGCTCCGGGTCGCCGACCAGCTCCTTCGCGCCCAATCCGGCGCAGTTGACGACGATGGCCTCGGGGAGGGCGGCGAGGGTCCTGCGCGAGTCGAAGCGTCGGATCACGATGGACCCGCCCGCTTGGCGGACGTCTCCCATCAAGCGATGGAGGTAGACGGACGGCTCGATCCGCAGGGAGGGTCTGAGCACGGCATAGGGTGTGGGGAACGGATGCTCTCCGGGACCCAGAACCCGCGATCCCGGGCGAAGATCGGAGGGGAGGAGGCGGTCGGTCCCCTGGTCTCCGCCCGTCGAAGGCGGGCGGAAGCGGAGCGCGTAGCCATCGAGCCACGAGACACCGTAGCCGCGGCCCACCAGGAGCTGCAGCTCTTCGTAGGCGATCCGGGCCGCCCTGCGGAAGCGCGCATCCCAGGCGGCCGTGCGGCGGTCGTCCTCCACCAGACCGGAGGTGGGCGTCCAGCTGGCCAACGACATGTTGGACGTCGTGGCCGGGGGCACGCTGGCGGCGTAGATGGTGACCGCGAAGCCGAGGCGCTGCAGCTGCCGCGCCGTGGTGAGGCCGACGACCCCGCATCCTACGACGGCCGCCCTTCGCTCGGGGCGCTCCAGAGCGAGCTCGGCCGCCATCCGGGCCGTCCCCCAGGAGAGGGACATCCCCGCGCCTCCATGGCCGTAGTTGTGGATGAGCATCCGGCCGCCCAGGCGCTCCGCCGAGAGCTCGAATCCCGAGGGGCGGTGGGGCCTGAGCCCCACGGTCGTCCGGATGACGCGATCCCAGGAGGCCCGGACCGGAACCAGAGCGCGACGAGGGCGGACGGCGACGACGGGGCGCCGGCCCGACGTGCAGGCGCCGACGGCCAGACCCAGGAGTCCGAGACCTCCTTGCTTCACGAGAGTGCGACGATCCATCCATTCTCCGAGGTCGGAGCTTCGACGTGGACCGTGGCAAGATGCGAGGGATCGGCGCCTCCGGCCATCGGCTGGCCGTCGGAGGCACCGATCCCCCTGCCGCTTCGGATGCTCCGGGAGACGACGTGGCGGCCGACCACCGCGTCGTCCCACCGGGCGATCAGTCGTGGATCTCGATCTCTGTGATTCCCTCCTCCATCTCGAGCTCGAACTCCATGACCTGGCCGGCGGTCGGGTAGTTCCACAAGATGAAGGGGCAGGACCGAGCCGGCTTCCAGATAGACGACGAACGACACGCTCTGCCCGTCGCCGTTCTCGAAGGAGCCGACGACGCGGACCGTGGCTTCATGGGGCCAGGCGGGGAACCGAGCGAGAATGTCGCCCCGAAGCGCGACGAGCTCGGCCGCGAACTCGGTATCGTCTTCGTCGTCTTCCCGATCCTCGATCTCGGCGCAGTCGTCGTCGAGTCCCTCGACCTCGCAGGCGTCGTCGTCGGCCTCGGGCTCGACCTCCGCGACGATCGAGAGGATCTCCTCCAGGGTGAGCGTCCCGTTGGTTCCGTCCGCCCGTTCCCTTCTCCGGACACGATCCGGCGCCTCGCTGGACGGGGCCGTACGTCTGAGGTAGGGGCCCGCGGACGCGACCCGTTGTCGCGCCCCCGTCGGCGTGCCACCTTCGAGGTCGACGTTTCCGTCGCCGCGGCTCCCTCCCCCGCCAGGCCGCCTGCATCCAACGATCCAGACACCATGCCGCATCGCTTCCGGGGGCCGCTCCCCCTCTCTCGGCCCAGCAGCTACCTCTTCGCCGCGCTCCTCGTGCTCGGCGCGACCGCTTCCGTCCCCGCGGTGCACGGGCAGGAGCGCAGCCCGCCGTCCGGCCAGGCCACCTCCGTGGACTCGGCGCCGGTCATCGACGGCGTTCCCGACGAGAGCGTGTGGCAGGCTTCCCCCGCCCTCACCGACTTCACGCAGCGCGTGCCCCGGGACGGGGCGCCCGCCACCGAGGAGACGGAGGTCCGCTTCGTCTACGACGACGAGGCCCTGTACGTGGGAATCTGGGCCTTCGACTCGAATCCCCAGAGCATCGTCTCCGGGGAGGCGATCCGCGACTACGACCTCATGCAGAGCGATGCCGTGGTCCTCATCCTCGACACCTTCCGGGACCAGCAGAACGCCTTCGTCTTCGGCACGAATCCCGTCGGCATCGAGTACGACGGCCAGGTGGCCAATTCGGGCCAGGGCGGCGGACGGTTCTTCGGCGCGGGGGGCGGGGCGGGAGCCCGTCGTCAGCAGGGTGGCGCCGGTGGGGGCTTCAACCTGAACTGGGACGGGAGCTGGACCGTACAGACGTCTCGCGATGCTCGCGGGTGGTACGCCGAATTCCGCATCCCGTTCTCGACCCTGCGGTACGGGGAGGACGACCGGCAGACGTGGGGCCTGAACATCGCCCGTCGCGTCCGACGTCTGAACGAGGAATCGTTCTGGGCGCCCATCCCCCGTGAGTTCGACCAGTACCGCCTCAACTATGCCGGCGCCCTGCGCGGTCTCGAGCCGCCGGCCCAGCGCCTGGTCCGGATCACTCCCTACGCGCTCCAGAAGGCGGTGCGCGACTACCAGGCGGGAGACTCCGAGTTCGACTACCCCACCGAGGTGGGTGGCGACGCCAAGGTCCAGATCACCCAGGGGCTCACCCTCGACCTGACGGTGAACACCGACTTCGCCCAGGTGGAGGTGGACGAGGTCCAGACGAACCTGACGCGCTTCAGTCTCTTCTTCCCCGAGAAGCGCCCCTTCTTCCTGGAGAACGCCGGGTTCTTCCAGGTGGGCGGAGGGGGCGCCGAGCTCTTCTTCAGCCGACGCATCGGGATCTCGGACGAGGGCCCCGTGCCCATCCTCGGCGGTGGGCGTATCTCGGGCCGGACGGCGGGGCTCAACGTCGGCGGCCTCCACATCGTCACGAACGACCTGTCCGTGGCGGGCGCGGAGGTCATCCCCCAGACCCAGTACTCGGTGGCTCGCGTGGCCAAGGAGCTGCCGAACCGGTCCCGGATCGGGGGCGCCTTCCTCCGCCGGGCATCCGGGAACGTCAACGACTGGAACCACACCTACGCCGTCGACGGTCAGCTCGGGATCGGCGACGCCTGGACCTTCTCCTCCTGGCTCTCCAGGACCGAGACCCCGGGGTTGGACGGTCGCGACCACGCCTTCGACGTCCAGGGCGGGTGGACGTCGCGCAGGTTCCGGAGCACCCTCACCTATCGTCAGGTCGGAGAGGATTTCAATCCCGAGCTGGGCTTCCTCCCCCGGGACGGGTACCACTACACCCAGGCCTTCGGCATGGTCTACTTCCGGCCGGGCCGCTGGAACCTTCGCGAGATCCGACCCCACGTCTCGTACTACACCTACCGGGACATCGAGACGGGATTCGAGGAGACGACTCGGGTCCACGTCGACGCCCACTTCGAGTTCGAAGACGGCATGGAGTTCCACCCCGCCTTCAACTGGATCCGGGAGGGCCTGGAGGAGCCCTTCGCCATCACCGACAGCATCACGGTGCCCGCAGGCACCTACAGCGGGTGGGAGACCGGGTGGGTCTTCTTCACCGACGAGTCGGCCGGTGTCTCCTTCAACGGGGGCCTGAACATGGGGAGCTTCCTCTCGGGAAGCCGCGTGAATCCGTACGGTACGGTCACCGGACGATACGGCTCCAGGATCAGCGCTTCCCTCCGCGTCGACTACAACAACGTCGATCTCGACGAGGGCAGCTTCGACGCGACGGTGGTGGGGGTCCGGCTGGCCTACTTCCTCACCCCCCGGATCTCGGTCCAGTCCCTGACCCAGTACTCGGATCTGGCAGACGCGTGGTCGACGAACGTCCGGCTCGCGTGGCTCGACGACGCGGGCTCGGGTCTCTTCGTGGTCTACAATCAGGCCAACGGCTTCGAATCGTCGCCGGCCACCCTGGGTCGGCCCCTCAATCGGGCGTTCACCGTGAAGTACAGCCGCCTCTTCGACCTGACTCGCTGGTAGGGCGCTGTCCGTGCCGAAGCATCAGGCCTCCGTCGTGATCTCCCGCCCGGTGGAGGAGGTGTTCGCGTACATGAACGACGTCTCCCGTGAGGCGGAGTGGCAGCCCCAGCTCATCGAAGCCGAGCAGACTCCACCGGGCCCCACGCAGGTGGGAAGCCGCCGGAGATACGTCTCGGAGTTCCTCGGCAAGCGGGTGGAGAACCGCTATGTGGTGCTCGTCTACGAGCCGAACCGCCGCGTGGTCCTGCGCACGACGCCCGACTCCGCCCTGAACGCCACCAGCGAGGTGGTCTGGGAGTCCGAGGGCGAAGGCACCCGGGTGACGATGAAGCTCGATGGAGCGCCTTCGGGACCCCTGCGCTTCATTCCGGGCGCCCTCCTCGAAGCGAGCTTCGAGAAGGAGGTCCGCGGTACGCTCGCCCGGCTCAAGGAGCGACTCGAGGCCTGAAGGACCGGTTGGCCTCCGGGCCGACGCCCACCGGGGGCGTACCGTCGGTAGCGGGACTCCTCCGGCGGGGGCGCCCCGGGCGCCTCCGTCAGGCCCGGGGAACCAGCTCGGCCAGCCGTGCCTCGATCTCGTCGACGCGGCTCTCCAGCGCCGCCCAAGCTTCCATCGTCTCCTCGATCCGCTCCTGGAGGTGGGCTCGCTTCTTCTGCATGGCCACCACCTCTTCCGAAGGTGTCTTCTCGAAGAAGCCCTCCTCGGCGAAGCTCCGGTCGATGGTCGAGATCTCCCGTTCCGCCCCCTCGATGGCCCCGGTGAGTCGATCCCGCTCGCGCTCCAGCTCCTCGAGCTCGCGGCGGAGCGCGGAGGTGGACGGCCCGCGCTCCGGTGACGTCGATCCAGGTGCATCTTCGCGCTCCCCGGACGCGGAGCCCGACGCGGAAGCGGCCTTCCTGGCCCGCTTCGCCCGTCTCGCCTTCAGAACCACCGTGTCGGCGTCCAGGTGGTCGTCTCCGGATTGATGGACGTATTCCTCGTACGTTCCCGGGTAGTCCGTGACCCCCTCCCGTGAGATCTCCACCACCCGGGTGGCGAGCCGGCTGACGAACCACCGGTCGTGGGAGACGAAGACCAACGTCCCTTCGAAGCGGCGCAGCGCCTCCACCAGCGCTTCGATGGACTCGAGGTCCAGGTGGTTGGTGGGCTCGTCGAGGACCAGCACGTTGGGCTCCTCCAGTGCGAGCCTGGCGAAGACCAAGCGGGCCGCTTCCCCACCGGAGAGTGCCTTCACCTTCTTCTTCCCGTCGTCGCCCGAGAAGAGCATCAGACCCATTTGACCCCGCACGAACCCCCGGTCCTTTCCCGGGCAGAAACCCCAGAGCCATGACTCGGTCGTCTCGTCGGACTCGGCGAACTCGCTCTCGATGTCCTGGGCGAAGTAACCGGGATGGGTCTCGTATCCCCACGTCACCGTCCCGGTATCGGGCTCCAGCTCCCCCATGGCGATCTTCAGGAGCGTGGACTTCCCGATCCCGTTCGGGCCCATGATGGCCAGGCGATCTCCACGCTGGACGAGCAGATCGACGCCGTGAAGCACACGATGGTCCCCGAAGCTCTTCTCGATCCCCTTCAGCTCCAGGACGTCCCGTCCGCTGGACCGACGGGGCTCGAAGCGGAACGTCGGGTAGCGCCGGGAGCTTCCCGGGAGCTCCTCGAGCTCGTCGGCCTTCTTCTCGATGAGACGGAGCTTGCTCTGAGCCTGTCTCGCCTTGCTGGCCTTCGCCCGGAAGCGGTCGACGAACTTCTGGTGATGGGCGATCTCCTTCTCCCTCGCTTCGATCTCCTTTTCCCGCCGTTCCCGCTCGGCGACCTTCGCCTCGAGGAAATGTGTGTAGTCGCCCCTGTATTCGGTGACGGTCCCGTAGTCCACGTCCAGGATCCGCGTGCAGACGTTGTCCAGGAAGCGGTGGTCGTGGGAGATGACCACCACGGGGCCCTGGAAGTCGGAGAGAAACTTCTCCAGCCACCGGATGGACAGGATGTCCAGGTGGTTCGTCGGCTCGTCCAACAGGAGGGCGTCCGGCGCCGACGCGAGCACCTGGGCGAGGAGTACCCGGAGCTTGAAGCCTCCGGACAAGGTCGAGACGGGATCGCGGTGGATCTCGGCGGGAAGGCCGAGACCCTCGAGAATCGTGGCGGCACGGGCCTCCGCCGTGTAGCCGTCGAGGCGCTGAACGGTCTCCTCGAGCTCCGCGAAACGCTCCACGTCGAACGACTCTTCCGCCTCTTCGAGGAGGGCCGCCTTCTCCACCATGGCGTCCCACAGCTCCGGGTCGCCCATGAGTGCCACGTCCAGGATCGGCTCGTCCTCGAAGAGGAAGTGGTCCTGCTCGAGGAATCCGAGACGCACCGACCTGGGCACCGCCACCTGGCCCTCGGTGGGATCCAGCGTGCCCGCCAGGATGTTGAGGAGCGTGGTCTTGCCCGACCCGTTGGCTCCGACGAGCCCGTACCGCTCCCCTTCGTTCAGGTGGAGCGAGACGCCGGAGAAGAGCGTCCGATCGCCGAAGGACTGGGCGAGGTTGGAGACGGAGATCACGTCGGTCCGGGAATCACGGGCAGTGGGGTGGCGATCCGACGAGGGTCCGGAGAGGAGGGCGTGACCTCGAGGAGCTTGAGGTCCGTGCGGGCCCGGATCTCCGTGCGTTCCAGCGCGGCGGGGAGAAGGATCGAGTCGCCGGGACCCGCCCGGAGCGGACCGGCTTCGTCGCTCCCCCACGCCAGAAGGGCCTCACCCTCGACGAGCATGAGGACGCGCATGTCCTCCGACTCCGAAGCCAGTCGTCCGTCGCGGAGCACCGTCCACTCCCGCAGGAAGAAGTGCTGGCAATCCACCAGGTCCCGCGCGACGGCGTCCCGGGCTCCTGCGGTGGTGCCGGGCTCGAAGGCCTTCGAGTCCACGGGACCGTAGTCGATGCACTCCAGAGCCTGCTCCAGGTGAAGCTCACGATCCGTCCGGTCCCAGTCGTACACGCGGAACGTCGTGTCCGACGGCGTCTGGACTTCGGCTACGAGGATCCCCGCGCCCAGAGCGTGGCACGTCCCGCTGGGCAGATAGTGGCACTCCCCCGGACGGGCCGGAACCCGTACCAGCAGATCCGTCACGGATCCCCGCCTCACCGCCCACTCGAACGCCTCCCGCGTCGTGCCCTCCACCAGCCCCTTGTAGATGACCGCATCGGGCTCGGCGTCGACGACGTACCACGCCTCGGACTTCGGATGGGCATCGGGATGACGAGCCGCGTACTCGGGAGAGGGATGGACCTGCACCGAGAGGTTCTGCCTGGCGTCCAGGTACTTGATCAGAAGGGGGAGCTTGCCGGAAGGACCCGGGTCGAGCCTTCCGGTGACCAGAGCGCCGAAGTCGTCGACGACCTCCCCCAGGGTCCGGTCGATGAGGGGGCCGTTCCGGACACGCGTGTGCGCGCCCTCTCCCCCACCCCCCGAGGGGCTCGTGGCATCCAGATCGGCCAGCTCCCACGATTCGCCGATCCCGACGTCGGGGCCACCGGGAAGCTCGCGTCCGAAGCGCTCGAGGGCACGGCCGCCCCAGACCTTCTCCTTGTAGATGGGCTGCAGCAGGAACGGGTAGAGGGGCACGGGCTGTCGGTACGCGAGGAGTGGGCTGGACGATCGGCGGCGTTCACCGTGACCTTCGGGACCCGTCGGTGGGCCGCGGGCGCACGGGCTCCGCAAGAAGACAAGAAGATAGGTCGAAGCGGGGATGGGATGGAGGTGTCGGCCGGCCGCTTCCACGGAACGGGCCTTCCGGACCGGATGCCTGCGCGGCGGCGATCCGGAGCCAGGTCCTGTACGGTTCCGGTGCCTCTCATCCACGTCCGGGTGGAGCGGCGTCTTCCCCGCGATCGTCCTCGGCGCCTTCCCCGTGATCGTCCTCGGCGCCTTCCCCGCGATCGTCCTCGGCGCCTTCCCCGCGATCGTCCTCGGCGTCTTCCCCGTGATCGTCCTCGGCGCCTTCCCCCCGATCGTCCTCGGCGCCTTCCATCCCCTCCGTGCGCGGCCTCCTACATCCCTCCGATACGCGCCCGGATGATGTCGGCCGTACGCTTGGAGCGGGCATCGGCGACGGCCTCGGCCCAGTCCAGGGCGCGGGGCAAGTCCGACAGGTCCACGCCGTTGATGGTGGCCTGTCGTGCCCTCACGCGCTCCTCCCATCGTACGGCGTCGAGGTCGTCGAGCATCATGTTCAACGTGATCCCGGGACTGTCGTGGATGCCGTCATCGGGCATCCCGTCGTAGACGACGCCCAGCTCCCGGAGCACGTTCCGCGATCCCTCGGGTGCACGGTAGTACTCGGGAACGAAGTGGGCCGCGGCCTCCCCGGCCCACTTCGCGTTCAGCGCCTCGGCCACTCGGCCCATCCCTCTCTGGTTTCCGCCGCTGTCGCCGATGAAGACGATGTTGTCGAAGCCGTGCTGCTTCAAGCTCTGCGCCATGTCGGTGAGAACGGCCTCGAAGGTCTCCTGGCGGAGACTGATGGTCCCCGGGCTCGTCATGTGCCCGGTCCGGGGCTCGATGCCGCCCTCCGGCACCAGCTCCAGGACCGGAGCGCAAAGGGCGTCCTCCAGATAGGCGGCGATACGGGGACAGTTGGCACGGAGCACGTAGTTGTGCTTTCCCGTCACCAGCCACGGACCGTTGGGCTCCACCCCCCCGGTAGAGATGATGGCCGTGGTCCTTCCGTCCTGGAGCGCGTCCCGGACATCCATCCAGGTCATCTCCTCGATCCATACGGTCTCTGCCCGCGGGAGGGGATTCGGCGTGTCGGCACAGTTGTAGACGTTGTCGGCGCAGCGCCCGCCGCCCATGTCCCTGGGATCGGGTTCCGGACGCTGGAAGCCGCCGCCGCCGCGACGCCGCTGGGCGGTCTCCCGAGGTCGCGGATGCGTTCCGCCGTCGAGGATCGCCTTCCGGATGAAGTCGGCGGTGTGCCAGGCCCTGAAGTCGACGATCTGTCGAGCCCACTCCCGGTTCTGCACCCGGTCCGCGAGGGAGACGCCGTTGATGGTGGCGTTGCCCGTCTTCACCCGCGCGTCGTACCGGATGGAAAAGGGGTCGTCGGCGAACATGTTGAGCGCGATGACGGGATCGTCGTGAAGCCCGTCGCTCTCCGTGGCCTCGAGCCCGTGGGCGCTCATGTACCGGGTGACCGTGGCGTAGTCGTAGTACTCGGGGATGTGAGCCACCACGACATCGGGCCACTCGGCGTTGAGGGCCTCGGCCACGTTCCGCATGCCCGTCTGGTTCCCCCCGCTGTCGCCGATGAGGACGATGTTGTCGAAGCCGTGCATCTTCAGGCTATGGGCCACGTCCGTGAGCATCGCCTCGAAGGTCTCCTGGGTCATGGAGATGGTGCCGGGGCTCGTCATGTGGCCGCTGGGGGGCTCGATGCTCCCCTCCGGGACGAGCTTGATCACCGGAGCGCAGAGGGCGTCTTGGAGACGGCGGGCGATGGCGTCACAGTTGGCGCGGAGCACGTAGTTGTGCTTCCCGGTGGCCAACCACGGGCCGTTGGGCTCCACGCCTCCGGTGGCGATGATGACCGTCCTCATGCCATCGTCCAGGGCGTCGCGAACGTCCATCCACGTCATCTCCTCGATCCAGACCGTGTTGGGCCGGGGCAGTGGATTCGGCGTGTCGGCACAGTTGTAGACGTTGTCCGCGCAGTCGCCGCCGCCCATGGAGCCGGCGCTCCTCTGCTGCTGGGCGTCGAGGACCGGAGAACAGAAGAGGAGAAGGGACAGGGCGACAAGGACGTTCTTCATCGGAGTCTCCGAGGGATTTGGTGCGGACTCGGACAGAGACTGCGGCACGAAGGCCGAACGCGCCAGGGGGGTGGCCCCGACCTCTCGGATGACCGCCGGACGCCGTGGCCGGAGCGCGTTCCACTCGAGCCGCCCCGGTCAGGAGCCGCTGCTCTCCGCGCTGGCCCGGGACGGCTTCGCCTCGCACGCGTGCTCCCAGCCGCGCTCGCACGCCAGGGCGTAGAGGGCCGCGGGGTCCCGCTCGGTGACCACTCCTTTGCTCCCGCGGATGACGATGGGGAGATCCTCCAGCGGCGGGGGCGCCTCGGCGAAGTCGGCCGAACCCGTGACGAGGTGCAGCACGTTCTCGCATCCCGGGCCGAAGCCCAGGTCGCACGCGGCCTGGAAGTCGGCCCGCGCGGCCGAGCGATCCTCGAGCCGTGTCGCCATCAGGATCCCCCGGGCGTTGCATGCCCAGCCGGAGCCCCGCTGGCAGTACACACCCTCCATCTGCACCGCCGTCCGGCACGCCCGGACGTTGCCCTCGGCGCACGCCTCCTCCCAGAACGGGAGGTACTGACCGGGATGATCGTCCCCCACGCCGCCCACCGCGCTCAGTGCCAGGAAGATCATGGCCCACAGCCCCGCCGTGGCGAGGCGCGGGTTGTCCACCCCCAGCGCGCCCAGGATCCGGGCCGGCTCGAGATGTCTCAGCACGTCCTTCGACGCCCAGGCGTCGAAGCGGCGCGCCATGAGGTTCAGGAGCGGGATCGGAAGGAGCTTGTCGTAGAAGGTGGGCGCCTCGAAACGCTCCAGGAGGCCGGCGAAGGCAATGGTCAGGACCGCGTAGGAGACTCCGTACATCACCCGGCCCTGCTCGCTCCTCGGTGACGTCGCCGGGTCGGTGAAGAGCAGGTGCATCCCGAGGAAGACGGCGATGGGGATGAAGGCGTCCCTGAAGTAGAAGGTGCCCGTGATCCCGTAGTAGAGAAGGCTCCACAGGTAGGCCGTCACCACCGAAGCGATG
>JAWVZK010000096.1:0-12373 GCA_033722275.1 Longimicrobiales bacterium | reverse complement strand
CCACGCCGTGTAGCCGAAGGACCGGTCCGTGCTCCGACCGTAGGTGAGCCCCACCTCATTCACCGATTCGTCCGATCCGCTGTCGGGAAATCCGGCGAAGTCGTCGAGCCCGGCCAGTCGGAGCGACCCGAGGTGCCTTCGCCACTGACCGGTGAGCTGGAACGTCCCCCCGATGCCCGATTCGATGCCCCCACCGCCACCGAGGCCCGGGCCGGCGGCGAGCCACACGCGGAAGCCGCCGTCCCGCCCCGGGGTCTGGGCCGATGCGGCCGTCGCACCGACGGTCAGGGTCAAGGCAGCGAGGAGGGTTGGGCTCCAGCCGGGTATGCGCGTCATCGAGATCGGTCGAGCTGTGGTTGCCCCTGGAGACGGCCGGGACCTCCGGGCTCATGGATGTCTGTCTGCGTGCTGCGGTTCGGATGTCGGCGAAGACGCCGTCGGCCATACCGCCCATCGCACGAGCCTGCGACCTTGGGAAGGTGGCGCCGACTCAAAGTTGCCCAGCCCGGCACCGGCAACCACCCTTTGGTACGCCATCCGCCTGCAACTCCTTCGCCTCGGAGCCTACTCTGCGCATCACAGTCGTCAACGCCGCCCGCAACTACGGAGGACAGGAGGCCATGGCAGCCCTCCTCGCGGAGCGACTGGCGCGTCGGGGCCACGAGGTCCTCTTCCTCTGCCGACCCGTTTACCCGGCCATGGAGCGGATCCCCGACGGGATCGAGGTCGCACCGGTCCTCGGTGGCATGGATTGGAGCCCCCTGGGGATCTGGCGCGCGCGCGAGGCCGTCGGACGACACGGCTCGGAGGTCATGCTCGTCACCACGAACAAGGATCTCCGGTCGGCAGGCATCGCCGCCCGGCTCCTTGGCGTCCCTGTGGTGGTCCGTCGCGCCATGGCCCGCCCGCTCAAGAGCAGCCGCCACTACCGGTACCTCTACGGCGCGCTCCCCGAGCGGATCGTGGTGAACTCCCGGACCACGCGGCGCATCATGCTGGACTCGGCGCCGTGGCTGGATGGCAGCAGCACGGTCGTGGTGCACAACGGCATCGACGTGGACCGCTTCCGGGGCGTTGAGCCTGCGGAGCTGAGGGTGCCCGCGGACGGCGTCTCAGTGGGATTCGTGGGGCGGTTCGTCGACTGGAAGGGCGTCCTCACTCTCGCCGAGGCGTGGCGGGAGGTGGCGCCCTCGATTCCCCGGGCCTATCTGGTGCTGGTGGGCGAGGGGGAGGAGGAGCCCGAGATGCGACGTCGACTGGAAGGCGTGGAGCGCGTACGCTGGCTGGGATTCCGGGAGGACGTCCCGGAGGTGATGGCGGCCCTCGACGTCCTCGTCTACCCGTCGGTCATGGAGGGCTTCGGGCTGGCGGCGGTGGAAGCCATGGCGTCAGGGCTCCCGGTGGTCGCGGCCGAGGCCGGAGCGCTCCCCGAGGTGGTGGGAGACGGAGGAGCGGGGACCTTCGTCCCGCCCCACGACCCGTCGGCTCTGGCTCACGCCATACGGCGGCTGGTCGATGACCCCGAAGCCCGCCACGCCATGGGCGCGCGCGGTCGACGGAGGGTGGAGGAGGAGTTCGATGTCGAGAGGATGGTGGACCGGTACGAAGCCGTCCTCGAGGAGGCGGCCACGTCGGACACGGCTCGCACCATGGCCGGGGCGACTCGCTAGGGCATCCGGAGCCTCATCCTTCCGAGCCGTCCGGAGGCGAGAGGGCCTTCCGCGCCCGCCGCCTCCTCGTCTCGGCTCGCTTCGCCGATCGGACGTGCTCCGCCACCTGACGCCGCCGGGCTTCGGTCAGCTCCGACCAGCGCCGGCCGGCCTCGGGATCCGATGCCACCAGATCGACGATCTCCTCCGGAGGTCCCTCGTCGGCTCGTCGGAGCGTCACGTCCACAATGTCGCCCGCGTCCACGCCCGTGCTGCGACAGTGGGCCTGGGTGAGGTCGAAGAACCAGCCGTTCCGCTGCGCCCAGCGCTTCAGGGTCCTGCGGCCCAGATCTTCTCCGGCGAGCTCCACCCGGACCACGGTGGTCCCGTCCAGGTCCCACGCCTCGAGCGCCGATGCGGGGACGACCACGAAGCGGGGCAGATCCGGAGCCTTCCGCTCCACCTCCGTCGTGACCCGGACGGCCCCGCGCTGATCCGTCATCGCGCCCGGGACTCCCTCATCCGCCGTCCTACCGGAACGTCCAATCGAATTCGTAGCTGTACATGCGCACCGAGCCCGGCAAGGTGACCACCACCGCGATCCGGGACATGTCGATGTCCTCGATGAGCTCGTTGGGGTGACGTCGATCGTCGATGTAGATGCTGCCACACGACCTCGTCCCGGCCTCCTCGGCGCGCGCCTCCCGCGACTCGGTGCCTCGGGGCACCTGGCCGGGACTCGGCGCAACCGACCGGCGGACGCCACGCGACGTCGTCGTTCGGGCCCGGGGTACCTGATTCACCCGCACGCAGTCGCCGCCGTGCCAGACGGGGATGTACAGCCAGCGCAGCGTCTCGGTGGGATTGTCTTCCCCCTTCAGCTTCGCTTCCTGGAGCCTGGACCCCTGGAGCACCCGGAAGCCGAAGGCGGCTGCAGGATTCGAGCCCATCTCCAGCGTGAGCCAGTCGATGAGCTCCTCGTTGCGCACCGTCACCGTGATGGGCGAGAGGCCCAGGGGCTCGGGCCGTAGCTCGAAGTCGATGCCGTAGGCGCCGTCGGCGGAGACGGCCAGCAGGGGAGACTCCACCGGCAGGTAGCCGAAGCGCTCCACCACGAGCATGAACTCCCCGGCTCCGGGCGTCGAGATCTGGAAGTGGCCGGTGGAGTCGGCCATGGCGGTGGCCACCCGGTCCCGGTCCCGGTCGACGAGGAGGACCGCGGCCATGGGAACGGGCTGGCCGTTGGAGCCGTCGAGGACCCGTCCCCGTATGCTCTGGGCCGCCAGCGGGGCGGCGGCCAGGGACCAGGCCAGCACCGCCAGGGCCGTCCAGGCACGACGGCGGCGCCGGTCCTCTCCGGATGGGCCTCCGAAGGTTGTCCGGGTACCGCGGCAGGTGGTGGTCTGGAGCTCGGTCATGGTGCCACCGGGGGGAGACAGCGGTGCGCATCGGTTGCGCGACTCATCATGCCCGTCGGCCCGGCTCCCTCGCAAGTCGACCGCAGCACAGGATGTCCGGTCGGCTTGCACCTCCATCTTTCCCGGGCTAATCAGGATGCTCGCCGCGCGTCGACGTCGGAAGCCGACGACGTCCAACCCCGTCAGAGGAGGGAAGGGTGATCATCCAGTTCGTGAAGCTGCACAGCCGACTGTCGGAGGAGGAGCTCCTGGAGGTCGCGGAGGAGCGACGACCTCAGTTCGAGGCCCTCGAGGGGCTTCTTCAGAAGTACTACGTGAGTCGGGGTGAGCCCGGGGCCTACGGAGGCATCTACGTGTGGGACTCGGAGGCGTCCATGAAGGCGTTCCGCGAGTCGGAGCTGGCGGGCACCATCGCCGCGGCCTACCAGGTCACGGGTCCCCCGGAGATCGAGGTCATGGAGGTGCTCTTCCCGTTGAGGGATCCGTTGTCTTGACGGGCCGGTGGGTCGCCCTACTTTGTGACGCAAAGTAGAGGGACTGATGAGCGGTCGTCGGGTGGTCGATCGCTCCGGACCCTCAGGACGGAAGGGAGGTGGACGTGGACAAGTGGATCAGACGCATCCGTGGAGCCATCGGGATGGGGCTCACGTGGGCGGCCGCATGGTTCGGTGCCGGCATGATCCTCCTCTTCATCGTGGGATTCGGCGCCGCCGATGTCCCGTTTCCCCTGGGGTTCGGCCTCCTGGGCTTCCTGGCCGGTGTCACGTTCTCGGGAGTCCTCGGCATCACCGAGGGTCGTCGGAGCTTCAGTGAGATGTCGCTCCCGCGGTTCGCGGGATGGGGCGGTCTCGGCGGATTCCTCTTCTCGCTGGTCTTCCTCACCGTGACGGGCCTCGGCCTCGACCTGCTTCCCCTCCTCGGCGCCATCTTCGCGCTCTCCGGTGCTGGGTGCGCCGCGGGCTCGCTGGCGTTGGCCCGGATGGCCGACGACGGGGCGTTGTTGGAGGACGGCTCCCGGGTGGACGAGGTGGGGCTCAGCGACGAGGAGAGGCGGGACCTGCTGGGCGAGCGGGACTGACCGGCGCGGAAGGGCGCACCCGGGCTCGCGGACCTTCCCGAGGGCCGGTCGCCCTACGGCGCCCCTGCAGCCAGCTGGGCTCTGAGGGCCGCCACCAGTCCGGCGATGTCCCCCGTCAGGAGGATGCGCCAATCTCCGTCGTGGGGCAGGAGGCTCACCACCTCCATCTGGCTGATGGTGGCACCCATCATATCCATGGACACCCGGGACAGGACGTGGATCGTGTCCCCCTCGGCCACGGTGCCGATGACGTCGCTCCCCATGGACCCCAGGAGCTCGCCCATCTCCGGTGACTGCTGGAGAGCGAAGCGCATCAGCCCCGCGAAGGCCTGCTCGTCGGACGTGGCGGAGATGTCCGTCTGGTCGACGCCGAAGAGCACGGGAGCGAGCTCGTTGCCTTCGTCCGCGTCGGCGAGGAGCCGCATGAGCCCGCCGATCTGCTCCAGGCCGTCGGGGTGCATCAGGTCGGCGGCGCCCTCGAAGTCGGAGGTACGGATGGCCGCGAAGTAGGCGTCCGCCACCGACAGCGGCGCCTCCTGCTGCGCGGAGGCGACACATGGGATGATGAGCCCGGCGAGGAGCAGGATGGTCGAGGGAGTCCCGAGGACGGAGGCGAGCCAGGTGGTGGCGGAGGAGCGTCGGTTCATGGTGCGGGCGGGGCAGGGGGTGGAGAAGGTCGGGGTCAGGGGCGCAGGGTGCTGCCTGAGGCCTGTCGGGAGAACGCGGATCGCATCTCGGTGTGGACGTGCTCTGCTCCCTCCGGCGTCAGGTGCCCGAGGCCATCCGCGTACTGATCACAGTCCGCCACGCGAGGAACAGGCCCGGCGACGACCTCCCCCGAGGCTTCGCGGAGCGCCAGGTCGATCCCTTCGACGATGGACGGCTGGATCCGTGCCGCCCGGACGCCATCGCAGCCGTCGAGCGGAGGACCTGCAGGGGGGAGCAGGACGACGCGCTGGACATCGGGATAGCGCGTGCGGAGGACCTCGATCACGTCGATGATTCCTGAAGCCCATTCCCCGGCCGTCCGTCTCGAGCCGGAGACGTTGAACAACACCCGGTCCACTTCGTGGCGCTCGCAGACCGCGGGGGCGCGCGTCGTGCCCTCCCAACCGTCGAACTCCGGATCCCTCCAACGCTCCAGGGCGGCCCCCGCGGTGAATCGACCCTGCCAGCCCGGGAGGAACTCATCGTCGTCGAGCTCGACCGAGCCGACGCTGCCGCCGAGCTCGGCGGTGGAGATGGCCGCGAACCACTCGAGGGTCTGGGAGAACCCCAGGACCTCCGTGCACGAGAAGTCGGATTGGGCCCGAGCCGGCGCTGGTAGGAGCAGAAGCGCCGCGAGAACGACCCCCGTGTTCAGCTTGCTCATCCTGTCCCCCGCGACCGGCTTCGGTCGCTTGCATTCCCCTTTTCTCCTGCGCCGCGAGCATGGTGATGCTCGGTGGGAGACGCAAGGCGATGGCCGCCTGTGAAGACGAGGAGCTCGGTGGTCAGGCCGGGGTCCGCCCCGGCGGATCCGGCAGGGCTTCCATCATGGCACTTCCGCTCGACAGCCCGGCGACGGCGCCGACCGTGGGCCCGTAGACGATGTAGAAGACGAGCTGGCTCACACTGAAGAGATGACGTTCCGGGATCACGCTTCGCATGAAGGGCCCCAGGAATCCCAGGAGGGTCAGGACGATGGCCGCGACCACCGCTCCTGCGCAGAGGCCCACGATCCACAATGCCAGCCATTTCGTGGCGGCGATGCCCCGTCTGCGCAGGTACGCCCATTGGTAGGTACCGGCGATCGTCCCTCCGGCGACACCGATGAGGAGGGGCTCGAACGGGGCGGGATGTCCTCCCGTGACGATCCCGGGGCGGAACGCCTCGAACACGAAGATGGATGCGAAGCCGAGCGACGTGAGGAGAACCCACCATCCGGCCCGTATCCCGGGCGCCTGAAGGACGCGCGTCTGCATCCACCCGATGACGGCTCCGAACACCGTGATGTGGATGAAGTGGTAGGCGAGGTTCCTCCGGTACAGCGCCGAAGCGAGCTGAGGGTCGAGGCCACCGAATCCCGTCGCGGGATCGAACGACGGCAGTGTCGCCGGATCCGGCCAATCGCTCGACCAGAGCAGGGACTGAAGCAGCCCGCTGAGCGAGAATCCCACGAACAGCAGGCCGAAGCCCAGCAGGCAGGCTGCGGCCCATCCTCTTCGCGTCCGATTGAGCATGCGATTCCTCCCCGAGGCTGATCTCGGTCAGACGGGCATCTCTCCTCCGCGGCCAAGATGCGGGTCGAGCGCCGCCGGTGCGAGCCGGCTTCCGAGGCGAGTGCGACTTCAGCGATATGGATCGTCCGTGGATCCGGACCCCTCGACCGCGTTCGTGGCGCAGTAGCGGCGCGGCGGTGGCCTCATCGGTGCTCCGGCCCGACCGATCAGCGGGCTCGGGAGAACACGGCTCCGTGGGGCTTCCCCGGTCCCGTGTCGCCGTGGGGCCAGCTGGACCGATCGAAGTCGACTCCCATCTCGCCCGTGATGCGGTCGCGGAAGTCCTCGTCGAAGCTCAACTCCCCACTCTCCGGATCCACATCGACCAGGAGAACCTTGGTTCGCGTGGCTCCGGTGCTCGAGGTGAGCACGACCCGCCGGCCTCCGGGCTCGAACGAGATCCAGTGCGGCCACCACGGCTCACCCCACTCCAGCCGATCCAGAAGCACCGGGCCGGAGGGATCGGAGATGTCGAACGAGATCAGGGAGGATCCTGCGGAGTTGGCGTAGGTCTGCAGCCAGATGTCGCCGTGGGTCGCCGGGATACCGCATTCGTCGGTCTCGTAGTCGGACCATGGGAGCACATGGACCAGCTCGGCCGTGGGCTCCTCCGAATCCAGGCCGTGCAGCCGATACAGCGCGCACGTGAAGGTCGTCAGCATGGCGGTCGTGCTGTCACTGAGCAGGCGCACCTCGGCCGGGTCCCGATGCTCGTAGCCCCGTTCCCCCGGCTCCAGGACGACCGTCTTCACGAGGCTGAGATCGTCGAGGCGCCATACCTGGAAGGACGTCCCGCTCGCCTCTGCGTTCATGTCCGAGGTCGTGCTGACGGCCCGGTTCAGCCGCGGAATCGGGGTCACGGAGTAAGCCCGTATCTCGGGGTCGGCGGGGTCGGCTACGTCGACGGCGCGGACGAGCCCCCCCGTCGGGTCGAGCTCGAGCAACCCGCCGGCGATCCGGTTCCCCTCACCCTTGGTCTGGAAGGTGGCGAGGACATTTCCGTTCCGCAGTCTCTCGAAGGTATGTGGGTACGTGTAACCCTCGATGGCTCCGAACGACGACGCGAGCCGAGGCGTCAATGGCTCGGAAAGGTCGATGACGAAGCTCTCGCCCGCCTGGAAGGAGTTGACGAACAGGGAATCGTTCGCGGGCATCACGTGCTCCGAGTGGTGCGCTCCGCCCTTCACACCGACCGACACGCTGGCGACCACGGCACCATAGTCCGCCGACGCCGGATCGGCGTCGATCACTGCGAGGAAGTCGCTGCCCGAGTCTTCCTCCGCTCCCGCCCATACGTAGAGGAAAGCGGCCGGCGAGTCCCCTTCAGACTGGCCCGACGGGGCGTCGGAGGTCGGGCCGCACCCTGCCGAGAGGAGGGCCGCTACGAGGAGGTAGTGCGTGGATGCTCGTGACACGGGCGGGCTCGCTCCTGGACCGGATGGAAATCGAAGGCGCCCGCTGACGTCTGGCCCTTCTCCTGGCCGACAAGAATGGTGAGCGCGCGCAGAGGGCGCGAGCCCCAGGATGATGGAGGGTCGGGTGACGGTACTCCATCTCTACCACCCGGGAAGGCTGAGAATCCTCTCACCCGCCTGCCGCAATCGCGCTGCTCGCCTGGCTCCAACAGCGGAAAGAGCCATCCGTTGAGCAACGAGGCTCTCGAACTGAAGATCCCGGAGAAGGCCCACATAGTCGGCCTCGAAGCGGCTCGGGCTCTCCCAGTCTGCGTAACGGCCCGAGAGGTTCACTTCCGGGACGAAGACGTGAAGGCGAATGCTCCCGCGGCTGGTCCACGATTCTGCGACCTCCGCGTCCGCTCGGTCGCTGGCGTCGAGTTCATCCGGCCAGGAGGCGAGTCCCTCCCGCAGTTCCAGGCTTTGCACGTTCGAGAGCCGGCCCGAGGCGAGCATGGCCTGAAGCGCTCCCCGACTGAACGAAGAACGCACCGGCACCCAGAAGGAGGTGATCAGACGGATCAGCGCCTCGTCATCCTCCACCTCCGCGTCCGGGCCCGTCAGCTGGAGGATCTGTCGGCCGGCTTCGGCCACCGCCAGATGCGCCGCCTCGAGCTCCTGGAGCGCGACGATGTTGTGCTCCAGCTCCGCCCGGACGGAGCCGAGGGTGGCGCGTGTCTCGGCCCGCTCCCTGAAGGATGCCCACGAAGCGTCCACGGCGAATGCGAGCAGTATGCCGAGAGCGATGACCACGATCTCTTTTGCGCCGGCCCGAAACGGACTCTCCCGTGGGACGCCTTCCTGCTCGTTACTCATGTCGCATGGTGCATGCGTCTATTGGATGAGCCACTTCAGGATCTCGTGTGCGAACGCGGCGTTGTCGTGAAGGGACAGGTCGGCCAACACGCGAGCCTCACTCAGGAACACGACTCTGCCGAGGCCCAGGGAAAGCGCCGCGCCCTGCAGCCAGCCTTCCAGCGATCTCTCTTCCCCGTCGTCCGTGACGCCGATCCAGTCGCCTTCCAGCGTCAGCAGGGGCACGGCTCCATCCGGTGCCATGAAGGCGTGTCCCGTCATCGTCGCCACGGTCAACCCGCTCGGGATCGAGCCGTCCGGAAGGCGGAGGCCGTTCATTGCCGAGCCGAACAGGTCGGGCAGGCTCCGAGGGCGTTCGATGGCGCGGCCGAGGAAAGGATCGAAGCCGAGTCGGCGTGCGAGCGGTGCCGAATAGTCCGCGTACGGGGGATGATCGGACACGAGGAGAAGGGCCCCGCCGGACCGGACCCAGCGCTCCAACAGAGCCATCTCATCGGCAGAGTAGTGCCGGAGGGGATTCGCCGAGACGAAAAGGTCCGCGTCGCTCAGCTCCTCCGCCGACAGGGACCCCAGGAGATCGCGGACGATCAGCCCGTCCTGGGCCGCCAGTGCAGCGAGGTCGGAGAAGGATCCGTCAGATTTGTGGAGGTTGGCGTGCGCCGCATCCATCAGGAGGGTGGGACGGACGCCCGGAGCGAAGCGCGGCTCGATGCCGAAATCGGTCGGCTCACCGTGACCGGGAAAGAGCCATATCCGAGCGATGCGACCTCCGCGGACGAGGTAGGTGGCGAGCCTGTCGCTCTCCTCCACGAGGCCATCCCCACGGACGAACCGGACCGACTCCTGTCTGGAGACGAAAGGGCCGTTCGAGGCGGCGCTGACGGGAGCGACGGAGAAGTCGCTCGATGGGAATCCCCAGGTCTGATCGAGATATTCCAGCGGGAACTCGAACCAGTCCATGGGAACGAATGCGTCGTGTCCCCCGTGATACTCGAAGAGCTCGGCGCGGGGCGTGACCGCGGCGAGCACTCCCGCCGAATCTCCGCGTGCGGCGGCAGACCAGAAGCGGTCGATGACCTCTGCGTCGGGCTCCTGGGCGGCGAGGCCGTGGGGCGTCTGCGGGCCCGTGACTCCGAGCGCGATCGCAGCGGTGAGGACCCTCATCATGCGTCGAGCTCCTTCATGGGCCGCCCGAGCCGACCTCACTGATCTCGAGGAGGTGCCCGTCCGGGTCCCGGAAGAACGCGCGGATCTCGCCCCCGCGATCCACGGGCTCGGCGAGGAACTCCGCTCCTCGCGACCTCAACTCCTCGTACGCGGCTCGGCAGTCCGGAACCCGGATGGTCAGCTGGTGGCTGACCACGTCCGGATCGCGGGGTGCGGCGAAGGTCACGGTCGGCTTGCCCGGCGTCGGATCTCCCCCGGTCACGAGGAGGATCCACGTCCCCTGGAACTGGAGCACAGCCGAAGTGCCCCCGTATTCACGGTAGAGCGTCGCGCCCAGGACGTCGGTATAGAACCGTCTCGATCGCTCCACGTCGGATACGACCAGCAGCAGCGTGAGCTCCACACCCTCGACCGGAAATCCACTCCGCATGTCGTGCTCCGTTCTCTCGCTGTCCAACGTCTGCCGCTTGCCCCGAGGTCCGATGCCTCCACGGCGTATACGCCGAGCCCGTCTCGGGCCCCAGGGCGCTGGCGAGCGTCCCCGTTCCGATGACCGCGATGGCGGGCCCGTCCTGGGCCTTCACCACGGAAGGAGCCGACCCGACGCACATGGCCGTCACCAAGAGCCATCCCGCATTCCTTGTGGATTCGAGCATTCGGCTCGCCCTTGCGAGGAACACTGCGCTGCGCATACCCACAGCGAGGTCCCTGTTCGCTGCCCCGCTGAGGCATCTGATTCTGCTGCAGGACAGGACCGATACGCAAATGGGGGCTCTGCTACATGAAGTGACGTAGAGCCTCGGCTCCGGAGGATCGCCCGTGGATCCGCTTCGCAGCCGCCCCCCGGTGGCTTCTCCTCAGGGATGCGAGGTAGTTGCGTCCTGCCTCCAACCCGCGCCAAGATGTCGCCTCGGCCGAAGCTCCTCGGCCGTCCGAGACCCCGCCGACCGAGCGCGGTCCCCCTCCAACTTCCTGAGAGGCGCTCTTTGCAGAAGCGTGAGATCAACCCCACGGACTGGCTCCAGGGATTCAACATCAACCACGGCATCGAGGTCACGGGCGGACAGCGCGTGCTCTACCTCTCGGGTCAGACCGCGAACGCGCCTGATGGGACTCCCCTGCACGCCGGCGACCTCGTCGCCCAGTTCAAGCTGGCCTGGTCCAACCTGAAGGACGCCCTGGCCGCCGCCGACATGAAGCCGTCCGATGTCGTGCGGCTCAACATGTACACCACCGATGTCGATGCCTTCATGGCGGCCGCCGGTGAGCTCGTACCGATCTACGCCGAGGACGGCTGCAAGCCGGCGTGCACCCTGCTCGGTGTGGACCGGTTGTTCGAGCCGGAGCTCATGATCGAGCTGGAGGCGACCGCGGTCGCATGAGCGCATAGGCCCGGTGGATTGCGCTCAGCCTGGCACCAAGGCGAAGCACGCTCCCACCGGGTCGCGGACCACCGCGTACGCATGGGCGCCTGCGCTGTCCTTCCTCTCGGCCACGACGCCACCGCCCTCGTCACGGGCACGCGCAAGACTCTCGCCGAGGTCGCCGACGGGTAGGTAGATCAACCACACCGGCGGCAGGTCCCGGTTCACACCGCGTGCGTGGCAGACCCCGGCAACGGCGGTTCCGTCCGGCATGCAGAGGGCGTAGTCGGCGTACGGACCCGCTGCGTCCTCCATCTGCACGTCCTCGGCGGACCAGCCCACGACCTCCTGGTAGAAGTCCCGAGTGTGGGCCGCGTCGGCGACCGTGAGATCCAGCCAGGATATGCGGCCGCCCTCCATGGGTGGAATCGATTCGGAGGCAACCTCTGGAACGATCCCGAAAGTGGCTCCATTGGGGTCGGACAGGACCGCCCACTGGTCGTCCTCGTGACGCATGAGCGCGTTGCCACCCCTGCTCAGGGCCCGCTCGGCGCTGGCAGCGACATCCGCCACCTGGATGTGCGGCATCCACTGGAGCGGCAGGTCGGCGTGCGCGGGCTTCCGCTCGCCGAGCCCGATGATCGGAACGCCTCCACTGTTCATCAGGTCTTCGCGCCAGAGCGGACGCTCACCCGTCGTCAGGACGCGTGAGTAGAACCGCAACTCTCGCTCGTGCTCCGGTACGGCGATGTCGGCGCTGAGTACGCCGCCAACCCCTGCGACTCCAGGAGAGGCCATGGCTCGAATCCTCGGATGAGATGAAGTGAATGGCACACGGGCCGCGGCAAGCGCGCCGACGTGCCGGAGCTCTGCTACGCGACCTGGGGATCACCCTCCTCAGATGGCAGGTCCACCGGGCTGAGGAGCACTCGGGAGAAGCGCCAGGCACCGTCCTCACCCCGCTTCCAGCGGATGGACATCCGGTTTCGCAACGTCTCTGGCGAAATGGTCCGTGGCGCCGACGAGCTGCGCGATGAACCCGTCTTCCCTGGCAGCGTGCCCGGCCTGCTCCACCCATCCGGTCCTCGCCCTTGAAAGGCGCCTGGCGTGCTCCGGAAGCCAGCGTCCGGTCTGTGGATCACGCTCGCCATTGATCTGAATCGTGG
>JAWVZK010000095.1:0-12438 GCA_033722275.1 Longimicrobiales bacterium | reverse complement strand
TACGTCGGGCAGGGATAACCGCTGAAAGCATCTAAGTGGGAAGCCCCTTCCAAGATGAGTACTCCCAGACCTTCGGGTCTCAGAAGGGCCGTGCGAGACTAGCACGTTGATAGGCAGCAAGTGGAAGCGTGGCAACACGCGTAGCTGAGCTGTACTAATCGCCCGAGTGGCTTGACCAGTTCCTCCCTCCGGTTTCTTACACCAAACAGCCACACCTCCATGAGGTGGGCGGCCGTTACGGCCGGCTCTTGCGTCTCTCGATCTCTGTTTCGCCTTTGTCGGCGATAATTGCGCAGAGGCCACACTCGTTCCCATCCCGAACACGACCGTTAAGCTCTGCAGCGCGGATGGTACTGCCGGGGGCGCCCGGTGGGAGAGTACGTCGTCGCCGGCATTTTGCTCGAAGACCCCCAGGGCTCAGGTCCTGGGGGTTTTCTGCGTTGTGGGTAGGTCGTCTGGAGGGCGCCCCCGGCAGACGGCCCGGTCCGGGAGGGTTCAAATCGAGTGCAGGGGTAGGAGAGCGAGGCGAGCATCCGAGGAGTAGCAGAAGCCAGTTCGCAGGATGCGAGACCGAAGCTCCGATGAAGCCCTGCGCCGATTTCAACGCTCCGTCAAAGGGCGCCCGGTGGTCGGCGCACCTCCGAGAAGAGGTGGCTCACGGGCGTGCGGTCGAACGAGCGGCGCGCGTCGGGCGGTTCCCGGGCCACCGCCCGCGCGACGTCCCGGCCGCTGCCGCGCGACGTCCCGGCCGCTACCTGGCCCGCCGGCTCCCGATCATGTCGTCAGGCCGGTTCGGGCGCCCGCATCCGGTCCAGGGCGTTCTCGAAGGTTTTCACCGTGCGGTCGACGTCCTTCAGCTTGTCGAGACCGAAAAGCCCGATGCGGAAGGTCTGGAATCCTTCCGGCTCCTCACACTCCAAGGGGACGCCCGCGGCGATCTGCAGCCCCACCTCGGCGAATTTCTTCCCCGAGGCGATCTCGGGATCCCGTGTGTAGCTGACCACGACGCCCGGAGCCTGAAAGCCCTCCGCCGCCACGCTGGGGAAGCCGTCTCGCTCCAGGAGTCGGCGAACCCGTCGACCCATCTCCCACTGTCGAGCGGCGGCCTCCTGGAAGCCCAGCTCCCGGAGTTCGTCGATGGCGCCGTCGAACGCACGGAGCGCGTCCGTGGGCATGGTCGCGTGGTAGGCGTGTCCCCCGGTCTCGTAGGCCTTCATGATGTCGTGCCACTTCCTCAGGTCGCAGGCGAAGCTCGTGCTCTGCGTCGCCTGCAGCCGCTCGACGCTCCGCTCCCCGAGCATGACCAGTCCACAGCACGGCGATCCGCTCCAGCCTTTCTGGGGCGCGCTGACCAGGACATCGACCCCGGAAGCCGCCAGGTCCACCCACACGGTGCCCGAGGCGATGCAGTCCAGAACGAACAGCGCCCCCACCTCCCGCGCCGCGTCGGCGACCGCCCGGACGTAGTCGTCGGGGAGGATCATCCCCGACGAGGTCTCCACGTGGGGCGCGAACACGACCCCCGGCTTCTCCTTCCGGATGGTCGACACCACCTCCTCCAGCGGGGCCGGGGCGAAAGGGGCTTGCGGGCCCGAGCCCGTCTGGCGGGCCTTCAGCACGACCTCGCTGGCCGGGATCCCTCCCTTCTGGAAGATCTGGCTCCACCGGTAGCTGAACCAACCGTTCCGGATCACCAGGCACCGCTGGTTCGTGGCGAACTGGCGGGCCACGGCTTCCATCCCGAAGGTGCCACTGCCCGGAACCACCACCGCGGCCTCGGCACCGTACACGTCCTTCAGGGAAGAGGAGATGTCGCGCATGACCTCCTGAAAGGCCCGGGACATGTGGTTGAGGGCACGGTCCGTATAGACGACCGAATACTCGAGGAGACCGTCGGGATCGACGTGAGAGAGCAGTCCGGGCACGGGGGGCCTCCGGTGAGGGTGGGATGGCGTTCGGGTGGCACGTTCGGCGGGGAGGATGGGACGCGGCGCGCCTTCGTGCAATCGGTCCCGGAGCTCCTCAGCGGACTCCGGCGAAGAGGGGGAGCGAGCGGATCCGCTCTTCGTCGATCACGCGCTCCGGTCCCACGGCCAGCATCTCGTAGTCGCTGGTCCACGGGCGCTCGGGATCGGACGAGCAACATGCCATCTCCCACGACTCGAACGTCCGGAAGTCATGCTCAGCGAAGATGTCGTGACACGCCGCATGCATCGCCCGACCGTGGACGGAGACGAGGACCGCCACGTGGGGCCTCAGGGCATCGCCCGCGCCGTCCAGAATGGCCGCTTCCTGACCCTCGGCGTCGATCTTGATGACGTCTGGGCGAGGGACGTCCAGCTCCTCGACGACTTCGGGGATGCGTCGGACCGGGACCCGGTCCTCTCCCTTACCCAGGGTATAGGCCAGGGAGTCCCCGTGCCCACCGAAGGCGCGTTCACCCCTCCTCCCGGAAAGGGCGACCGGCGCCACCACGACGTTCGTCACCCCGTTCCAGGCCAGGTGACGGTGGAGAAACCAGCGGTTGATGCTCGCCGGCTCCACCGAGACGACCGTGCCCTCCGGCCCCACGAGGCCGGAGGCGGCCAGCGTCACGAATCCTTTGTGCGCGCCGATGTCCCAGAAGCACTCGCCCGGCTGGACCACCGCTTCCAGGACCGCCAGCCTGGCCTTGGCGAATGATCCGGAACCATAACCACGGCCGGTCGTTACGATACTCCATCTCATCCCCTGGTTCAGGCCGCTGGCGATCCGTACGGGGACCCGGCGGAAGAGGAGCTGACCCAGACGACGGATGGCGAACGGAAGTTGCATGGACGCAATATAGACGTTCTCGAAGAACCGTACGCTTCCAGGAGGTGGTCCGACGTGAAGGCCGAGGAGGAGACCGAGGCTCCGACCACGCGGGCGGGATACGTGGCTCTGGTGGGCCGCCCGAACGCGGGGAAGTCCACGCTCCTCAATCGACTGGTGGGGGAGCATCTCTCCATCGTGACCCCGAAGGCGCAGACCACGTGGCAGCGGGTCACCGGTCTCCTGACCGTGGAGTCGGACCAGCTCATCTTCCTGGACACGCCCGGCCTGCTCGAAGCCCGAGATCTCCTCCAGCGATCCATGCTCGGCGCCGCCCTGGAGGCGCTCGAGGAGGCCGACGTGGTCCTCCTGGTGGTGGACACCACGCACCCTCCGGACGACCGCGACACGGAGCGGATCCTCATGGCGCTGGAGGAGACGGCAGCTTCCCTGGTGGTGGCGCTCAACAAGGTGGATGCCGCCGCAGAAGGGACGGTAGAGGCCTGGGAGGAGTGGATCGGGACGCACCTGGACGCGTCGGTGCATCGGATCTCCGCCCTGGAGGGCTCCGGCTGCGAGGCCCTGGTGTCCGACCTCCGCGTCCGGCTTCCCGAGGGGCCGTTCCTCTATCCCGAGGACGACATCGCCACCGATCCGGTGCGCTTCTTCGTCGCCGAGCTCGTGCGAGAGACCGTCTTCGAGCAGTTCCGCCAGGAGATCCCCTACTCGGTGTTCTGTCAGGTGGAGGCGTTCCGCGAGGCGCAGGATCCCGTCTACATCCAGGTGGTCGTCTACGTGGAGCGAAAGTCCCAGAAGGGCATGCTGATCGGGAAGAGAGGCGCGGCCATCCGTGCGCTGGGGGAGGCCTCCCGGGCCAAGATCGAGCACTTTCTGGGACGGCGCGTGTACCTGGATCTGTGGGTCAAGCCGCTTCGGGCTTGGCGAAAGAACCGCGCCCACCTGGGTCGACTGGGATTCCGGATTCCCCCCGAGGATGATGCCGAGACCGCGTGACCTCCTGATCGTCGTGTTTGCCCTTCTGGCGTCGACGCCGGGGCTGACGGCGCAGTCCGACGCAGGGCCGGCGGAGGGAGCCATCTGGCTTCTCCTCCCCGTGGGCGCCAGGGGGGTCTCCATGGCCCGGGCCATGACCTGGACCGAAGGACCGGAGGGAGCGTTCTGGAACCCGGCGGGTCTCGCCGGCCTGCAGCGGAGCCAGGGGGTGGTGCTGCGTGGAGAGCACGCCACGGGTCCCACCACCGCTGCGTCGATCCTCCTGACCAGGGAGGGACTGGGGACTCTGGGCGTCTCGTACTTCCTGCTGGACGCCGGGACCATCGACCAGAGAGACAGGTTCGGCAACTACACGGGCACCATCACCATCCGGGACCACCTGGGTGTGGTGTCGGCGGCGACACGTCTGGCCCATCGACTGGATCTCGGCGTGAATTTCAAGGTGATCCGTTTCCAGTTCTCCTGCAGAGGCCTGTGTGCGAACGAGGGGACCACAGCGACCACGTATGCCGTGGACGCGGGCGTCCAGAGCCGCCCCACCAGCCGTCTGCGTCTGGGCGCCATGGTGGCCCACGTCGGCCCGGCCTTGCAAGTGAGGAACGCCGAGCAGTCCGATCCTCTCCCGGCCCGGGTACGCGTGGCGGCGGCCTACGACGTGTTGGCCGAGCTCACCGAGCGCGAGAACCTCCAGGGCTGGCTGGCGTTCGAGGTCCAGGATCGGCTCCGCGACCTGGGCTCGCTCTCGTACTATCTGGGGACCGAGCTCACCGCGGGTCGCACCGACGCGCTGTCGCTCCGCGCGGGATACGTATGGGCGGAGAAGTTCGCCGGCGAGGCGGAGCAGGGAGGACGCGTGGGCCTGGGGCTGCAGTACGAGCGCTTCGAGCTCGACATCGCCAAGTCGCTGGCCGTCTCGCCCCTCGCCGAGGAGAGCGAGGCCATCCACGTGACGTTCTCCATCGGCTTCTAGATGGGGCCGCACGACCCCGCGGAGCCTTCCCGGGGGACGAGATCGGCTACGGGGATGAGGTCGTTCTTTGCCCTGGCCCTGACCTTGGGCTCGGTCGTCCCGTCCGCCATCTGTGCGCCGTCCCTCTCGGCCCAGGACTCGCTCGTCGAGGCGCGGGTCGGACCGGGCAGAGCCGCCCTGCTCTCGGCTGTCTTGCCCGGCTCGGGCCAGTACCTCCTGGGGCAACGCCGCTCGTGGGCGTACGCGGCCCTGGAGGCGGCGGGATGGGTCGCCTACCTCGATCGGCGGAGCGCGGCCGTCGATCTCCGGGCGCGCTACCGGGACTTCGCGTGGAGGACGGCGCGCATCCAGAACGGTCCCAGGATGGACGGCGACTTCGGCTATTACGAGACGCTCTCGAGCTGGAGGCGCTCGGGCCGGTTCGACGCCGATCCCGTTGCCAAGGGTGTACAGCCGGAGCCCGATGCCGCGACGTTCAATGGAGCGATCTGGGAGCGAGCCAACCGACTCTTCCTTCCGAGCGGGGTGGAGGTGCCCGAGAGCGATCCGCGATATCAACGCGCCCTGGACTACTACCGGGCGCGTGCCTACGGACCGGAGTTTCTATGGGACTGGACAGGGACGGGCGACGCGCAGGAGGAGTTCGCTTCCCTCATCGGAGCCAGCGACACGCGCTTCCGCCAGGCGACGAACGTCCTGGGACTGATCGTCGCCAACCACGTGGTCTCGATGGTCGACGCCTACGTGAGCGGTCGGATTCCGGCGACGACCGTCCGGAGCGGGTTCGTTCCTTCGCCCTTCTCGGGAAGGCCGGCGTGGACGATCCGCATCGACGTTCGGTCTCCGCGCTGACGCACGCCGTGAGGGGGACGGGATGAGTCGTGGGGGCCGCGGCGGGAGCAAGGGTTCGGGCGGAGGCAACGGTTCGGGCGGAGGCAAGGGCTCAGGGGTAGGAAGCGGCTCGGGTGGGGGCCGGAAGCGCGGCCGCGGCCGACTGGGTCGGCGCCGGGGGACCGGGAGCGCTCCACCCGGGACCCGCACTGGATCGAGTCTGAGGAAGGGGGTGGTGAAGGCTCTGGCGGAGTCGTCCCGGGGGCCCTTGAAGACGAAGGAGCTCGCCCGGGAGCTGGAGATCCCGCAGCACGAATACCGCGACTTCCGCCGGCTCTTGGATTCCATGGAGCGGGAAGGCCGGATCGTACGTGTGCGGGGTCGCCGCTACGCCCTGACGGAGAAGCTGGATCTGGTCACGGGGACGCTTTCCGTGACCCGGGACGGCCACGGCTTCGTGCGTCCCGAGGGTCCCGGAGAGGACGTCTACGTCCCCGCCCATCGACTGGGCACGGCGATGGACGGAGACCGGGTGGTCACGCGGATCGAACGGCGCCCGGAGGGTCGCAATCGGGAGGGCAGCGTCATCCGCATCCTCGAGCGTGCCCGGGTGACCATCGTCGGAACGCTGCACACCGGACGCAAGGTGACATACGTCCGCCCTCTCGACGTGCGGCTGAACCAGGATGTCCTCATCGCGAGCGGTGGAGAGGGTGGGGCGGAGGACGGCGACGTGGTGGTGGTCCGGGTGACGTCCTATGGCGAGGGACGGGTGGGCCCCGCCGGCGTCGTGGACGAGATCCTGGGACCTCTGGACGATCCGGGCGTCGACGTCCTGGCTGTGGCCCATGGCTTCGGCATCGCGCTCGATTTCCCCGGCGACGTGGAGACGGCGGCGGAGAGGGCCGCGCGAGCGGGGCAGCAAGACGAAGGGCCCGACCGGATCGATCGCACCGAGCTCCTCGCCTTCACCATCGATCCGGCCGACGCCAAGGACCACGACGATGCCCTGTCCGTGGCGAAGCGCGAGGACGGCCTGGTGGAGGTGGGCGTCCACATCGCGGACGTCTCACACTTCGTGAAGCCCGACACCCCGGTGGACATCGAGGCCTCGGCGAGGGGGACCAGCGTCTACCTGGTGGACCGGACCGTCCCGATGCTGCCGCCGGTCCTGTCCAACGACGTCTGCTCCCTCAATGCCGGACAGCCCAAGCTCGCCGTGTCAGTCTTCATCGGTCTCGACGGCGATGGTCGGGTCGTGGACCGCCGCTACGAGCGGACCGTGATCGAGTGCGACGCGGCGCTCTCCTACGAGGAGGCCCAGGAGGTCCTGGACGGCGCGGGCTCCGTTGGCGACGACGTGGACGCTGCTCTGCGGCTCCTCGACAATCGGGCCCGGAAGGTGCGCGAGCGAAGGAAGGAGCGGGGCTCCCTCGACTTCGACCTTCCCGAAGCGAAGGTGATCCTCGACGCGGAGGGCGAGCCCGTGG
This sequence comes from Longimicrobiales bacterium, assembly GCA_033722275.1. Lineage (GTDB taxonomy): Bacteria > Gemmatimonadota > Gemmatimonadetes > Longimicrobiales > Gaopeijiaceae > UBA2589. Next base: position 5,340 of record JAWVZK010000095.1, on the reverse strand, counting down.
ACATCCGCAAGCGGGAGCGCAAGGAGAGCCATCGACTCATCGAGGACTTCATGATCCTGGCCAACGAGGTGGTGGCGAACGATCTCCAGGCTCGGGACCTGTCCACGATGTACAGGATCCACGAGCGTCCCTCCCGGGAGAAGATCGAAGCCCTGACCGGTACCCTGGCCACCTTCGGCCTGCAGGTGCCGAGTCGCTCCTCCATCAGGCCGCGGCACGTGCAACATCTGCTCGATGCCGTGCGAGGGCGGGACGAGGAGGCGCTGGTGAGCAACCTCGTCCTGCGCTCGATGAGCAAGGCGCGCTACGACACCGAGAATCTCGGGCACTTCGGTCTGGCGTCGGACGGATACGTGCACTTCACCTCGCCGATCCGCCGCTACCCGGATCTGGTGGTGCATCGGGTCCTCACGGACGTGCTCGTCCACGGTCGACGGGAGCCGTATCCGGACCGGGAGCTCCTGACCCGGGAGGCCGAGCACTGCAGCGCCCGGGAGCAGGCCGCCGAGGAGGCCGAGCGCGCCTCCGTGGCGCTGAAGAAGGTCGAGTTCATGGAGCGGCACCTGGGGGACGTGTTCCCGGGCCGGATCTCGGGCGTGGCCGCCTTCGGGTTCTTCGTCACCCTGGAGACGTACTTCGTGGACGGTCTCGTGCACGTCAGCGGGCTGCAGGACGACTATTATCATGATCACGAGCGGGACCACGTTCTGGTGGTAGAGCGCGGTGGGCGTCGCTACCGTCTCGGCGATCGGGTGGAGGTCCGCGTGGCGCGCGTCGACAAGGAGGCGCGTCACGTCGACTTCCAGGTTCTGCGACGGCTCTCCTGAGTGCCGGAAACGCTTGTGGCGCAGGGGCCAGCGCGAATCGGAGCCGAGGGCGGATCGGGGCTCGCCCGGGGCGGAATTTCGATTGACCTCGTCCCCCGGGCACCATAACGTCCCCAGGACGTCGCACCCCCATCGAGGAACCATGGCCGCCGACAAGACCATCCTCTATCTCGGACCCGTCGGAGCGCCGTCCTGGCGCTTCGTCCAGCGCTTCTCCGAGGAGCACGGTCTGACGTGCGAGGCTCTGGGGGACGAAGACGAGATCAAAGATCTCCTGAACCGGAGCTTCCCGGGCTGCGTCGTCCTGGACGGCGAGCACGAGGTCGAGGAGATGATCGCTTTGTCCAGGATGGTGAAGGGGGATGCGTTCACCGGCATCGTGCCCCTGGTGGTGGTGGTGTCCGGCTCCGAGGGCGTGACGGCGAAGGCCTCACGCTTCCTCAAGGCCGGGGCCGACGACGTCCTTCGCATGGACATGGTCGAGGAGGAGCGCTTCCTGCGTCTGGGCCAGGTGCTCCACCGTGCCGATCGGGACGTCTCCGTCCACCCCACGACCCGGCTTCCGGGGACGACACGGATCGCCCGGGACATGCAGGCGCGGATCGACGCGGGCGAGAAGTTCGCCGTCTGCTACGCGGACCTGGATCACTTCAAGGAGTTCAACGACCGCTACGGATACGCCTACGGGGACGGCGTCATCCGTATGCTGTCCCGGATCCTCCGGGACGTGGTCCGGGGGCTGGCCCCGAGCGGCTTCGTGGGACACATCGGCGGTGACGACTTCATCTTCAACCTCAGTGTCGATCACCTCGAGGCCACGTGCGACGAGATCATCTACGTGTTCGACGAGCTGATCCCCTACCAGTACACGGAGGAGGATCGCGAGGCCGGTTACTTTCTCGGCAAGGACCGACGCGGGAACATACACCGAATCCCCTTGATGGCCCTGTCCATCGGCATCGTCACGAATCAATTCCAGGACTTCGAGCACACCGGACAGATCAGCGAGCTCGCCGCGCAGATGAAGGGCTACGCCAAGTCGCTTCCCGGGTCCAAGTACGTCGTCGACCGTCGTCACCAATCGCCGACGCTTCCCACCGCGTCGGCCCAGGAAGAAGCCAAGCTGGCCGAGCTCGATCGCAAGAAGCGCGCACAGATCCACCCCTGAACCCGACCCCCATGGCCGCCATCACTGTTAGCTGTCCGTCGTGCTCGAGCTCCTTTCCCGTGGATCCCAAGAAGGTCCCGGAGGGTGGCGTGAATGCGCGTTGCTCGTACTGCGGCGACGTGTTCCGCGTCGAGAAGCCGGATCCGGCCGTCTCCGTGGCGGACCTGGCGCCCGAGCCCGCCGCGGCTCCGCCTCAAGCCGCGGGTCCGGAGACGCGCACGGGGGTCGAAGCGCAGCCCGAGATCCCCCCCCTCGAGGCGCCTCCGCCCATCCCCGAGGAGCCGGCGAAGCGTGAGCCTCTGACCGAGGCACCATCGCCGGGGGCCCCCGAGCCCCCGACCGGACCTTCGCGCGAAGCCCCCGCGGAGGCTCCAACCGCAGAGAGCGCAACGGACCCGGGAGACCTGGAGGACCCCTTCGCGCAGACCGCGCCCTTCGAAGAGGCGGTCCGGGAGGAGCCGAAAGGCGAGCCCCAGCCTCCGGTGGAGGAGATGGTGGCCGAGCCGCTCCCGGAGCCGACGGAGGCCGAGTCATTGCCGGAGCCGACGGAGGCCGAGTCATTGCCGCAGCCCACGGAGGCCGAGTCATTGCCGGAGCCCGCGGGGGTCGAGCCGCTCCCGGAGCCCGCGCCTGCCGAGCCCCTGCCGCCTCTCGAAGGAGCCGAGACCCTTCCGGCGCCGGAGGCCGACGACACCGGTGCGCCGAGTCCTCAGCCTACGGCTCCGGAGCCCGGCGAGCCCGAGCCGGCCGAGGAGGTGGCCCGGACGACGGCTCCTCCCGTTCAGGGCTTCACCTTCGGGAAGCGCGATCCGAAGGACAAAGCGAAGCGGCTGGCCCGGGTCCTGGTTTCCGACATGATCATGTACAACGCCGAGCGACATCAGTCGGCGCTGGCCAACGATACCCTCGAGGAGGACTTCGAGGAGGAGATCGAGAAGTCCTGGAAGGAGTTCGTGGAGCAGGTGGGCGAGGAGCTCGCCGAGGGCGAAGGCCGGCAGTATTGGACGGATGCCCTGAACGACATCCTGGCGAAGGGCGAGAAGGTCTTCTAGCACGTCCCGAGGGCCGGTATATTCCGTGTCGACGGAAGGGAGGGGTCGCCCCGCTCGGGCGGCCCCTCTCTCTGGTTTCTCCCCGAAGGTGACGACGCAGGACGATGAACAAGGATCAGCTCGAAAAGCTGGAGGAGCTCCGCACGGAGATCCGTGAGCTCAGGGGGTATCTTTGACCTCGACACCCGTGAGGAGCGGCTGAAGAACCTCGAGCAGATGATGGCGGCCCCGGACTTCTGGGACGATCCCGACGCCGCCCGTGAGCTCATCGACGAGTCGAACCGGATCAAGGGATGGATCGAGCCCTGGAACGAGCTCTCGTCCCGCGCCGAGAACCTCGAAGCTCTGGTGGAGCTCCTGGAGCTCGACGAGGATCCGGAGCTGGAGGCCGAGCTGGAGACGGGCCTCGCGGCGCTGGAGGAGGGGGTGGAGAAGATGGAGCTCCGGACCATGCTCCAGGGCGAGGACGATCACCGCGACGCCATCGTCACGATCCATCCGGGGGCAGGGGGCCTCGAGTCCCAGGACTGGGCCGAGATGCTCATGCGCATGTACACCCGGTGGGCGGAGCAGAAGGGCTTCACCGTGAACGTCCTGGATCTGCAGCCGGCCGAAGAAGGAGGGATCCGCAACGCCACCTTCGAGATCCTGGGTGGGAGCGCCTACGGCTATCTGAAGGCGGAAGCCGGGGTCCACCGCCTCGTCCGCATCTCCCCCTTCGACGCCCAGTCCCGGCGCCACACCTCCTTCGCCTCCGTATTCGTGTATCCGGCGGTGGACGACGACATCGAGATCGAGATCGACGAGTCGGATCTTCGCGTCGACACGTACCGGGCGTCGGGCGCGGGGGGCCAGCACGTGAACAAGACCGACTCCGCCGTGCGGATCACCCACGAGCCCACGGGTATCGTCGTCGCGTGTCAGCAGGAGCGCTCCCAGCACAAGAACCGCAGCACGGCGATGAAGATGCTCCGCGCCGCCCTGTACCAGAGGGAGCTGGAGGAGCGGGAGGCGGCGAAGAAGGAACTCGAGGCGGGCAAGAGCGATATCGCCTTCGGGAGCCAGATCCGGTCCTACGTCTTCCAGCCTTACACGATGGTCAACGACCATCGAACCGAGATGAAGATCACCGACGTCCACGGAGTGATGGACGGTGACCTCGACCCCCTCATCGAAGCGTATCTGAAGCAGACCGGAGCCGCAGCGACCGCGTAATGGCCGAAGAACGGAGCGAAGAGCAGGGCGGGGAGGATCTCAGCCAGGTGCTGCGGCACCGTCGCGAAAAGCTTCAGGAGCTGCGTGACAAGGGCATCGAGCCCTTCGCCTACAACTTCGAGCGCACCGAGTCCGCCGAAGAGGCGCGAGCTCTCTTCGAGGCCGCCGAATCTGACGAGACGCTGGACGACGCCGGACATGGGCCGCGGGTCCGGGTCGGCGGGCGCCTCGTGGGATGGCGGGACATGGGACGCAGCGTCTTCGCCCACATCGAGGACGTGAGCGGCCGGATCCAGCTCTACTTCCGGAAGAACGTCCTGGGAGAGGACGATTTCGAGACGCTGGGCCTCCTGGACGTCAGCGACTGGATCGGGGTGGAAGGGCCGCTCTTCCGGACGCGGACGGGAGAAGTCACGGTTCAGGTCGAGTCCTGGACCCTCCTGGCCAAGTCTCTCCGCCCGCTGCCCTTCGGCAAGGTGGAGACCGACCCGGAAACCGGCGAGCGCATCGTGCACTCCGGCTTCGCCGACCAGGAGGGCCGCTATCGGCAGCGGTACGCCGATCTGGCGGTCCATCCCGAGGTGCGCGACGTCTTCCGTCTACGCTCCCGGGTGATCACGGCGCTGCGGCGCTTCCTCGACGAGGAGGGATTTCTCGAAGTCGAGACGCCCGTCCTGCAGCCCCTCTACGGAGGGGCCTCGGCCAAGCCCTTCGTCACGCGGCACAACGCGCTGGATCAGCGCATGTACCTCCGCATCGCCGACGAGCTGTATCTGAAACGACTCATCGTCGGCGGCATGGACCGGGTCTACGAGATCTCGAAGGACTTCCGGAACGAGGGCCTCTCCCGGATGCACAATCCGGAGTTCACCATGCTCGAGTGGTATCAGGCCTTCAGCGACTACCGGGAGCAGATGGAGCTCGTGGAGCGGATGGTGCTCTACGTCCTCGACGAGGTCCTGGGGACGCGCACGCTCGAGTACGGCGAGCACGAGCTCGTGTTCGAGGCACCCGAGCACGGCGCCGCGGACGTCGCGGCCGAAGCCGCGCGCATCATGGAAGGCGCCGCCGAGCTCGC
>JAWVZK010000094.1:0-12477 GCA_033722275.1 Longimicrobiales bacterium | reverse complement strand
CCCACCGCAGGCGGCCACGCGCGTGGTCATGGACTTCTACGAGGCCGACCCGGATCGGGGCTTCTACGGGGGTGGTGGACTGGACGCCCGGGCCACCTTCGGCCCCCTCTTCTGGGCCATGGTCGACAATCCGATGCCCGGCATGCCTACGTGGGGGCCGGGGTTCAAGGAGCAGCTCGCCGCCTACCGATACACGATGATGGTGGCCGGTCACGGAACGTCGCTTCCCAGGGAAGAGAACTCGATCACGTTGGACGAGAGCCTGGTGGATCTCTGGGGACGCCCGGGAATCCGTGTCACCTACGACGACCATCCCGACGACCTGGCGTTCGCTCGTTTCCTCCAGGACCGATCGGTGGAGATCATGGAGGCGGCGGGGGCCGAGCAGATCGTGCGGGTGCCCGTGGAGCCCTCTTCCATCGCCGCCCACCTCCTGGGGACGTGCCGGATGGGCGACGACCCTGCCGTATCGGTGGTGGACCGGTATCATCGGGCCCACGACGTCCCGAACCTCTTCATCTGCGACGGAAGCAGCATGGTCACGTCGGGGCGCGGTCAGCCGACGATGACCATCCAGGCGCTGGCCTTCCGCGCCGCCGACCACATCCGGGAGTTCGCGCGGAGGGGAGAGATCTAGCCTGGCGCGTCCAGCATGGAGCGAACGGACGGAGGGAGCTCGTCTCCCGACTTCTTGCCGACGATGGCGAAGTAACTCAGGGGCCGCCCGTCGATGGAGAGGCGATGCCGATAGCGCTCGAGGTGGAACAGGTCGAGGTCTTCCGAGAAGATCAGCTCCCGGACGAAGACGCTGAAGCCGCTGTCGTCGCTGGCGTCGAGAAACGACTCCTTGATGTTGAAGGCGATCCATCCGTTGCGCTCGATGAGCCCCAGCGCGGCGCCCACGGCCAACGGTGGGATGTCTCCGAATCCGAGGGCGGCGACGCAGACGAGGCAGTTGAACGACCAGGCCAGGAGCTCGTCGCGCACCGGGCCGTCGAGGTCCGAGAGGTCGGTGACGTAGTAGTGGTCGTAGATGCTCGGTCGGTCACGGAAGGCCGCCGCCCGGGCCTCGGGGATGATGTCGGCCCCGACGAGTCGCGATACTCCGACCGAGGCGAGGGCCTCCGCCGCCATTCCGTTACCGGCCCCCAGGTCGAGCACCCTGAGCTCGGAGGGCCGCTCGTTGACCTTCGTGACGGCCTGGCTCAGCACGCCGGCGACCTTGGACGGCGACTGGCACTTGAGGCGATCGTAGAAGAGCTGCTCGTACAGTCCGGGACGCCGGTAGATGGAGGGATAGTCGTGGAACCGGATCTTCGAGCGATCTCCGTCGTCGACGAGATGGAAGTACGCTTCGTCCTGGTCGAGATCTCCTCCCTTCGGAGGTGGAAACTCCACCCGGTATCGCGGTCCGTCGATGCGTCTCCGACGAGGCTGCGGGACGGGAGGCAGTGTCGAGGTGGCGCTTCGCGAATGCTGGATCGGCGGACTCCTGGGGAAAGTCGAGCGGCCCGTCGGGGAGGGCGCGGTTGCCTGAATCTACAAGCCGGGGAGGACCTCGCCCGCCGCCGACGGACGACGGGCGAGGGTCACGACGGCCACGGGCCCCCTACGGCGTCCCCCCGGACCCGTTCAAGGCCTCCATGAAGGCGACGATGGCGTCGACTTCCGCGTCGGTGAGCCCGAGGTTGCCCATGTTCTTCGTGTCCAGGTTCTGGGGATACTCGGGGGGCGGCCAGCACCCGGCACCGTCGGGACCCCACTGGAAGGGATCCTCCAGCACCGCTTCGTCCGTGCACACCGGCAGCACGTCCCGCGTGTTGTAGAACTGGACCACCTGTCGCAGATCCATCAGGGCGCCGTTGTGCATGTAGGTCCGGTTCCCGCCCGCCGCGACGTTGCGGACCGTGGGGGTCTTGAACTTGCCCAGGTGCGCCGGATCGCCCGTGACACCGCCGAGCCCCGGATCGAAGGTCGCCGAGGTCCGGTTGTGGACGGGATTGTCGGGATTCAGGGGCACGCCCAGGTTGTGGAACTCGAAATCCGTGAAGAGGGGCGTGTCACCCTTGTCGTCATGGCACTGCTGGCACTTGCCCTTGCTCCCGAAGAGCTTCGCTCCCTCGGCTTCGATCTCGGTTGTCTGCCCCAGGTCGAAGGGCGAGTCGAAGGTGTTGAAGGAGTGTTCGAAGGCGGCGATGGCCCGTGCGACGTTCTGATACTGCTCCCGGACCGTCGCACGGTCGACGGCGCTGAGGGCGACCAGCTCGCCGGGCATGTCGGTGAAGGTTTCGCACACCGTCTTCACGTCGGCGGGGAAGTCGATGGCGCTCAGGTCCACGTTCCACAGGGAGAGGAAGGCGCCGACATAGTCGGTCTCCACATCCTGGGTGAGACGCCAGAGGACGCAGGCCTCGTCGGGCATCGCCTGCTCCTTGGGGTTCAGGAAGGGGCCCAGCGCCTGGTCCGACGCCGGATTTCCGAGGATCTCGCCCGTGGCGCGGCCGTCCCAGAAGTTGCCGCCGCTGGCGTTGTTTCCGCCGGCGGCGAAGACGGGGGCCAGCGTGGCGAACGCGGCGGAGGGCGGCTTCCGGTCCCCGAACTGGCCCGGCTCGGAGCCTTCGACGACGGAGCCCCGGGTGGTGACGACGGAAAGGGGCGCCGCGAAGCCCTCCGTAGGCTCGTGGCACGTCTGGCAGGACTGATTCCCGTTCAGGGACAGATCCTGGTCGGCGAAGAGGAGGGCTCCGAGGGCGACCATCTCGTCGCCGCCACCGGGTGGATCGGTTCGGTCCTTCCCGCCCTTGGCGAAGACAGGCTCGTCGACGGACACTCCGTGGATGGAGCTGGGATCGTCGCATCCGTACAGGGCGACGGTGAAGAGGAGCATCAGCACCGGGAAGGGGGATCTCGAGCGAGGGGGCATGCGTGACCTCCGGCAGATGGGAACCGGTGGACGCCGGACGGTCCCCTCGCACGAAGGGAGGTTCGTTCGAGGATGCCGATGCGGACGTCCTCGTTCAAAAACGATCGCTCCTGTGCCCCTCGGCGGTAAGCGGGTCGTACCCGCGTCCCAGGGTCGGGAAAACCCCTACGGAAGAGGGCCGCGCACGAGGGGGTGAACGGCCCGGCGGGTCCGTGCGGCGCTTGTCGACCCGGGTCCCGGACGCGACACTTCCGACACGGTGCGCCGGGAGCGCCGGCGCCGGAACGTCTTCGGCCCCCGGACTCCGACCGACCCCACGCGCAAGTGACACGAGCAGAACGGATCCGATCCTCGTCGCGCCCGGTCCTCGCGACCCTGGTCATGACGCTCACCGGGCTCACCCTGCTCGTGGCGCTCACGGCGTGCGCCCCCGAGCGCCCTCCGGCCCCCGGCGATCGGCTCCCGGACGCGGAGCTCGAGGTCGTGGACCCCACCGCGACGACGTGGCGCCCAGGGGATCGGATCTCCCTGTCGGACCTCCGCGGCCGGCCGATCCTCCTCGACTTCTGGGCGTCGTGGTGTCCCCCGTGCCGCGAGCAGCACCGGCACGTGACCGAAGTCGCGGAGCGCTACGAAGATCGGATCGCCGTCCTCGGGATCCTCGTCGACGACACCGCGGAGAACGCTCTGCGCTGGATGGAGGCGCAGGGGGCCGCGTACCCGACGGTCCGTGAGGTCGACGGCGTGCTGGCCGACGCCTTCTGGATCCCGGCCACCGGGCTTCCCCACCTGGCGCTCCTGGATGCCGATCGGCGCCTGATCTGGCACCGCCTGGGGGCTTCGGCCACGGGTGTCCCGGACGTGGTGCTGGCCCGGCTGGACTCCATCCTTCGCGCGACGCAGCCCATCGAGGCGGAGCCCGGGCCACCGTAAGCCTTCTGTCAGCCTGCCGGCAGCTCCATCCGGAACGTCGAGCCCCCGGGGTCGGTCTCGAGAAGCGACAGCGTTCCCGCGTGCCCCTGGGTGACGATGTCGTAACACAACGACAGACCCAGGCCGGTGTGTCCTTCGATGCTGTCCTTGGTGGTGAAGAACGGCTCGAAGACCCGGCCGCCGTCCTCGGGAGGGATGCCGACGCCGTTGTCCACGACGTCCACCTGGATCCGGTCGGCCTCTCGACGCGTGCGGATCTCGACGCGTCCCGCCACGTCGCCGTCCTCGGCGACGTCCCGAGCGCGGACGGCCTCCACGGCGTTGTCCACCAGGTTCATCACCACCCGCCCGATCTCCTGAACGGAGATGCTCACGGCCCCCACATCGTCGGAGAAGTCCTCCACCAGCTCCACCGGCGGTCCCTGTCCGTTCACGTCGTCCAGCGCCAGCCGGGCGAATCGGGCCACGACGGAGTTGAGATCGGTGGCTTCCTTGACGCCCCGGCCGGTCTGGGCGTGCTCTTCCATGGCGCGAACGATGGCCGCCGCACGCACGCCGTGCTTCCGGATCTGGCTCGCGTTGGTCCGGAGCTCGCCGAGGATGGCCTGCATCTCGTCCCTAGAGCCGTGGCCCACCAGCTCCTCCTCGAGCTCGTCGGTGAGGTCGTTGCTGATCTGGGCGAAGTTGTTCACGAAGTTGAGGGGGTTCTTGATCTCGTGGGCGATGCCGGCGGTGAGCTGGCCCAGCGACGCCATCTTCTCCGACTGCACGAGCTGGGTCTGCGTGGCCTTGAGCCGCTCGAGGGCGTCCTCGGCGCGGTCCTTCTGCTCGACGACCTCCCGGGTCCGTTCCAGGACCAGCCGCTCGAGGTTCTCGTAATTGAGGGCGTTGTCGATGGAGATGGCGATCTGACCCGACAACAGGCGGAGCATCTCCGTCCGCTCGTCGGTGAAGGCCCCGCCCACCCGTCCGTGCTCCAGGTACAGCACGCCCCGGAGCTCGCCCTGGCCGACGATGGGCATGCAGAGGAGGCTCCGCACTCCACGGCGCTGCACCAGTGGATCGGCGGCGAAGCGCTCGTCCTCGGTGGCGTCGTCCACCACCAGGGTCTCCCGGGTCCGGGCCGCCAGGGCCACGGCGGCCTCCACCACGCGGTCGCTCCCGGCCACGGGCTCGTCTTGCAGCACCTCCACCGCACCGTCCACGGTCCGCTCGCCCTGCAGCTTCAGCCCGTCCCCGTCGTCCAGGAGGAGGAGGCCGCGTTGGGCGCCGGCGTTCTCCACGACGATGGCCATGAGCGTGCGCAGGAGGCTGGCGAGCTGGATCTCGCCCGAGATGGCCGTGGAGGCCTTGAGAAGCGTGTTGAGATCCAGCACCGAGCCGTCGGACACGGTGCTGCCGGCGGTGGTCCCTTCCGTGGAGAGGACGGGAACGGTGCTCCGCTCACGCGCGGTGACGAAGCGCGGGAAGACCCGGGTGAGATGATCCTGCTTGGCCGCGGCGCCCCACTCCCGCCAGCCCTGATACGCCCGCATCAGGTAGTGCTGCGCCAGCTCTTCGCGTCCTCGCTCCAGGTAGTGCATCCCGGCCCGCTCGCACGCCAGGGCTTCCTCGTGGAGGAACTCCTGCTCGGCGGCTCCCGCGATGGCCTCCTCGTAGGCGTCCTGCGCTTTCAGCCCGTCCCCGTCCAGCGTAGCGGCCTCGGCCTCCAGGAGACGCAGCTTGTGCCGGTGGTTGTCCGGGGAGTGGTGCGCCCATTTGCGGAACTGACGGATGGTCTTGCGAGCACGCCGTGGCACCCGCCGGGCGCCCTCCCTCCGCGCCAACGCCATGTATGCCATGGCTTCGTAGAACCAGAGGTTGGGCACCTCGAACTTCGCCAGCACCGAGTCCAGCAGAGGCCGGGCCTCGTCGGCGTGGCTCCGTGCCTCGTCGTACTGGTGGAAGAGGTAGTGGAGGATGGTCTTGTTGAAGTGGATCTGGAAGCGCCCGGTCTTGTCCTGATTCTCGCGGGCCCGCTCCATCATGGCCCTCTCGTCGTAGGCGTCGCCGGTGAGGAGCGCGGGGTCCTCCAGCCCCGGTTCGCGCAGGTTCAGCATGGCCTGCCGATAGACCTCGGTGTAGTTGAAGTTCGTGTCCTGCTTGTAGCGCCGCATGAGCTCGGCGTACGAGTGCGTCTCCTCCTCCATGGGCCCGAGGGGCTTGCCGCCGAGATAGGAGTGTATGACGTAGATGTTGAGGTTGACGCACGCGTACTCGATGGCGCCGGTCTCGAAGCCGATCCGGTAGGAGTACAGGAACGGCTCGAGACTGAGGTGGACGTGCTCGCTCCAGTGGTTGATGAGCGCGTAGACCGGCGTGTACGACTGGCTGAGCCACTCCTTGGCGTCGAAGCGATCGAGGAGGCGCAGCCCGAGCTGGCCGAAGCGGTAGCCTTCGGGCATGTCGCCCAGGACGGCGCACATGAGGAGCCCATAGGTCGGGAAGCCGAAGGCCGACACCTCGGTGACCCCGTGCCGAAGCGTGAGCTGGATCATGCGGAAGATGACGAAGGGGAGGATCTCGGGACGGCCCCAATACGCGGGCGAGGCGATGTCGTTGAGCATCCGCATGGCCGCCTTCTTCTCCGGATCCGTCATCACCGGCAGGGAAGCCAGCGTGTCGTTGTCCTTGCCCCGGAGCATGAGCTTCGTCTTCACCAGATCGAGCATGACCAGCGGCGTCACCGGCCTCCGGGGAAACCGCTCGCCGAGCTGCTCGAGGACCTCCAGGCCCGTGTCGATGGCATCCTGGAGCTTGTTTTGCGCCTTGAAGGCGTTGATGCGGATGGCGTACGGCTCGATGGTGTCGCCCAGCTCCCGGGCGTGCTCGAAGATGGTGTCGAGCTTGGCCTCCATGGCTTCGAACTCGGCGTTGTTGTACGCCACCTCGGCGGCTTCCGTATGGAGATCCAGCGTGAGCTCGTACTGCTCCGACCAGGGCGCCTCGCCGAGGAGGCCGATCCCTGTCTCCAGATACTCGTAGGCAGGCACGAAGGCCGAGGAGAGCTTGGCCTTACGACCCGCTCGCAGGTTGAGCTCGGTCAGGCGGGCCCGCTCCCCGGCGTCCCCCACGAGCTCACGGCCCCGGTTGAGCTGGTTCACCACGTCGAAGAGCGACTCCTCGAGCTGCGCCTCGGAGGCGTCGGCCAGCAGGAGGCGTCCGATACGGAGATGCAGCGCGTTCCGGTCGTCGCCGGGAATGAGCGAGTAGACGGCCTGCTGGATCCGGTCGTGAGCGAACTTGATCCGGTCCTCGAAGGGAATGACGAGACCCTCGGAGAGAGCGACGAGGAGGTCCTCCTTCACCTGGTCGGCGGGCCGCTCGAGGATGACCGACAGCGTCTCCAGATCGAAGACGTTGCCCACACAGGCACCGTGCTTGAGGACCTCCTGACTGGCGTCGGGAAGCTTCTGGATCTTCCCGGCCATGAGCTCCACGACGTTGTCGGTGATGTTCTTCGCCGCGATGCGCTCCACGTCCCAGGCCCAGGTGCGGGTGTCGACGTCGAAGTAGAGGAGCTCCTCCTCGGCGAGGGAGCGGAGGAACTGGGTGACGAAGAAGGCGTTGCCCCGTGTGCGGTCGTACACCAGGTCCGTCAGCTCGCGGGTCTCGTGGGGCGGGGCCGTCAGGGCGTCGGAGACCAGGGCGTGGACGTCGTCGCGGGACAGATTGCCGATCTCGATGCGCTCCAGGCGCCCGCCGTCACGCTCGATCTGCCCCACGGTGACCATGAAGGGGTGGGAGGGGGAGACCTCGTTGTCGCGATACGCACAGACGCAGAGCAGGAACCGGTTCTCGGGGTCGGTGAGCAGCACCCGCAGGAGATGGAGGGAGGCCGAGTCGGCCCACTGCAGGTCGTCGATGAAGAGCACGATGGGGTGCTCCTCGGTGGAGATGGCGGTGACGAATTTGCGGAAGACGTAGTTGAAGCGGTTCTGGGCTTCGTTGCCGCCCACCTCCGCCACGTCGGGCTGCTCCCCGATGATGAGCTCGAGTCGGGGCAGGACGTCGGTGAGGACCTTGCCTTCCTCGCCCACGGCCTCCTGGATGGCCCCGCGGAAGCCCGCCAGCTTCTCTTCGTTCTCGGTGAGGAGAAGCGTCACCAGCTCCTTGAAGGCTTCGATGATGGCGTGATAGGGCGTGGCCCTCTGGAACTGGTCGAACTTGCCCTCGATGAAGTAGCCCCGCTGTCGCGTGATGGGCTTGTGGATCTCGCGGACCAGGGCCGACTTCCCCGTGCCCGAGTATCCACCCACGAGGACGGTCTCCAGGGTACCCCGGGCCGCTCGATCGAAGGCGGCGAGCAGGCGGGTGAGATCCTGATCACGGCCGTAGAGCCGCTCCGGGATCCGGAAGCGGCCGGAGACGTCGTCGGCTCCCAGCTCGAAGTCGGGGACGGCGCCCGAGGCGTCCCACGCCGCGAGACATCGCTCCAGGTCGGCCTGGAGGCCGGCGGTGGACTGGTAGCGATCCTCGGCGTTCTTGGCCAGGAGTCGCGCCACCAGCCGCGAGACCGTGGACGGCACGTCGGGCCGGACTTCCTCCACGGGCGGCGGATCCCGTGCGATGTGCGCGTGGACCAGCGCCATGGCGTCGGGCTCCCGGAAGGGCAGGCGGCCGGTGAGCATCTCCCAGAAGGTGATCCCCAGCGAGTAGAGGTCGCTGCGGAAGTCGACGGTACGGTTCATCCGCCCCGTCTGCTCGGGCGAGATGTAGCTCAGGTTCCCTTCGAGCCGCTCGGGATTGCCGAGGTGCTGCTCCTTCAGATCGATGCGCGACGAGATGCCGAAGTCGATGAGCGTCAGGGATCCGTCCTCGGGATCCACGATCCAATTCAGCGCGCTGATGTCCTTGTGCACGATCTGTCGAGCGTGGACGTCGGCGAGGATCCTGGCCGCCTGGACCGCCGCGCGCAGGAAGCGTCCCATCTCCCACGGACCCTCCTGGGAGATCTCCTTGACCGTGGAGCCCGGCACGTACTCCAGGGTGAGCGCGTGTCGGTTCCCCACCTTGCCCATGTCCAGGACCTCCCGGACCCCTGCCACGTCCAGGCCCTCGACCATCTCGAACTCGTTGTAGAACTGCCGGATGCTGCGTGGAGAAGGGAACTCCTGGTTGAGGACCTTCACCACCAGCGGCCGTCCTCCGTCGCCTCCCGTCCGCAGGTAGACCCGGGAGTTGTCGCTTTCGTACAGAAGCTCCTCGGCCACGGGTCAGCCCGTGTCCTCGGCGGCGGACGTCATCGCTTCATCGTCCCGAGCGGGGACGGGGGCCTGCGTCATACGTTCCGGTTGTCGTCGTTGGGGATCTCCGGGGGCGCTCCGAAGATGCGGCACGTCAGGACGCGGACCTTACGGGCGAGCTCCGAGTGGCGGCGCATGTAGTTCAGCGAGTTGTAATCGAAGATGCTCTCCGCCGGGATCATGCCCAGCTCGTCGGGGAGGTTCGCCAGCGAATAGGCCGTGAGACAGCTCGTCTCCCAGTCCAGTACCTCGTTCACCTCGATGAGGGCCAGGTCGTGCCACGGATGCGTGCGCTCGTCCCACTCGGCGCAGCAGTTGAAGATCTCCGGCGAGTCGTCGTCCTGCGCCGTGTGGAGCTGGACCTGGAGCATGTACCGGGCCGGCTTCTCCGGGATGCGGCGCTGGTACTCCTCCTTGAGGTAGTTACGGCTCCTCGTCTCGCCCGGCCGGATGCGCTGGTCCTCGGAGGGGTCGCTCATGTCCGTGGGGTCGAGCTTGCCGGACTCGGGGACGTGGGGGTGCGGCACGCAGCGGTAGCGGGCGTAGCGCTGCACCTCGTCTTCACCGGTCCAGAGGTACGGCGTCTGCGCGTAGTACTCCAGGTTGGTGAAGGACGTGGGATCGCGCCGCATCCCCACCTGCGCGCCCCGGACACCCGCCGGATAACGTCGGTAGTACTCGTGGTACTGGATCCCGTACTTGGTGCGCTTGTACTTGGCGAAGCGGAGGAAGCTCGCGCACGACCAGAAGAGCGCGACCTCGCCCGTGTTGAGCTCCATGTCGAAGGGGCTGTCGTAGTTCTCGTCGGCGAACTTCACCGACATGCTGCGGACGACCCGCATTGCGTCGTCCATGAAGGAGGCGGCGGCGTGCCGGACCCGACAGGGAAAGACCCGTCCCGGCACGAACAGAGGAGGCAGCGAGATCTCGTCGGGGTCCGCCACGATGGTCGCCGAGCCCCGGCCCACGACGCCGTTGTTGTGGGACATCCGTGTCCGTCGGAGGCTCAGGAAGATCGTGAGCATCACGGAGAAGCCCGCGGATATCGTCCAGAGGACGAGCCGGTCCCACCGACGGCGCAGCCAGTGGAAGATCATGGCGCCCCATGGCCTGGGAGCATGGACGAGGTCGATCTCGGGCGCCGCTCGGGGAGCATGGGCGACGTCGATCCCCGGCGTCGACGGGGGAGCGTGGACGACGTCGGTCTCGGGCGCGGTCACGTCGGGGGTGGGCATGAGGATGGGTCCCTCAGATGTTGGTGCGTGACTGGATCTGGTCGATGTCCATCCCCAGTGCGGCGAAGTCCCGTCGCCTGGACTCCAGCTTCTCGATGAGGCCCGGCGGGATGTCGTCGTCTTCGTTGCGGGTGAGGAAGCCGTAGCCCGTGCGGGACAGGACGTTGCTCCACCACATCATCTGTGTCGAGCGGGTCAGGTCCGGCGCGATGCGGTAGTCCGACTCGGGGGCGAGGACGCCGTCGGGCCCGTCTCCGAACCGCAGTCCGAGAGAGCAGTACAGGACTTCGCCGATGTCGTCGTACTGCTTCGAATTCGCCCAGGTGTGGCCGAAGGTGGCCTGGAAGATGACGTAGGTGCAGAGCTGCTTGAGATTCTTCCAATCCCCGGGGTCCGCGTGCTCGAAGTCCTCGACTTCCGTCACCGGCGAGACCGCCCGGCGCTCGCCGCGGACCTCCGGGCGCCCGTCCAGGGGCAGGTCGATGCGGTGGTCGGTGAGATACCAGTCCCGATCCTCGGGCGCCGCGGGCGTCCCGTCGTCCTCGTGGAGCTGCCGTCGGAGCCACCCGCACAGGAAGGCGGGGACGCTGTGCTGGACGGCGTCGCGTGAGAAGCGGTAGAGCTCGTACCAGTGGCGGCGGATCTCCTCGGCGTGATCCTCCACGAAATCCTCGACGTGGTCGGCGACCACGTCCCAGAAGAGGTTGGCGGCCCGCGCGTAGACGTGCGCCTCGGAGACGGGCTTCATGGGCCGGAAGCCCTTCCAGTCCAGGGTGCCCATAGTGTTGCGCACCACCTGGTCGATGCCTCGGGGCGTCAGCGCGCAGGCTCGCTGGATGTACCCCTTCTTGATGAGGATCCGGTTCGCCGTGTGGTCCACCAGTGCCACGTCCTTCACATGGGGGAAGAGAAGGGTGGTGAGCGGGCTCAGACGGAGATTGCGGTACGCGGCGATGGCGTACTGCTCGGTATTGACGTGGGTGGCGGCGAAGTGGTGCATGAGCTCGGTGCCCAGACCGCCGCTGACCCGCACCACCCGCTTCGCGTAGGTCCACTCCGGCTCGTCGTCGGGCGTGAGCTCGCGCACGGGCGGAGGCCGCTCGCGGACCTCGTAGGCGTTGAGCGCGCCGGTGAGGCGGATCTTCACGGGGCGGGGGAGTCCGTCGTCTCCCAGGCGGAACCAGACGTCCACATTCGGGATGGCGTAGTCGTCGGTCCGCTCGTAGCTCGACCAGTGGTGATGGACCCACAGCAGCTCGGGATCCTCGGGATCCCGGTCGAACTCCGATGCGTACATCCCGTTCATCATCCGGCGGCCGAACCACGCGTCGGAGCGGCTGCTGCCCGGCTCGTGGCGCTCCATGCAGACGGTGAGGTTCTCGGGGTAGTCGGCCTGGATCATCGGGATGGTGAGCGTCCCGGGATCGAGGTCGATCTGAGCCAGGTGCTCCATCTTCACCACCTCGATGGGCACGAGCTGCCGCTCGAGGGCGTCCACGCGCCCCGGAGCGTAGGACTGGGGCGCGTCTTCGTCGTGGTCCTTGATGACGACCCGGGGGACGCCCTCGGAATGGTCGTACTCCCAGTAGAAGAGCTGCACCAGCCCGACGTCGTAGATCATCCCCACCAGATCGCCCTTCCGGATCTTCACGGCGTGGAAGAGCACGAAGTCGTTCACCGGGCGTCCGTCCTCCCAGCGATGGTTCCCCGTGGTGTAGAGCTCGACCCAGGTCCTGCGGATCCACCAGCTTCGGGCGTAGAGGAGGTCGTAGGGGATGCGGAAGCGACCGTCTCGTCCGGTGTACGCCTCACCGAGCTTCCGGTATCCCAGCCACCACGTCCGGGCCCAGAGCTCCACGCGCATGTGATGGATGGGCACGTGCTCGTCGTCCATCTTCTGAGCGAAGGTGACGTGGCCGACGACGGTGCTGTCCTTGTGCGGACCGTACACGTGCGCCCGTCTCGGGAAGAGCGTCCGGTGGAGCCACTGGACGGCCTCGACCATCCAGCGCCGGACGCGGAGGGCGAGATCGACCAGGCGCGAGAGCGGGGTTCGCTTCTGCAGGCTCGGCCCCTGGAAGTCCAGATCGTGTACGCTGTT
>JAWVZK010000093.1:0-12485 GCA_033722275.1 Longimicrobiales bacterium | reverse complement strand
GTGAGGAGGATCTCGAGGGAGGCGGGCTCGGGACCGTCTCCGAAGTCGAACGTCGCCGACTCGTCGGTGATGCGCATGCGGTCGTCGTTGCGGGTGAAGGTCCACACGGCGTCGGGGAAGACGAAGCTTCCCTCCTCCACGGTGCCGAAGAGGTTCTCCACGTTCCCCTGACCGTCGTCCAGCGTGACGCTCACCCTCCATCCGTCGATGGTGAGGTTGGCGGCGAGGGTCGTCGTGGCGCCGTCCCGCGCGACGATGTCCACCACCTGGCCGGAGGCGCTCTCGTACTCGTGGGAGTCGGCGACCCAGATGCCTGTGAGCTGGACCCCCACCACGTCCTCGCTGCACGCCGGGACGTAGAGCCCCAGCACGAGCAGGACGAGGAGCCGGCAGGCCTTCGCTGCATGGGTCGTGATCCGCATGACACGGATGATAGTGTATCTTCCGCGACCATGTCGAATACGAAGAAGAAGATCTCCGGGGCGAGCCTCCGGAACGCCTTCGACGAGATCATCTGGCCGAGGAAGAAGCTCATCGCCCTCGGCCTCATCCTCATCGTCCTGAACCGTCTGTCGGGACTCGTCCTCCCCTGGGCGACCAAGTACCTCATCGACGACGTCATCGCGAACCAGGACATGCAGACGCTGTACCTGATCCTCGGAGGCGTGGGCGCGGCGGTGACCATCCAGGCGGCCACCTCCTACTCCCTCACCATGCTCCTCAGCGTCGAGGCGCAGAACCTCATCGCCCACCTCCGCTCCCAGGTGCAGGAGCACGTCCTGCATCTCCCCGTCCGGGTCTTCGACAACACCAAGTCGGGGGAGCTGGTGTCCCGGATCATGGACGACGTGGAAGGGGTCCGGAACCTGGTGGGTACCGGGCTGGTGCAGCTCGTCGGAGGCACCGTGACGGCCGTGGTGGCCTTCGTCTTCCTCATCCGGGTCGATGCGGTGATGACGGCCCTGGCGCTGGTCCCGCTGGCGGCCTTCGCCTTCGTGTCCACCAAGGCGTTCCAGACCCTCCGCCCCGCCTTCCGCGAGCGCGGGAAGATCCGCGCCGACGTCACGGGTCGCCTGACCGAGGCGCTCGGCGGCATCCGCATCATCAAGGGCTTCCACGCCGTGGAGAAGGAGAGCGAGATCTTCTTCGAAGGCGTCATGCGGATCTTCGACAACGTGAAGACGACCCTCACCACGTCGAGCCTCGTGACGAGCCTGGGCACCTTCTTCATGGGCCTGGCCAGCGTCCTCATCATGGGATACGGGGGATGGCTGGTGCTCCAGGGTGAGATCACCGTCGGTGACCTCTTCGCGTTCACCCTCTTCCTGGGCTTCCTCATCGCGCCCGTGGTCCAGATGGCCAACATCGGGACCCAGATGACGGAGGCCTTCGCCGGCCTCGACCGCACCGCGGAGCTCCTCTCGTGGCCCCAGGAGGACGACGATCCCGAGCGGACCGTCGAGATGCCCGACATCGCCGGGGAGATGCGCTTCGAGGACGTCCACTTCGCCTACGAGGAAGACAAGCCGGTGCTCCGGGGGGTCTCCTTCGAGGCGACACCGGGGATGGTGGTCGCCCTGGTGGGAAGCTCGGGCTCGGGGAAGTCGACCATGGCGGGGCTCGCGGCCAGCTTCCTCACCCCCGACAGCGGACGGGTGGTGGTGGACGGCATCGACCTCCGCAACGTCGTCCTGGCCTCGTACCGCAAGCAGCTCGGGCTCGTGTTCCAGGACGACTTCCTCTTCGACGGGACCATCCGCGAGAACCTCCGCTTCGCGCGCCCGGACGCCGAAGAGCACGAGATCCAGGAGGCGGCGGAGAAGGCCTTCGTCACCGAGTTCTCCGACCGATTCCCCGAAGGTCTGGATACGGTCATCGGGGAGCGGGGCGTGAAGCTGTCGGGCGGCCAGCGACAGCGGGTCACCATCGCGCGGGCCCTGCTGGCCCGGCCCCGGATCCTCCTCCTGGACGAAGCCACGTCCAGCCTGGACACCGAGAGCGAGGCGCTCATCCAGAAGAGCCTCAACGATCTGCTCCGGGGGCGCACCACCATCGTCATCGCCCACCGCCTCTCCACCATCCAGCGGGCGGACCTGATCCTGGTCATCGAGGGAGGGCAGATCGTGGAGCGCGGCCGGCATGACGACCTCATGGCCCTCCAGGGCCGGTACCACCAGCTCTATACGGTGCAGGCCCGCATCTGACGCAGCGGGTCAGCCGCAGCGCACGTCCATGAGGCGGAGGTTCACCGGGATGGTGACGTCGAGCTGGGTGCCCGGCTCCAGCGACACGGTCCGCGTGAAGCAGCGGGCGCCGAGGGTCAGATCGAACTCCAGACGGACGCTGGACACCCCGTCCAGGCGGACCTGGAAGGTCTCGGTGTCGGTGGACTGGACCGAGCCGAGGGACTCCCGTCGACCGTCGATCCAGATCCAGAAGCGGGCCTGCTGGGTGCGTTGATTCCGGATGGTGATGCGGAGCCCCGGGGCCGAGTCGCCCCGGAACGAGACCTCGCGCCCCCCCGAGCCCGAGGAGCAGCCCCATACGCCGGTGAGGAGGACCGTGAAGCCCAGGATGAGGGCGGCTCTCTTGGAAGTGGGCTTGGGCACGGTCTCGCTCCGGCTGCTGTGAGGATGGTCCGTATGCCGGTCGACGTCCTCGTTGCGACACCGTAGACCCGCGGTCAGTTCCCCGCCAGTGGGTCGGGAACGCGTCTCGACATGTCGGGCTCGTTGCCGTACCAACGGGAGCGCTCGATCTGGCTCGGCCACCTCCGCCGATCCAGGACCCCGAAGATCTCGGCGGAGATGCGGAAGGCGACGCCGCGGACCTCCCCCCGGTCGGTGAGCGGAAGCGTGAGGTCCATGCGGATCACCCGGCGGGCACCCGCCGGAGCGCCCCGGAGCCCCAGCCCGACCCCGGCCTGCCACCCCGAATCCGCTCCGAACGGCGCGTCACCCGCCCACGTCTGCCCTGCGTCCACGAAGAGCGCCGCGCCGAGATCCGCGAACCCCGGGCTCACCGCTTCCAGGTTGAAGCGCTGCTCGAGCGACAGGAAGAGGAGCCGGCTTCCGGGGAAGGCGTCCTCCGAATAGGCACGGATGCCGTCGCGGCCTCCGAGGGTGAGCTGGAACGGACGATCCGTCCTCCAGCCCAGCGAGTACCGGGCCCTGCCGTAGAGGCTGGCCCAGGAGCTGTACGTCCAGTACCCGTCGGTCCGAACGGATCCCACCACGTCCCGCCACCCCGATGGACCGGGCGCCCCGACGAAGGCCCGCCGACCCTGGACGTCGAAGCGGGTCATGGAGTACTGCTGGCTCCCGAGAAGCCCCACGCGGCCCTGGAGGCGGAGGAGGAGGTCGGCGTGGTCCTCGTCCCAGAGCGCGAGCCCCGGCGCCACGGCGAGGAGCACCTCGTCGCCCACCGCCAGGTCCTGCACCGCCGTGATGGCATCAAGGCCCCGGCGGGTCTCGAAGCGCATCCGGCGCGCCCCGAGGAAGAAGCTCGTCCTCCGCGTGGCGTAGGGTGCGGCCTGGGTGGCGATCACGGCCCGCACCGAGTCCGGTGCCGTCACGCTCTCGTCGAAGCCCCCGTCGACGACGGCCCGTGTCCCTTCCGCTCCCAGGGGGGCCGAGAAGGACTCGCTGGTCAGCCCCACGCCCAGCAGCATCTGCCGCTCGGTGGGACCGCCGAGCCGGCGCTGGTAGGCGAGCTCCACGAGCTCGGCACGGTAGCGGAGCAGCGCGGGCGTGAACCCGAAGCCGGGCGGCAGAGCGTAGGCGAAGAAGTCGTCGCGACGGGCATAGACCTGACGCACGGCATGATCGGCGAACTCGTCCTGGAAGGGCTTGTGGAGGGATTGGCTCAGATAGTCGCCGGAGAGGGTCCTGCCCCCGTGCACGACGGCGTCTACCTCGGTGCCCAGGACGTTGGTGTGGCGAAGGAGGAGGCCGCGGCGTAGCCGCTCCCGGAATGAGCGCCGGAAGAGCTGGGCGCGGAGCCCCCACCCCAGCACGTTCCCGTAGGTCGCCTGGATGCCCGTGAGCTCGAGCCCGTCCTCCAGCTCCACACCGACGCTGGCCGCGAGGGCCCAGCTGTCGCGAGTCTCCACCTCCACCCGGTGGGAGCCGTCGGGCAGGCGCTCGCTCGTCACCGACGCCGACTGGAGGAAGGAGAGGCCGCGGAGGCTCCGTTCCGTCTCGCTGAGACGGAGAGGATCGAGGCAGGAGCCTTCCTGGAAGAGCAGCTCCCAGCGAATCACCTGCTCACGGGTCTCCAGGTGCAGCCAGTTGAGGGCCCGGAAGGCCCAGTCGAAGGTGGCCTCGTCGGCCGTGGCCTCCTCGTCGTACGGATCGGCGGTCCGGATCTCGATCTCCGAGATCCTGCCCCGTGAACACGGCTCCTGCCCTTGTCCGGGGGCCGCCGGGATCAGGAGGGCGAAGACCAGCGCGGCGCACCGGCGTCCCGTACGGAGAGGGAGGGATCGCGTCATCCAACGAGTATCGAAGAACGGCGACGGCGAGGCCACACCGACCCCCGAAGACGAATCGGCGGGGCGCTCCATGACCGGAGCCCCCCGCCGATGATCACTTCACGGTCGTCACTCCCGGAGGAGTGGCGTCCGGTCCCTCGGGTCAGCTCCCTCCGAAGAGGATGCCGCCCTTGATGACGAACGGGTCGTTGTCCACGTCGGGGAAGGCCGGATCGTCCTCGTTGAACTCGAAGGTCGCTTCCAGGAAGGCCGAGATCGCGAGGTCCAGCTGGACTCCGATTCCGGCTACCGGACCGTTCTCCGTGTTGGACTGGTCGTTGAATGACGTCCCCCGGAGCTGCCAACCCGCCAGGGCGTACGGCTTCACCATCGGGAGGGGGAGCCGGAGCTGGGCGGCCGCCGTGGCCGTCCAGTAGCTCACGTCGTTGTCGGGGAAGAAGTACGTGGCGGAGACGAAGCCGCCCACGGGGAGAAGCGGGGGATCCACCAGGACCCGTCCACCGAGACCGAACGTGCCGTCGAGGGCGGAAGCCTCCTCGAGACCCGTCACGAGACCTGCCTGGGCACCGAACTTGAGCTGGGCGTCCACGGGAGCGGCCAGGACGGCCATGGCCAGGACGGCGCTGAGTGCGAACATGAAACGACGCATGATCCTTCATCCTCCGGATGAGAAACAAATGTTTACACGAAAAAAGCGGGCAAAATCTTCCGGACGCAATGAAAATCTTTTCCGGAATCCCGCCCACGGACGACCGGGAAGGCGCTCCAGACCTGGTCGGAGGCACATCCGGGCCGTCTACTGTCCCCTCCAGGGGGCAAGAGCCGGGCCATCACATCCGGTTACGGATGGACCCCGGGCGGCATAGCTTCCTCGGAACGGACATCCATCGGAGAATGCGCATGGCCAAGAAGCAGTCTTTCGACATCTCCACGAGCATCGACTTCCAGGAGGTGGACAACGCGGTGAACCAGGCGATCCGCGAGACCCGGACGCGCTACGACTTCAAGGGCACGGACTGCACCATCGACTTCGACCGCGACGCGGGAGAGGTGAAGCTGGAGGCGGACGACGAGTACCGGCTGACCCAGCTCACCAACGTGCTCCGGGAGAAGCTCAGCCGGCGGAAGGTCCCGCTGAAGAACGTGGACGAAGGGAAGATCGAGACCGGCTCCATGGGTCGCGCCCGCACCGTCTGGGGGTTCAAGTCGGGGATCGACCAGGAGACGGCGAAGAAGATCTCGAAGGACATCCGTGACGGCGGCTTCAAGAAGGTCCAGGTCCAGATCCAGGGGGAGGAGCTCCGGGTCACGTCGCCGTCGCGGGACGAGCTCCAGGCGGTCATCGCCTTCCTCAAGCCGAAGGACTACGGCGTGCAGCTCATGTTCGGGAACTACCGTTGAGCGGGCTGTTCGCCCCACCCCCCCTCCATCGCTCCCTCGCCGGGACCGTCGCGGCCCTCCGGGACGGTGACCTGGGCGCGGTGGAGCTCGTCGAGGCGGCCCTGGCCAGACACGAGGTCCTCGGCGAGGCGCTGCACGCCTATAGGCACTTCGATGTGGCGGCGGCCAGGAGAGGGGCCGAGGAGGCCCAGCAGGCCCTGGACCAGGGGAAGGGCGGGCGGCTCTGCGGCATTCCCGTCTCGGTGAAGGACATCTACGGCGTGGAGGGCATGCCCACCTTCGCCGGATCGCCTCGCCGACTACCCGAGGAGCCCTGGTCCCGGGACGCCTGGCTGGTGCAGCGGGTCCGGGAGGCCGGCGCTGTGGTCGTGGGCAAGACCCACACCGTGGAGTTCGCCTACGGTGGCGTGGGCATGAACCCTCACTGGGGCACGCCCCACAACCCCTGGGACCCGGACGTGGCCCGCATCCCGGGTGGCTCCTCGTGCGGGGCCGGGGTCAGCCTCTGGGAAGGCTCGGCGCTGGTGGCGCTGGGATCGGACACCGGGGGGTCAATCCGCATCCCCGCCGCCTTCACCGGCGTGGTGGGGCACAAGACCACGAAGGGTCGCCTCTCCACCGACGGGGTGACCCGCCTGAGCAGCACCTTCGACACCGTGGGCGCTCTGACGAGGACCGTAGCCGACAGCGTCTACTTCTTCGGCTGCGTCGACGGGAGCTGGAAGGACCCGCATCACCTGCTGGCGGCCCTGGAGGCGGCCACCCTGGACGGCGTGAGGATCCACCTGCCCGACTGTCGCCTCTGGGAGGACTGTGGCCCCGACCTGAAGGACGTCCTCACCGGGGCGCTGGAGGAGCTGGAGGGCGCCGGCGCCGAGCTCGAGCACACGGTCGGGAGCCTCCTGGACGACGCGGTGGACCACTACATGGGGGGCGGCATCGGGAAGGCGGAGGTCCACGCCTGGATCACGGAGGAGCTCCCCGACTGGCTCGATCTCCTCCACCCCACCGTGGGCGCTCGTATCGAAGGCGCCCTCGCCCTCGACGACGCCCGCTACCGAGAAGCCGTGGCGAAGCACCGCCGCATGGCGGCCATGGTGGACGGGCTCTTCGGAGAAGCCGACGTCCTGGCCCTCCCCGCCAACATCATCTCTCCGCCTCCGGTCGCCGACGTCTCCGACGATCTGGAGCGGTACAAGGAAGTGAACGTCGCCACCCTCCGGCCGACGTGCCCGGCCAACATGCTCGGGCTCTGCGCCATCAGCCTCCCCGTGGGGCTGGACGCCCAGGGGATGCCCGTGGGCCTCCAGCTCGTGGCCCGCGGCGGTGACGACGAGGCGCTTCTCGGGGTGGCCATGGCGGCGGAGGGCGTGCTGGGCACGGCCGTCGAGCGCCTGGGGAAGCCGCCGATGCTCGCCGGCGACTGACGGCACGAGACGGGCGTGTCCCCTCAGCCGATGGGCCGCTTCCGCGCCAGTCGATCCTGCTGCTCGATGTACGAGAGCCCCGACTCGATCCAGTCCGGCGCCGGCTCGCCCTTCAGGTAGTGGCCGAACCACTCCATGATGCGCCGCTGGTAATCCAGCTGGTTCGGCTCCCGGGCCAGGCCGTGGTTCTCCCCTTCGTACGACAGCATCACCATCTGCTTCCCGAGGCGCCGGGCGGCGTTGTAGAACTCGACGCCCTGATTGTATTCCACCGCTCCGTCGTTCGTCCCGAACATCATGAGCAGCGGCGTCTCCATGTTCTGGATGTGATGGACCGGTGAGTTGGCCTCGTACGACGCGTAATCCTCCCACCAGGGGACCTGCATGCGGCCCTGGCTGATCTCGAAGATCCGGGCGTCGGTGCTCCCGCTGTTCCAGTAGAACGACAGGTACATGCTCATGAGGTTGGTGAGCGGTGCCCCCGCCACCGCCGCGGCGAAGAGGTCGTCCTGGGTCACGAAGAACGTGGTCTGATAGCCCCCCCACGAGTGTCCGATGAGACCGATGGCGTCCTCGTCGATGGCGGGCTCGGCGGCCACCGTGGCGGCGACGGCGGGCCGTAGCGTCTCCACGTTGGACTGCCCGGGCCTCCGATCCCGGTAGACGATGTCGGGCCGGAAGACGAAGTAGCCGTTCTGTGCCCAGATCTGCTGGTTGTAGTACCGGGTGGGATCGGGCACCTGGTACTGGTGCATGCCCTGGGACAGCTCCTCGTAGTGGTAGACGATCATGGGGTACTCACGACCCGGCTCGAAGTCCGCCGGGTAGGTGAGCACACCCTGGAGCCGCCGTCCCCACTCGTTCTCGTAGTCGACGAGCTCCACCCGACCCCAGGCGTAGTCGTCCTGGAACGGGTTGGTCTCGGTCACCTGCCGGGGATCCGCCAGGTCGGGGCCGGCCACGAAATAGTCGGGGGAGTCGTCGTACGCCTCCTGACGGAAGACGAACACGTCGGCGTCCTCGGCCTTCTGGAGACGGCCGAAGAAGCCGCCGAAGGACTTGTCGTCCCAGACGAGCATCTCCGGGTCGTCACCGCGCTCGGCCATGGCGTATCCCGCCTTCTTCGTCCACTCGCCGTAGATGCTGTAGTAGATGGCCTCGTCGGTCCCGTATCCGTCGTCGTCCCCGTCCAGATCCACGGGCACCACCCGGTAGCGGATCTCGTCCTCCGCCCCGTCGGTGAGCTTCCGGGCGGAGGAGCCGTCGGGGCGGACCTCCCACACGTCCCATTCGTCGTTGAGGAGGACCGCAGCGTCATCCTCGAGCCAGCCGCCCATGCCGTAGGACGGCATCTGCTCGCGCGTGGGTGTCACGTCCAGATCCACGAACGTGCTGGGCAGGCCCTCGGTGAGATTACGCGTCTCGCCCTGCTCCAGGTCGTGGGCGAACCAGTCTTCGCCCTCGAACCAGAGGAGGTACCGTCCCTCGGGACTCGCTGCGCCCAATCCGCTGAGCCGCTCGGCGATCCGGCTCTTCGCTCCCGTCTCCACGTCGATGGCGTAGATGTCCGAGAACTGCTGCCGGAACATGGCGTGCTCGTCGTACGGCGTCTCGTCGATGCCGACGACGGCCGCACCGTCGCCGACGATCCGCGTCTCCTCGGTGAGCTCGTCGCCGAGCTGCACGAACGCGCCCGACGCCGGTCGCCATGCCGCCAGATGGTTCTCCTCCCGGAGCCGTTCCTCCCGGACGCGCTGCTGGGGCACGGGATCGACGTCCATGGTGTGCCAGATCTCGACACCGGGCGCGTCCTCGTCGTCCTCCTCGCAGTCGGGGTCGTCTCCTTCGTCCCCTTCCGGCCCGTCACCACCCTCCGGAGCGTCGCCACCTTCCCCGGTTTCGCCCTCGGGCTCCTCGCACGGATCCGGTGGAGCCGGGGTCCGCTCCTGGATTCCGACGAACACGGTGGAACCGTCCTCCGACCAGGTCGGTGCCCGGTGCTCCACCACCCGCATGGACGCCGGGAAGGAGGCGTTCTCCGCCGGATCCAGGGCATGTCGCGTCGGCCGGTCCGTCTCCACGTCGGTCCACGCCAGAACCACGTGGGCCGTGTCCTCGTACGCCTCGTCCACCCGCGTCCTGTACACGAGCAGGTCATCACTGTCCTCACGCCAAGCGAGAGCGCGATAGCGGGCGTCACCGGTATCCAGCGCACGGAGTCGACCGGTGACGGGGTCGTACACCGTCACGCCGTTGCCCACCTGGTCGTCGGCATCGGTGACCATGGCCAGGAGGGTACCTTCGTCCTGCCACGCCATCTCCGAGATGTTGCCGAAGAGCATGTTCGTGCCCTCCGCCAGATGGTGGACCACGATGTCGACGCCCTCGCTCTCCTTGTCCTCGGGCTTGTAGCGGCGGAGGGCGATGTAGCGCCCGTCGGGGGAGAAGGCGAAGGACGCGATCTCGTCGCGCGTGGAGACCTCGCCGGTGGTCAGATCGAGAAGGCCCAGCCGGTTCCGGACGGGCTGGTCCCTGCGTCGGGCAGCCTCGCGCGCGTCCTCCGACATCCCGATGGAGTAGGCGAGCCAGCGACCGTCGTCGCTGAACGCGGGCCGCGAGCCGTACTCCACCACCACCACGCTGTCGGACGAGGTGCTGTGGATCCGGAGCTCGTCCTCGTCGTTCACCCGGGAGATGGCTACGGCCAGCCAGGCCCCGTCGGGGGAGAGCGTGGCGGAGCCGAGCTGCTCCCACTGACCGTAGTCGTCCTCGGTGAGGGTGGGCCTGTCCTGTGCGGAGAGGGCGGGCGATGTCATGACCAGGGGGGCGAGGGCGAGCGCCGTCATCAGCCCGAGAATCAGGAAACCGGTCCGGGACCCGCCGCTCTTCTCCATGCTCATGCCTCGCTCCTCACCTGAAACTGTCCTTCACCCCTCGTTCACCACGGACACGCTAAGCAAGCGAAGGCGGCCGCGCGAGGAGGAGGTCGAGCCGGCCGACCCACGCCCGGCGGATGGCGACGCTTCTCCTACCGTACGACGCGCTCCTCCAGCTCCTGGAAGAAGTTCTGCACCACGATCAGGCGGCTCCGGCCGTCCCCCTCGCCCCCACCGATCTGCAGCATCATGAAGCGCTGATCGTCGGGGGCCACATCCCAGCTGGCGTAGTTCGGCTGACCGTCCAGAAAGCGCTCGGCCATGGAGAAGAGGGTCCGGCGCTGGCCCACCCGGAATCCGCCCTCGGTCTGCACCTGGGCCGCCACGAGCTCCCCGTTGCCGTTGATGAAGAAGATCTCGTCTTCCGAGTGGGCCCACTTGGGATTGATGCCCCCGTTGGTGGAGATCTGCCACTTCCCCTCCTGCGCGTCGGGGAAGGGGCGCACGTAGACCTCGTCGCGTCCGGTCTCCGTGGACTCGTACGCGATCCACGCGCCACTGGGGCTGAGCGCCAGCCCCTTCTCGTCGTAGGGCTCGGCCGCCACGGGGAACGTCTCCGTCTCCCCCACGTCCAGCCCCACGATGTCGCGGACGCCCACCGCGCCGCTCAAGCCGCCGAGACGCAGGGCGAACGTGGATTCGTCCGGCGTGAGACGCGCCTCCAGGATCGACGCCTCCAGATCCAGGACGACCTCGGGAATACCCGTTCCGTCGGCGGGCTGCTGCCACAGGTCGTAGTGGCTGTTCTGTACGCCGCTCCGGTCGGACGTGTAGAAGATGCGGCTTCCGTCGCGCGACCACTGGGGGCGGCGATCGATGCCGTCGTCGAACGTCAGGCGGGAGAGGGGGCCGTCGTCCAGCTCCTTCACCCAGATGTCCTCACCCGCTTCCGTGTTGATCTTGACCGCCAGCCGCGTGCCGTCGGGCGAGAGCGCGAGGGCGGCTTCCGGCATGCCGGGATCGTACGTCCACTCCGGGTCCACCGGCTCCACATCTCCGTCGCGGTCCACCCACACCGCCCGCCCGAGACCCGTGGTCGTGGCACCGGCCATGTACACGAGCGTGCCGTCGTCGGCGATGTCCAGGTCGGCCGAGCCGAAGTTCCCCACCGCGAGCCCTTCGGTGAGCGCCACGGGCGCGCCCGTGACCTCGGCGTCGCCGGCGTCGAACGGCACGGCCAGGAGCAGGCCGTCGGCGCTCACGTAGAGGAGGTGACCGGTGGGCGAGTAGCGGGCGAAGACACCGGCCAGGAGGATCCTCTTCTCGCCGGTCTCCAGGTCGAAGACCGCGATGCGGTACGCGTTGGCGTCGGCCGCCGGAGTGTAGCCCACCGTGGCCACGGCGTGCCGGCTTCCCGGGAGGATGTCGTACCAGGCGTGGAAGGTCTCGGCCGTCAAGGTGTCGAGCTGGGTGACCACCTCGAGATCGCCGCCGGCGGAGGACACCCGCCCGAAGGAGGAAGCGGGCAGGATGTCGTAGTAGATGAAGCCGTCGTCGCCCCACGCCAGCGAGTTGCCGCCCACGACCGAGTCGGCGACCGTGATGGGCGGCTCACCGGTGAGGGACACGATCTTCACGGTGAGCGGCGGGCCGGCGAAGAAGGCGATGCGATCGCCCTCCGGTGAGAAGACGGGGCCGTAGCCGCCTTCGGTACCGCCGAGGGGGACGGGTTCGAGCTGGTCCCGCTGACGCAGCCACAGCTGAAGCCCCACGCCCTGCCCCGCGACCGGACCCGCGTAGACGATCCGCTCTCCGTCGGGTGACACGGCCACGTTCGCCCCGTAAGGCCTCGTGGGATCGTGGTTCTCCGGGAGGCCCACCGCGTATCGGGTCACGGGGAGCTCACCGCTACCCGAGACGAGGGGCATCACACCGAGCCCCGCGAACAGGATCGCAGCTGCGGACGCCACCAGGGCCAGAGCCTTCCACGGCCCGCCCGATGCCCCGGTCCCGGCCACCTCGCCGTGACGGAAGCCCGGATCCTGGAGCGCCCGGGCGAGCTCGTCGGCGCTGGAGAAGCGATCGGCGGAGACCTTCTCCAGACCCTTCCGGATGGCCCCGTCGATGTTCGGCGGGATGGAGGAGCGGTGCCGGGTGACCGGCGTGTATTCCCCGGAGATGATCCGGCCCAGCACCGCCTGGGCCGTCTGACCCGGGAAGGGGGGCTCGCCCACCAGCATCTCGTACAGGACGCAGGTGAGGGCGTAGATGTCGCTCTGGGGTCCTACG
>JAWVZK010000092.1:0-12555 GCA_033722275.1 Longimicrobiales bacterium | reverse complement strand
ATACGTCGACTGGTTGGAGGAGGAGCGGAGGTTCTTGAGGAAGGAGTACAAGTATCTCCGGAAGCTGGAGCGCAGACGAGGCCCCCGTGGGAAGCGTCCCGGCCGGGGCGTGGGACGCGGTCCACCGCCGTGGGCCGGCCGGGGACGCGGCCCGGGCTAGGCAGGCTCTCAGGCCAGACCGGCCGCCTGGGAGGAGGAGGCTCTCCCGCCGACCGGCTCTCTCCCGCCGACCGGCTCTCTCCCGCCCCACCGGCTCTCTCCGGCGCCACCGGCTCTCTCCGGCGCGAGACCCGAACGCGCCGAGGAGAGCCGGGCCTCGGACCAGGGGGGCACGATGTAGGTCACGGTCGTGCTGCGCCACGCGTCTACGTCATGCCGTGAGCCGGATCTGCATCGAATGGCGTATTCGAGCAATGGGGCGGCCGAGCAAGGTTGGTCGTGTACTCGATGCCTTCACCTCCGGAAGGGGGAAGGAGACGACGCACGATGGATTCGACGCTCACCATCGCCACGGCGACCGATGGAGCCGCTGCCCGTGCGATCCTCACGCGGGAGGAGGCCGAGATCTGCACTGGACTCGCTCACGAGGCGTTGCGAAGTGACTATCGCGCCGCCCGATTGGCGGAGCGGAGGGCGGCGGAGGAGCTCGGACGCGACGCCGTGCTCTCTTCGGCCCCGAGGGGTGGGCACGCCGTGGCGGTGGCGAGCCCCGCGGGAGCCCGGGTGGGCGTCGCGCTCGAGCGGAGCGGCTCGCTGCACGTGGCCATGGTCCGCTCCCATCTCACCCGCTTCGAGCAGCGGCTGGCCGAGGGCATCGATCCGACGATCCTCTGGTCGGTGAAACAAGCGTCGTGGAAGGCCCTCGGTCTCGGACCTTCGCTGCCCGTTGCCGAGCTCGAGCTGGCGCCCGATGTCGACGGAAAGCTGGTCGGGATCTACATCGGCGATGCCGTTCTCCCCGTCCACGTCCGGATGAGCCAGCCCTGGCCCGGCTTCATCATGACGGCGGTCTGGCTCCACGGGGCAATGGCCTGAGGCACGACGCGGCGGCGGGCTCGCCGGCTCTATCGCACGTCGCGTCTGTGGCGGGCACGGCGGCGCGCCACCTCGCGAAGATCGGCCACCTGATCGACTTCGTCCACGATCTCCCGCCCGATGAGGGACTCGAAGACGTCCTCCAGCGTCACGACCCCGGCCATCCCGCCGAACTCGTCCACGACGGCGAAGAGGTGGGTTCGCTCTTCGATGAAGCGTTGGAGGAGGAGGTGCCCGTGGATGGTGTCGGGCACGAAATGGAGGGGACGTGCCAGCTCGTCGAGGCGCACCTCCACGGCTCCGCTGGCGAGCCGCGCGAGAACGTCGGCCGAGCGCACCAGACCCGTCCATCGATCCGATCCTTCCGGATCGTAGATGGGAATCCGGGAATGATGCCACGCGTCCACGTGCTCGCTCACCTCACGAAGGGTCATCGTGGCCGGCAGACGGAAGACCACCGTCCGCGGCGTCATCATCTCCTGGGCCGTGAGATCGTCCAGGGCGAGGACATTGCGCACCATGACGGCCTCGTCCACCGAGATGCTCCCCTCGTCGGCGCTGATCTGGGCGAACTGCATGACCTCTTCCTCGGGTGCGGCGAAGACCTGTCCCGCGGGCTTCACCCACCTCGATACGTGCTCGACCAGCCAGACCAGGGGCGTGAGCACCGCGATGGCGCCCTTCCACGGTAGGGCGACGAGTCGGGCCACCGGTCGGTTGTAGACCACGCCCAGGATCTTCGGGAAGATCTCCGAGATCAGGAGGACCCCGAGGGTGAACAGGATGGAGAACCAGATCAGCGACTCGGGTCCGAAGAGACTCGAGGCTTGGGCGCCCGCGACTGCGGCCCCCGCGGTGTTGGCGGCGGTGTTGACGATGAGGATGGCCGCGATGGGACGCTCCATGTTGTTCTTGAAGCTTTCCAGCACGGGTCCGGCCGCACTTCCCGTTTGCGTCAACGTGCGGATGAAGGGACGCCGAACGGCGTAGATGGACGCTTCGCTCAGGGAGCACAGAGCGGAGACGAGGATGACGGTGGCGACGGACGCGATGAAGACGGTCATGCCCGCGTCTCCTCGAAGGCCGTCACCCCGGGATCCTGAAGCCGGACCTCGGCTGCGCGACGCCGTCGGATGTGGTGGGAGAAGTGTCCTTCGTACCGGCTCATCTCCGGAAGGAGATGGTCGTCCCCCCGGATTCTGCCCCGACACGTGGTCGACCCGCACGTGCAGACGAAGGGCGCCATGCGCTCGTCCTGGAACGTGGCGTAGTCGAGGGTGATCTCCTCGCCGACCGCGATGGATCTACGGGCCGAGACGTTGAGACCCTCGAGCCAGGCGTTGGGGTCGCAGGAGTGATTGACGGGGCGCCATTCCTCCGGGTCCGGGCTCCACGTCACCCAGATCTCGTCGTCGAGTGGCCAGGCGTATCGTGCGAACCACTCGAGCCGCCGCTCGTCCCAGGATTCCTCCACGTGCCGGCGGGTCACGAGGTGATGGGGCTCGCCCTCGGAGTGGAAGATCGTCTCTCCGCGAGAGATGGGGCGGACGGCGAAGATCCCGTAGTCACCCTCGAGCCGTGGGGAGACCTTCCAGGACCGGGACCGGCGACGGTGACGGGCGAGTGCGGCCGTGACGAGTCGACGGGTGAATCCGGCATGTCCCTCCGGATGGTCCAGGAGGATGAGGTCCGCGCTGGCCGGGTCCGAGGGCGGGTAGTAGACGCCGCAGTTCGGATTGATCTCCAGCATGTAGATGCGGCCGGAGGGGTCGATGCGCATGTCGCAGCGGCCATACCCGGCACCCCGGAGTCCTCGGAAGAAGCGGGCCGAGACGTCACGGATCCGTTCGTCGAGCTCCGGATCCTCGACGAGAAAGGACTCCAGACCGTCGTAGTCCACCCACTTCAGATCGTAGTGCTTGAACGCTTCTCCCTCCGGGAAGCGGTATTGGAGCGCCGGGTAGGTGAAGGGGTCATCGGGATCGTTCCCGTTCTCCACCACCAACGACGTGCACTCCGAGCCGTCGATGAATTCCTCGATGAGCGTGGAGCCGAAGAGCGCGATCAGGCGACGAGCCTGCTGGAAGAGCTCGAAGCGCGTCTCCACCCTCGAGTCACGGGTGAGGCTGTGGCTCGCGTAGCTGCTGGGATGCTTCACGAAGAGAGGGAAGGACAGCGCGCGCGCGGCGGCGTCGATCTCTTCGTCGTCTCGCGCGAAGCGGTAGGCCGGAGTGTCGATGCCCCAGGCCGAGCAGACTCTCTTCATCGCCTCTCGGGAGGGTTCGAAGAACGCCGAATCCGCACCCGTGAACGGCACCCCCAGAGCCTCCAGCGTCTGAACCACCTCCACGCCCGGGCGTCCCTCGTCCCAGGCTCCGTCGCAGAGGTTGAAGAAGAGGTCGTATCCTTCGTTCGCAGCTCGCCTCACCTCGGCGACACACGACTGCTTCTCGAGTGTGAGGAGGGTCCAATGCGCATCGGGCAGGTAGGGTCTCGGATCGCAAGGCCAGTCATCCTCCGGGAAGGGATGGGCGTCCAGATCCTGATCGGTGAGGAGGCAGATCTTCAGGTCCATGGGTTCTCGTCCGGAATACGGGCTCGTGCGGCATCGGTGGCGGAAGAAGCTCCGACGAGCATGTCCCCCGACGGCTCGTGCGGCAAGAAGGGCGGTGGAGGAACGCCGGCAGCCCTTCCGGGTGCCGGGATCCAGTCCCTCGGCGCGCGGC
This sequence comes from Longimicrobiales bacterium, assembly GCA_033722275.1. GTDB lineage: Bacteria > Gemmatimonadota > Gemmatimonadetes > Longimicrobiales > Gaopeijiaceae > UBA2589. The sequence continues at coordinate 8,794 of JAWVZK010000092.1, read as the reverse complement.
GTCGCCGGCGCGGTCCCGGGCATCGGCGACGTCGGTCCGGGCACCACGGTCGTGCGCCGGAAGGCGGAGGAATCCCGCGTCCATGGCCGATCCGTCGATACGCCTTGGCCTTGGCCGAAGCGACGGCCCATGTTCACAGGCGATTGCTCAAGAATCGCGACGGGAGGGCGTCGGATGTTCGAGTATCGGGGGTGGCAGGGTCTTCAAGGATCCGTTGGATGCGCCGTGCATCGCGCTGCGGCGGTGGCGGTGTCCGTCGGCGTGGTCGCGTGTGGGGCGGATGAGCGTGCCGGGGCCGATGGCCCCGAGCAGGGGAGCGTCGGGACGTCTGCCGCGGCCTACGTTCCGGGTCCGGGAGACGCCTGGGAGACCCGGGACCCCGAGGAGCTGGGGATGGATCCGGCGCGGCTCCGGGAGGCGGTGGAGTACACGTTGGCCCACGAGACGACCCAGATCCCGGACGATCCCGGCCAGTACCTGCGCGACCGCTTCGAAGGATTGCCGCATCAGGACATCGTCGGACCGACCCGCGAACGGGGCGGCGTGAACGGGCTCGTGATCAAGGACGGCTACATCGTCGCCGAGTGGGGCCCCACCGACCGGGAGGACATGACCTTCTCGGTCACCAAGTCGTATCTGTCCACCGTGGCCGGTCTTGCCTGGGACGACGGGCTCATCCGCGACCTCGACGATCGGGTCGGCGAATACGTCTCCGACGGGACCTTCGGCTCGCGGCACAACGCGCCGATCACCTGGCACCACCTCCTCCGGCAGACCAGCGAGTGGGAGGGAACCCTCTGGGGGAAGCCCGACATCGCCGACCGACGTCGGGGAATCGATCGGGAGCTTCGGGACCCCGGTACCTTCTGGGAGTACAACGACGTCCGCGTGAACCTTCTCGCGTACGCCCTCCTGCTGGTCTTCGAGCGACCTCTACCGGAGGTGCTGGCGGATCGGATCATGGACCCCATCGGCGCCTCCGACGACTGGCGCTGGCACGGATACGAGACGTCGTGGACGCTCATCGACGGGGAGCGGATGCAGTCCGTCAGCGGAGGGGGCCACTGGGGTGGCGGCCTCGTCATCGACAGCCGGGACCATGCCCGCTTCGGGCTTCTTGCGCTCCGTCGGGGTCGATGGGGGGAGGAGCAGCTCGTCTCGGAAGCGTGGTTCGAACGGGCCACGACGCCCTCGGAGATCCATCCGGTGTACGGCTACATGTGGTGGCTCAATACCGGCCGACAGCAGCTTCCCGCTGCGCCGGAGAAGGCGTTCTACGCCAACGGTGCCGGCGGCACGAACGTCATCTACGTGGACCCGGAGCACGACCTGGTGACGGTGACCCGCTGGGTGGACGGTCTGGAGCACGTCAACGAGTTCGTCCGCCTGTTGCTCGCATCCATCGACGGGGCGGCGCAGCCGTGAGCGGCATGGGCGCCCGCGCGGGGGGCGTGGAGGACCCGATGCTTCCACGCTGCAACGTGCGCAGCCGGACGTACGTAGGTTAAGATAGATTCAAGGTCCCCGGATTCGGTTCGAGGAGGTGGAAGGGGATGAAGATCAGATCGTTGGGTTTGGTGTCCGTCGTGCTCGTGACGTCCACATCGTGTGGCATCCAGCCTAGGCCGGTGACGCCCAACGAGGGCCGGGCGTCGATCATCACGCGCGAGCAGATCGAGAAGACCGGGGCGCGCACCATGTGGGAGGCGCTCTCGCGCTCGGTTCGCTACGTCCGCTTCCAGGAATCGGGCTTGGGACAGCCGGAGCGCATCAGGCGTCGCGGCGAGTCGAGCATCGTGCTGTCGGACGACATGCCGATCTACATCGATCAGGTCCAGGTGCGACAGATCCAGGTCCTCGCTTCGCTCCCGGCTCGCAACATCGAGACCATCCGGATCCTGAACGGTGTGGACGCGACGACGTACTACGGCACGAACGCCGGCGATGGGGTGATCCTGATCGAGACCGTCGAGGCCGAGCGCCGCTGACCGACTCGGGCGCTCGCGCGGCGACGAAACTCGCATTCGCGCGGCGACGAAAAAAGGGGGCGCTCCCGCGGGAGCGCCCCCTGATCTTTACGGGTCTGTCTCGTTCAGCCGTCAGGCGTCACGATTCAGGCAGACCTCCGTCAGCCCCGAGAGCTCGGGATTCTCGAGCTCCTCGAAGGGAATGGGGAAGTTCACGTCGGACCCATATTCGCCGCCTTTGTGGTAGGCGCCGACCGGGAAGACGTCCGCCTGGCTCCGACCGTACTGGCGGATGAGCCGTCGCATGTCACCCAGACGATGGGCGGTACCGAAGAGCCAACGCGCCCGCTCCTCGAAGAGTAGGTCGACGCGCTCCGCATCCGTCACGGGATCGGTGAGCGTCCCCAGGCCTTCGGCCGTCCGGAGGTCGTTCAGGATCGTGAGCCACTGGCTCCCGCCGTTGCTCAGATCGGCCTCGGCCTCGATGAGGCGGGCCTCGACCCCGGTGGCCAGCGGAACGTCGGCGTCCCAGGAGTCGTACTTCAGCTGGTGGAAGAGCGGTGTCTCCTCGTCGAAGCCTGTCTGTCCGGAATCCTGCCAGGGGACCCGGCTGTCCGAATCGCTGCGGAAGGCGATCCCGTTGCCGCCCTCCATGTCGGAGAGGGACCAGCGCCGCTGCGAGTGGTTCAACTCGTAGATGGCGTTACGCTGCCCGAAAGCGCCGCCGCCCTTGCTCCGCACGAGGTACGCCCAGTCGTCGGGGACCGACGACACCGCCGAAGCGGCCTGGTCGTACTGTCCCTGGTTGAGGTAGGCGCGCGCCAGACCGACCGCCGCCAGGTACTCCTGATCGGACGATCCCGCGGTGGCGCCGGCGGCGCTCTGGAATCGGCTGATGGCGGTCTGCAGCATCTCGGCCGTCGTGGTCTGGGTACCGTAGACGATGTCGCCCTCGTTGGGCGTCTGGCTGAAGGGGACGCCGGAGCAGTAGTGCTCGGCGAAGAAGAGATACGTATAGCCGTTCAGGCTCCACATCTCGGCGATCCGCTCGTCTCCGGGAAGGAACTCCTCCAGCCGCTCGGCGGCGTTCTTCAGGCCCACTCGTGCCTGATGGAGGCTCCGGTACTCACCGGTGAGCGTTCCGTTGCGGTCGTCCATCTCACGGCGGTCCACCTCGTTTCTCGTAGGGAAGGTCCCGGAGAGGAGGAACTCGTCGCTGAGCATGCCCGAATAGACGGCCTGCCCACCACCACCGCTTGAGAACGCATCCGCGAACTGGCCTATGGCGCCGGCCCAGAAGAGCTCAGCACCCTTTTCCCCCTGCACGTTCGAGGGGGTGACCAGGTCGGGGTCGTTCACCTCCAGAATCTCGGAGGTATCGCAGGCCGACGCCCCCAACAACGCGAACGTCATCAGAAGGGCAGGCCCGACTCTATTGAAAATCTTCATTGTCAGAGGTCTCCCTTAGAATCCGAGATTGACACGGACCGTGAAGTACCGGACCGGCGGCTGCGTCAGGAACTCCGAGATTCCGAAGTTGTCGCCAGAGCCGTTCCAGTTGATCTCGGGATCCATGCCCGTGTAGTCGGTCCACGTCGCCAGGTTTCGCCCCGTCAGCGTGATGCTCGCTGTCGACGCGCTGAAGCTCGCCGCGAGATTCTCTGGAAGCGTGTAGGTCAGCGAGACCTCGCGCAGCTTCCAGAAGTCACCCTGCTCCATGTACCCCCACACCGTGTTGGTGGGGTGGTAGACTGCGGCCGTCGCACGCGCCTGGTCCTCCAACGGGGTCGAAGGATCGACCACCGCACGGCAGAGGCGGAAGCGGCAACGGAAACGTTCCGTGTTGTTATACGCCACATAGTTGCCGCGGTAGTCCAGCAGTCCGTACACACGGAAGTCCTCGAACAGCGTGATGACCGTCGAGATCGTGAGCTGGTCCTCGGGCATGCCGGGGCCAGCGAACTCGAGCGTGTCGCCGACGGTCAGCTCGTCGGACGAGATGATGCCGTCGCCGTCGGCGTCGTTGTAGTCGAGGATCGGCTGCGCCCACTGTCCGCCCAGCGGGAAGCCGGGCACGAAGCGGGTCTGGCTGCCGATGGGATCGGTGTCCTCACCCAGGGTGATCAGCTCGTTCCGGTTGATGGACCCGGAAAGCGTCAGGTCCCACTCGAAGGCATCGAGGTCGACCAGAAGCGCGTTGATGGCGGCCTCGACGCCCTTGTTCTCCACCTCGCCGATGTTGACCCAGCGGTCGGGGCTGGCGCCCAGCGAGGGAGCGAGTGGCAGCTCGATGAGCGTGCCCTCGGTGTTCTTGTCGTAGTAGGTCAGCTCGAGTCCGAGGCGACGGCTGAGCATCTCCGCGTCGAGTCCGATCTCGATCTCGCTGGACCGCTCGGGCTCGAGCAGGGGGTTGCCGATGTTTCCGATGGAGACACCCGACCCCGTCTCGTCCTCGGGCGTCGTGATGGCATTCGCCGCCAGGGTGCGGATGGCGTCGTCCGAGCCGGGCTGCAGGCCGGACTTGCCCCAGGCGCCCCGGAAGCGGAGCTGGTCGAGGAAGCCGATCTCGGGGAAGAAGGGCTCCTCGGACGCGATCCACGAGACGCTCGCCTTCGGGTAGGTGATCAGGTCGAAGTCCTGACCGAACGCGCTGTTGTCGTCGGCCCGGATGGCGAGGTTGACGAAGAGGCGGTCGTTCAGCCCGAACTGCTGATCGACGAAGACGCCCGCCGTCTTGTCCTCGACCTGGAACTCGTTGGAGAAGGTCTCGGCGGCGACGCCGATGGACGACGCTCCGTTCACGATGTCGATGCCCCAGGCCTGGGTGCCCGTGAACAGGTTCTTGAAGAACTGCGTGCCGACCGACGTGTTCGACGTGATCGACGGCGTGAGGTCGAAGGAAGCCGTACCGCTGAAGTCCAGCGTGTACTGCCACGTGTTGAAGTAGTCCGAGTCCTTGCGACCCAGATTGGTCTGTCCCGGGACACCGATGTCACGCGGGAAGAAGGAAACGTCGTGGCGGTTGGTGTAATCGAGCCCCGCGGTACCCCGGAAGCTCAGGAAGCTCACCGGCTCGTAGGTGGCCGTCGCGCTCGCCGTGAAGCGATCGATGTCCTGATAGAAGGTACGCCCGAACAGCTGGGCGGGCGCCTGGAAGCCCCAGGGATCGTCCGGATTCGAGCCGCCGAAGAAGGCCGACGGGAGGAATCCGAAGGAGTTGTTGTCGTTACCCGTGTAGGCGAAGTGGCTGTCGAGGTAGCCCGCGCGCACAGACAGCGTCGCATTGTCGGCGACTTGACTGTTGACGTTGACGCGCAGGTTCCGGCGCTCGAGCTGATTCGGCCTCTCCGTCTCGTCTGTGATGGGAATACCCCGCGTCTCGAGGTCCTCGCGGTCGGCGCCGGGTAGCGAGTACGGCCCGGTCTCGTCCTCGATCTCACCGGCGATGTAGAAGTTGATCCGCTCCGATCCGCCCTGGACGGAAATTCCGTACTGGGTACGATTGCCGTCGTCGACGGGGTTCAGGAAGGGATCGGGATCTTCGAGCACCTGATAGGACTCGACCCCGGTCTGCGTGCAGGCACCGGCGTCGACGAAGGCCAGGAGGCAGAAGCCCTCCAGCCCCGGGGCGCTCGACAGGCCGGAGTAGTTCAGGGGATACTCGTTGGGCTCCTGGATGATGCCACCCTCGGCCCAGACGTTCCACCGGGTCTGACCCGGCTGCCCGCGCTTGGTCGTGATACGGATCACGCCGTTGGCCGCCTCGGTACCGTAGAGCGTGGCCGCCGCAGGTCCCTTGACGATCTCGATGGACTCGATGTCCTCGGGGTTGAAGTCGTTGAGCCGCGACGACTCCTGCCCGCCGGCCCCGAGCCCGCTCTGGCGGTTGTCCACGCGGATGCCGTCGACATAGATGAGCGGGTCGTTGGCCAGAGAGATGGAGCTCGAACCCCTGATGCGGATCCGTGAGCCCGCCCCCGACGTTCCCGCCGAGTTGAAGACCTGAACGCCGGCCGAGCGGCCCTGGATCAGATCCGACATGCTGGTGACCGGTGCGGCCTGGACCACCTCGGTCGCCTCGATGCTGGCCACGGCGTTGCCGAGCTCGCGCACGCGCTGCTCACCGGTCGTCGTCACGACCACCGCATCGAGCTGGAGCGCCGACTGGCCGAGCTCCAGGTCGACCTGTGCGGTCTCTCCGGCCTCGACGGTGAACTCCTGGGTCGCGGTCCCGTAGCCGAGGAGGATGGCGCGGAGCACATGGGTGCCCGGTGGGACGTTGAGGATCAGAAAGCGCCCCTGGGCGTTGGTCAGGGCACCGTAATTGGTGCCTTCGATGACCAACTGCACGCCCTCCAGCGGTTGGAGCGTCGCGGCATCGACGACCTGGCCGGTCACCGTGCCCCGCTCCTGCCCGGATGCCGGGACGGCCATGGCCGCCAGCAGGGCAAAGGCGAGAATCGAACGATGAAGTCTCATGCTGAACCTCCTTCGCGAAACACTTCCATCCACCCTCGGGCATGATCGATCCCGAGGTCCGGGCGGCGCCCGGCGAAGGTCGGATGCAGAAGGAGAGAAGCTGAGAGACGACCCGTTGCGCCCGAGCGGATGAGCCGGCTCCGGCGACATTCGGGGGAATCCCGGCCACCTCCTCATCCTCCCCCCGAGCCTGAAACATAGAGGGATCACGGGTCCGTGTCAGCCGTTGCCCCGGGACCGACCCGTCGCCCGGAGCCGGGGTGGACCGACGCGTTTGAGGGCCGAGTCAGTCGTTCGGTGGCCACTCGGCATACGGTACCGGATCCTCCTCCGGTACGGAGTAGTAGATCCGGAGAGAGTCCAGGCGATTCTCCAGATCGAGCCGGACGGCCGCGTAGGCCGGGTCATCGTGGACGCTGTTCAGCTCGTCCGGATCGGCGTCCAGGTCGAAGAGCTCCCACTCGTCGATCTCGTAGTAGTGGATGAGCTTGTGCGTGGCCGTCCGAACGCCGTAGTGGCGCCGGACCATGTGCCATCCAGGGTACTCGAAGTACTGATAGTAGATGGCGTCCCGCCACGCTGGAGCCGGGTCGCCGCGCAGCAGGGGGAGGAGGCTCTCGCCCTGCATCCGCTCGGGGACGGGCGCGCCGGCGAGGTCCAGGAACGTCTCCGCGAGATCCAGGTTCTGGACGAGCTCGTCCCTCCGGCTGGCCGGCTCGATCTCCGCCGGCCAGCGCACGATGAGGGGGGTCCGCAGGGACTCCTCGTACATCCACCGCTTGTCGAACCACCCGTGATCCCCGAGGAAGAAGCCCTGGTCCGAGGTGTAGACGACGACCGTGTTCTCGGTGAGCCCCTCCCGGTCGAGGTAGTCCAGCACGCGTCCCAGGTTCCGGTCCACCGACGCGATGGTGCGCAGGTAGTCCTTGATGTAGCGCTGGTACTTCCACCGGACGAGCTCGTCCCCCTCCGGATCGGCCTCCACGAAGGCCTCGTTCCGGGGCCCGTACGCGGCCTCCCACGCGGCGAGCTGCCGGTCGGTGAGATTCCCCGGCGGGACGAACTTCAGGTCACGCGCCGTGAGATCCTCGGCGATGGTCATCTCCTGGGTCTGCGCCGCCGAGGTCCGACCGCTCCAGTCGTCGAAGAGGGTCCCGGGCTCGGGGATCTCCTCGTTCACGAAGAGGCCGAGTCCGTCGGGGCCGGGCGCCCACTCCCTGTGGGGGGCTTTGTGCTGGTACATGAGGAGGAAGGGCCGATCGTCCTCACGCCGTTCCCGGAGCCATGCCAGCGCCCGGTCCGTGATGACGTCCGTCGTATACCCAGTGTATGCGACGCTGTCGTCGTCGGAGTGGAGGACGGGATTGTAGTAGGGCCCCTGGCCGCGCAGCACCTCGAAGTGGTCGAAACCCTCGGGGTGCACCTTGAGGTGCCATTTCCCCACGATGGCCGTCTGGTAGCCCGCCTGCCGCAGCAGGGTGGGAAAGGTGAGGGTCGTGGCGTGGAGGGTGTCCCGGTTCGTCGGCACCCCGTTCAGGTGCCCGAACTGTCCGGTGAGGATCGTGGCGCGGCTGGGTGCGCAGATGGAGTTGGTGACGAACGCGTTCTCGAAGAGCATCCCTTCGGCCGCCAGTCGGTCGATGTTCGGCGTCTGGTTCAGGACCGATCCGTAGGCCGAGACGGCGTGGGCGGCGTGGTCGTCGGTGAAGACGAGAAGGATGTTGGGGCGCTCGGGCGCGGCCTCCGCGCAGGCGACGAGGGACGAGACGGCGAGGGACGAAGCCAAGACGCGCCGAAGCACGGGCGCAGGAAGTCGATCGGGACGTGGCTCGCGGCCGGAACGTGGCTCGTGCATCGGATCCATCCGGGACCGGGAAGGAAGCGGGCTGCGTCACGCAGGCGTGCCCGGGCCAACATCCGTGCCCCCGACCGGCGAGGCAAGGCGGCAGCGGTCGGCGCACGGAGAGGAGACACCGGGGCGGGGAGCGGGTGCCTGCGCTTCTTGGGCGCGCGCGACCCCCGGAACCTCCCCCGGTTCGCGGAGATGCCGACGTGGGCGCTATTATGCGCCATACCCACCCCATCGAAGGTTCCATGCCCCGTCCCACCGAGATCTCCCGCCGTGAGGCGGTTCGTCGGATGAGCGTCCTGGTCGGTGGTGCCCTGTCCTCCTCCACCGTCGCCGCCCTCCTCGGTGGATGTGGTGGCACCCGCGACCGCGACCCCGCGGCTTGGGCGCCCCGGGTGCTCACCGCGGAGCAGCTCGATCGTCTCGAGGTACTGGTGGACACGATCCTCCCCCCCACGGACACGCCGGGCGCTTCGGAGGCGGGCGTGCCGGCCTTCGT
>JAWVZK010000091.1:0-12556 GCA_033722275.1 Longimicrobiales bacterium | reverse complement strand
TCCGCCGCGCTCCTATCTCCGCTGGCGCCTCGAGACGGCGTACGGGGATCCCGAGGCTACGCCGCCCATCGACGAATTCGAGCGATACGTCGTCTGGTCGGCCCGGATGCGAGGAGAGATGAACGGACGCCGGCATGACTAGGCTCTTCCTCCTGTTCATCGCCTGCATCCTCACCTGGCTCTACTTCGACGAAACGCGGAGGATCCTGCTGGATGTGGCCGAGCCCATCGCGCTTCCCGTCCTGCGCTGGAGCACCGAAGACGAGATGCGCCAGATGGCGAGGAACGTGGTGGAGCACGAGCGTCTGACGGGCGAGCTTCCCTCGGGTCCGGCTTGGCTCGGTTGGCTCGACTACCGGTACGCCGCCGGCGACATGAAGCGCGATCCGTGGAGCTCGGTGTATCAGCTCGAGTTCTCCGAGGATTCCGTCTGGATCCTCTCGCTGGGCCCCGACAGGGTGCGGGCCACGGCCGACGACTTCCGGGTCGGGGCGCCGCGGGGCTGATCCATGGACATGGTGGCCACCCTCTTCGAGCAACTGGCCCTCCATGGGCCTTGGCTCCTCTTCGCCATGGCGATCCTGGAGACGTGTTTCGTCACCGGCCTGGTGGTGCCTTCGGGCGTGGCGACGTCGGCGGCGACCATCCTCGCGCTGGAAGGAGGCATGGCGCTCCCGGTGGTGGCGACCGCGGCGGTGTGCGGGGGCTTCGTCGGCGACTCCCTGGGGTTCTGGATCGGCCGGGCCTGGGGGGAGCGGATCCTCCGGGAAGGCGGTCGATGGCGCACCCTCCTGGGACCGCGCCTCGATCAGGCCGAGGAACTCTTCGGCCGACACCCCGTGTACTCGGTGACGGTGGCCAGGCTCATCTCCTTCGTCCGCACGCTCATGCCCATGGCCGCGGGCATGAGCGGACTCTCCTACCGAAGATACGTGCCGTACGAGATCGTGGGCGTGGTGGGCTGGGCGGTCATCTACATGACGATGGGTTTCGCCGGACGGGAAGGGTGGGAGGCGGCCACACGGTACTTCGGACTCGGAGGCGCGGTCCTCTTCGTGGGGGCGTCCATCGTCGCCTGGTTGATCGTGCGGCGTCGACGGGATGCGTTCCTGGCCGCAGAGGCATCCCAGGGCTCCGCGTCGGTGCAGGACGCCGGCTGACGTGCTCGACGTCGCGCTGACCGGGAACGTGGCGTCGGGCAAATCCACGGTGGCGGCCCGATGGCGCAGCCTGGGCGTGCCGGTGATCAGCGCGGACGACCTGGCCCGGGAAGCCGTGGAGCCCGGGAGCGAGGGACTCGTGAGGGTGGTGGACGTCTTCGGCGAGGAGGTCCTCACCGAGGAGGGGCGGCTCGACCGCGGCGCGCTGCGCCACCGCGTCTTCCGCGATGAAGACGCCAGGAGGCGACTCGAGGAGATCATCCATCCCATCGTCTGGAGACTGCGGGACGATTGGTTGGCGGAGCGCAGGGCCGAGGGAGCCGAGCTGGCCGTCTCCGAGATCCCTCTCCTCTTCGAGACCGGCCGGGAGGGCGACGTCGACGCGGTGGTCCTGGTGGACGCCCCCGAAGAGGTGCGGCTGGAACGACTGGTGACGCATCGCGATCTCGATCCTCGGGAGGCCCGGCGGATCATCGAGTCCCAGATGGACACCGAGGTGAAGCGCTCCCGCTCGGACTTCGTCGTGGACAACATCGGGACGCCCCGAGAGCTGGAGGTGATGGCCGACCGGATCCTGGCCCAGCTCCGAGCCCGGGCCGGAGCGCGGACGATCAAGATGGATCTACACCTCCACACCCGCGGCTCCTGGGACTGCCTCTCCGATCCCGAGAGCGTGCTCGAGCGCGCGACGGCGTTGGGATATCATCGCATCGCGATCACCGATCACGATGCCGTCCACGTCGCGCTGCGGATGGCGGAGGCCCACCCCGACCGCATCGTGCCCGGGGAGGAGGTCAAGACCGCCGAGGGCATCGACATCATCGGCCTCTACCTTTCGGAGCTGATCCCCGGGGGAACGCCGGCGGAGGAGACCATCCGGCGGATCCGCGACCAGGGAGGGATCCCGTACCTGCCGCATCCGTACGCGGGGGGGAAAGGCGCGGGCGAGGACGAGGCCGAGCGTCTCGCCGACCTCTGCGACGTGGTGGAGGTGTTCAACGCCCGGATTCACGATCAACGACTCAATGAAAAGGCGGACGATCTCGCTACGCGGCACGGAAAGCTCCGGAGCGCCGGATCCGACGCCCATACACTGGGTGAGCTGGGGCACGCGTATGTCGTGCTCCCGGAGCACCCGAACAACGCCGAAGGACTCCGGGCCGCGCTGGCACGGGGCCGGACGGGCGGACGGGAATCGTCCCGTCTCGTCCACCTCGCGTCCACCTGGGCCAAGCTCCGCAAGAAGCTTCCCTGAGGAGGCGAGAGGCGTCCGCCCTCGATTCGCGCCCATCGGTGGCGTCCGCCCCCCCGGTTTCGGTAGCTTTCGGGACCGTCGCTCGCAGGCGACGCGACTGCTTCACCTCAGGGTCAGGATCCCTCTTTGAGCTACCGGACGCCTTCTCATCGAACGGCGGCGGCGAACCAGGTCAAGAACGCCCTCCTCGCCTCCCGGCGTGCCGTCCTCACCACGCACCTCAACGCCGACGGCGACGGGGCCGGCTCCCAGGGCGCCCTCGTCTCCTGGATGCGCGCCAACGGCACCGAGGCCTGGATCGTCAATCCCACTACCTTCCCGGACAACTTCCGCTTCCTCGTGGAGAACGAGGACTGGATCGTCCACGGGGGATCGGGAAAGGCCCGGAGGCTTTGCGAAACGGCCGACCTCGCCGTGGTGCTGGACACGGGGGAGGTGCCCCGGATCGGTCGGGTGGCGGAGATGATCCGTGAGCTCCCCACGGCCGTCATCGATCATCATCCGCCCGGCGACCGACCCATCGGGGGTACCGCCCTGCGCGACGCCACCGCGTGCGCCACCGGCGAGCTGGTGTACGACGTCATCCTGGCGGCGCACGGTCCCTGGTCGGTGGGGATCGCCGAGGCGTTGTACGTGGCCCTCCTCACCGATACGGGGGGATTTCGCTTCGACAACTCCACGGCGCGGTGTCATCGCGTCGTCGCCGAGCTCATCGAGATGGGCGCCGATCCGGCGGCGCTGCACGAGCGTGTCTACGGCGCTGCTCCGCTGCGCAAGTACCGGCTTCTCCGCCACGCGCTGGACACGTTGCAGCACGACGCGGAGGCCCGGGTCTCCTGGATGATCATCCCTCCGGAGCCGTATGATGAGCTGGGCATCACGGCGGAGGACCTGGAAGGCATCGTCGACATCCCTCGATCCATCGAGGGCACCGAGGTCGGCCTCCTCTTCCGGAACACCTCGGCCGGCGAGGTGAAGGTGTCGTTCCGCTCCAACGGAGACGTGGACGTGAATCGGCTGGCCCGGGAATTCGACGGCGGCGGACACGTGAAGGCTTCCGGAGCGGTCGTCGCCGGCCCCATGGACGACGCGGTGACCAAGGTACTCGGAAGGGTCCGGGACGCGGTGAAGGCGTCGAAGAACGGAGACGGGAGCGCATGACGAGCGTGGAGCGGAGACGCAAGGAGGACCCGGGCGTGCCCGAAGCCCTCCCGCGCACCCTGATCCGCCTTCGCGAGGAGCTCGGCGTGGAGCGGATCGACCGCGTCTGGATCTTTCCGCCGGTGCGTAGGGGCCGGAGAGAGCAGGGCCTCGTCGCGGTGGCCGTCTTCCGGCACGACCAGGAGCGTCGGGATCTGTACACGCTGGCGTACCGGGCGGAGCATACGGGGAAGGGCGTCACCGTCGAGCCCCGCCTCACGCACCAGGGAGAGGCTCCACCCGATCGCTTCCCGCCGGTGATGCGAGGCGTGGTTCGCCGTTCCGACGAGGAGGGCCCGGAGGCGCGGGAAGTGGACATCTCGGCCTCGGCGCAGAAGTTCGAAGAGCTGTTGGAGGAGTACGACGACGTCTTCATCGAGGCGCGCGAGCCATGAGCGGCCGGAGCGGAAACGGATCGGCGGACCAGGGGACCCCCCCCTTCCTCCGTCTGTTCGCGCGATACCTGCGCGACCAGGGCTTGCCGGTGACCCAGCAGCGGGAAGCGGTGGCCGAGGTCCTCTTCGACTCCGACGAGCATCTCTCCGTGGACGACATCGAGCGGGCCCTGCGCGAGCGGGATGAGCGCATCGGGAAGGCGACCATCTACCGTACCCTCGATCTTCTCGTCCGGAGTCGGCTCGTCGAGGAGCACGATTTCGGAGAGGGGTTCAAGCGATACGAGCACCGTCTCTCCGCCCGGCCGGTCCACGAGCACATGATCTGCGTCGAGTGCGGGACCGTCACGGAGTTCGAGAGCAACGAGCTGTATCGCATCGAGAACCGCGTGAAGGACGAGCACGGCTTCATCCCCGTTCGCCGGAACCTGGAGATCTACGGTCTGTGCAAGGCGTGCCAGGACGCCGGAGTCGAGCTCACCACGGAGGGGCTCATCTGCCCCATCGAAACCGTCCGGTAGACGGATCCCGGTGCCCAACCGCCGCGATCCCGATGCCGCCGGTCGAGGGGAGGGCCGGCTCCTCCCCGACGGCGTTCCTCCGTCTCTCGAGGGACTCCCCTGGGAGCTCCCGAGGACGTTCCTCGGGCTCGAGCGACCGGACCGTCCCCTGGAGGCGGCCGACGCGGTGGTGCTCCCGGTTCCCTACGAATCCACGACGTCGTGGAGCGCCGGCACCAGGGGCGGGCCCGAGGCGGTCCTGACGGCCTCGCGCTACATCGAGCTGTACGACCAGGAGCTGGGTCGCGAAGCCGGGGCCGAGCTCGACATCCGCACCCTGCCCTCTCTCGAGCTGACCCGGACCGGACCCGAGAACGCCATGGATGAGCTACGGTCGGCGTATGGCCGGATCGCCGACGCCGCCGGAGACGCGTTCCTCCTCATGGTGGGAGGAGAGCACGCCATCTCGGCACCGGCCATCCTGGCCCAGGTCGACCGCTCGGGCCGGCGGGGCCCGGACGACGGAGGTCGCCGCCTGAGCGTCCTCCAGATGGATGCCCATGCGGATCTCCGGGCCGAGTACGAGGGAACGCCCTGGTCTCACGCGTCCGCCATGGCGAGGGTCCTCCACCGGGCCGACGTGGTGGCGGTGGGGGTGCGGGGCGTCAGTCAGGAGGAGATGGAACGCTCGGCGTCCAGCGACGGGTCCACCCTCGTCTGGGCGGACGAGATGTGGGAGGACGACGCGTGGATGGACCGAGCGCTGGACGCGTTGGGTCCCGACGTCTACCTGACCTTCGACGTCGACTACTTCGATCCGTCCATCGTCCCGTCCACGGGGACCCCCGAACCGGGCGGCGGGGACTGGTACCGTACCCTCCGATTCCTCCGTCGGGTCTTCCAGGAGCGCAACGTCGTCGCCGCCGACATCGTGGAGCTCGCGCCTACCCCTGGACTCCCGGCGCCGGACTTCACGGTGGCTAAGCTGGCGTACAAGCTGATATCCTACCGACATCTCGATCGGTTGAGCTGACACTCCGTCGGGGACGGGGTCCACAACAGGACGAGGCCCGGGGCTCCCAGTGGACCCGGGCCGAGGGAAGAGGGGATGAGGATGGGGAGTCTTCGAATCACTGCGCGCAGCCTTCTCCGGACGCCCGGCTACACGATGGCGTTCGTGCTCACGCTGGGTCTGGGGATCGGCTTGAACACGGCCATCTTCAGCGTCATCCACGGGGTGCTCCTCGCACCCCTGCCGTACCCGGACGCTCATCGGATCCTCTACGTCAAGCAGCCGGCCCTCGGGTCCGGGATCGAGAACGTGGGCTTCTCCTTCCTGGAGGTGGAGGAGTACCGGACGTCCGCGCGCACGCTGGACGAGGTCGTCGAGTACGGCGACTGGACCTTCACCGTGGTGGGAGAGGAGGAGCCCCACCGCGCCGTCGGCGGGCTCGTGACCTCCAACTACTTCGACGTCCTGGCCATGACGCCCCAGCTCGGGCGGGCCCTCGACGAGCAGGATGACGGAGACGGGGCCGAGCCGGTCATGGTCCTCACGCACGACTACTGGACCAGGGTCTTCGGGGGCGATCCCGGTGTGGTCGGTCGTACGGTCCGCCTCTTCGCCTTCTCCTCGCCCACGACGACTCGGATCGTGGGCGTGCTCGAGCCGGGCATGCACTACACGGGGACGAGGACCCAGGACTTCTTCGTCAACTACGCGACCAACGCACACTACCAGAGCGCGACGATGGAGGACGATCGGACCCATCGCATGACGGACGTCTTCGCCCGGGTCCGTCCTGATCGGACGGTGGAGGCCGCCCGAGCCGAGCTCCGGGCTCTGCACCGTGGGATGCGGGAGGAGCACCCTGGCGCCTACCCCGAGCACCTCCAGATGACCGTTCGGGCGACGCCCTGGCAGGAGGAGCTCACCCGGGAGGCCCGACCGACGCTCCTGGTTCTCATGGGCACCGTGGGGCTCGTGCT
This sequence comes from Longimicrobiales bacterium, assembly GCA_033722275.1. Classification (GTDB taxonomy): domain Bacteria; phylum Gemmatimonadota; class Gemmatimonadetes; order Longimicrobiales; family Gaopeijiaceae; genus UBA2589. The sequence goes on along the minus strand of JAWVZK010000091.1, from coordinate 6,057 downwards.
CCTTCTGGCGTGCGCCAACGTCGCCAACCTCACCCTCACCCGAATCGTGCGTCGAGAGCGTGAGCTCACGGTGCGTGCAGCCCTCGGAGCCGGACGGGCCAGACTCCGCAAGGAGCTGCTGACGGAGAATCTCGTCCTCTCGCTCGGTGGCGCGGCCCTGGGGCTGGCGCTCGCCTTCCTCGGTCTGGAGATGCTGGTCCAGTACGCCGATCGATTCACCGTCCGGACGGGGGAGATCGGCATCGACCTCCCCGTTCTCGGCTTCACGGTAGCCGTGGCGGTGGGGGTGGCCGTCCTTCTCGCCTGGGCGCCGTCGCTCCCGGGCCTGCACGCGCTGGGCAGCGCCGCGGGCGCCTCCGGTGGAGTGCGCGGAGGCGCAGGGCTTTCCCGGAAGAATGTCCAGCGGGGCCTCGTCGTCAGCCAGCTCGCCCTCTCCTTCGCGCTTCTCATCGGAGCGGGCCTCATGGTCCGGAGCCTGATCAATCTCACACGCGTCGATACCGGGATCGACTACGAGAACGTGGTGGCCCTGCAGTCGCCCAACACGACGGGACTGTCGGCCCAGGAGAACCTGCAGCTCATGGATCGGGTGCTCGACGAGGTGCGCTCGTTCCCGGGTGTCCGCGCCGTGGCCCACGCCAGCCGGGCGCCGTTCGAGCCGGTGACCCTCACCCAGCGGACGTTCCGCGTGGAGGGCATCGCCGAGGACGGCATCGCTTCCCCCATGGGCCAGGTGAACCTGGTCTCCACGGACTACTTCCGCACCGTCGGTATCCCCATGATCCGGGGACGGATGTTCCGCGCGACCGACGACGGCGACAGAGAGCGGGTCGTGATCATCAACGAGCGAATGGCGCGAGACCTCTTCGGGAGCGGGACCGCCATCGGGGGAAGGATCGCCCAGCAGCAGTTCGACGGCTCCTGGAGCCCGTGGGCGCGCATCGTCGGCGTGGCCGCCAACACGCGAGAGTATGGTCTGGCCCTCTCCGGGACCCATACCCTCTACCTGCCGGCGGCACAGCAGGGAGCCGGCCCCACGGTGATCGTCGCCACGACCGGGGAGCCCGGTCCGGTGGCACGACGCGTCCAGCAGGTGGTCCGGGGGATGGACGCGGAGCGACCCGTGGACAACATCGCGACGCTCTCCGAGCTCCGTCGGGAGGATCTGGCCGCCGACCGGCTGAACGCCGCTCTGTTCGCGGCCTTCGCCATCCTGGCCCTGTTCATCGCGGCCATCGGGGTTCTCGCGATCCTCGCCTTCGCCGTCAGCCAGAGGACGCGCGAGTTCGGCGTACGCATGGCTCTGGGCGCGGAGGAGCGCCAGGTCCTGGGGATGGTCCTCCGGGAGGGCGCGCTCCTGGCCGCGGGGGCGCTGCTCGTGGGCGGGGCCGTAGCGGTCGTGCTGTCGCGCTTCCTCCGGGAGCTCCTGTACGAAGTGAGCGCCGTGGATCCGGCGACGTATGTCTTCGTAGGGGCCCTCCTGTCCACCGTCGCCCTCGTCGCTTCCTGGGCCCCCGCCCGCAAAGCCACCCGCGTGGATCCCATGGAGGCGCTGCGGGCGGAGTGAGCCGGATCGGAGACGGGGTGTCCCGGAGCGGCATCGGGGGGTCCCGCCGTCGCGAGGAGAAGCGCTCGCGCCGTGCCTCTCGCTGATCGGAGATGGGGTGTCTCGGAGCGGCATCGGGGGGTCTTGGCGCCGCGAGGACGAGCGCTCGCGCCGTGCCTCTCGCTGATCGGAGACGGGGCGTCTCGGAGCGGCATCGGGGGTCTTGGCGCCGCGAGGACGAGCGCTCGCGCCGTGCCTCTCGCTGATCGGAGACGGGGTGTCTCGGAGCGGCATCGGGGGGTCTTGGCGCCGCGAGGAGAAGCGCTCGCGCCGTGCCTCTCGCTGATCGGAGACGGGGTGTCCCGGAGCGGCATCGGGGGGTCCCGCCGTCGCGAGGACAAGCGCTCGCGCCGTGCCTCTCGCTGATCGGAGATGGGGTGTCTCGGAGCGGCATCGGGGGGTCCCGCCGCCGCGAGGAGACACCCCATCTCCGCCCAACGAGGGGGCACCGCGTCGACCCGCTCGCTTGATCCCCTCTCCGCGGCCATCGAAGTTCATGGACCCTGTCGCCCTCACCGGAGGCGCGCGCTCCGCGTAGCGTCGGATTCCACTCCGTGACCGAACGAGCCGAAGAACGTCCTCTTCCCGTGCGATTCCGCCCCAGCGAGGGCGACGATCCGAAGCGTCGCTTTCCGTGGATGGAGATGGCCCGGGCCACCGGGGGGGAGACTATCTGCGGCAACGAGCTCCGTCTACAGTTCGAGGGGCCGAGCACCTTCTCTTCGTGGCTCGAAGCCATCTCCTCGGCGGAGCTCTTCGTCTACTTCGAGAACTACGTCATCCGCGACGACCCCATCGGACGCAGGTTCCGGGACGCCCTCGTGGAGAAGGCGAAGGAGGGCGTCCCGGTCTTCCTGCTCTACGACTGGGTGGGATGCTGGGCGACACCCAACTCGTTCTGGAAGCCGCTTCGCCAGGCGGGCGCGAGCGTGGCGGCGTTCAATCCACCCCGGGTGGCCTTCGGCGACCCCTTCGGGGCCCTCCAACGGGACCATCGCAAGCTGGTGGTGGTGGACGGCGCCGTGGCCCACCTGGGTGGCTTCTGCGTCGGCCAGGAATGGGCGGGAACTCCGACCACCGCGCCGTGGCGTGACACGGGCGTGGAGATCCGGGGGCCGGCGGCTCTGGCCGCGGCCCGCGCCTTCGAGTCGGTGTGGGCCGAGGTGGCCGACCCCATCCATCTGGCCGCGACGATGGCACAGCCCGTGGAGACGGAGGGAACCCCCGTCTGGCTCATCGAGGGGCAGCCGGGTCGCACCCGCGTCTATCGGACGCTCCACCTGGCGGCGTCTCGCGCCCGTCGCTCGATCTGGATCACCGACGCCTACTTCGTGGCGCCCCGCTCGGTCTCGGAGGCGCTGGCCTCGGCGGCCCAGCAGGGTGTCGACGTCCGGATTCTGGTCCCGGCGCACAACAACTGGCCCATCGTCGGCTCCATGTCGCGGGGCGGCTACCGGGCCCTCCTCGATGCCGGGGTGCGGATCTTCGAGTGGCAGGGCTCGATGATGCACGCCAAGACCTCGGTCGTCGACGGGGTCTGGTCTCGGATCGGATCGAGCAACCTCAACTCGGCGAGCCTCCTGGGGAACTGGGAGCTCGACGTGGGTGTTCTCGACGAGGGGCTGGGTCAGCAGCTCGAGGGCCTCTTCCTGGCCGATCTGGCGAGCTCCGTGGAGATCGTCCTCCCGGGAGGGCCCACCATCGGGGGCCGGACGGTATCCACGGCCCTGGGGATGTCCACGGAGCCTCTGGATCCCGAGGATCCGCTCTCGGTTCGACTGGAGCGGAACCTCCGGGAGATCGGCTCCTCTCCGGGCCGGCTGACCATGGCGTCGGTGGTCCGGGCGAGCGAAGTTCTCGGGGACGCCCTGGCGGGGAACCGGACGCTGGGCCGGGAAGATCGGACCGTGCTGGGCACGCTCTCGATCGTCGTGCTCCTCGTCGCGGCGATCGCGGCGTTGGCGCCGACGGTCGTGGGCTACGTCCTGGCCGTCGTCGCCGGATGGATCGGCGTGACCACCGGGATCCGGGCGTATCTGCAGGCCAGGAAGGCTCGGACGCGGGAGCGTGAAGCCGAGCGGAAGAGAATCGAATCGGAGACGAGCGGATCGTGAACGAAGTCGACATCGGCATCGCCATCGCTTTCACCGCGGGAGTGTTCTCCTTCCTCTCGCCGTGCGTCCTCCCGCTGGTGCCCAGCTACCTGACGTTCGTCACCGGGATGAGCCTGGAGGACCTGCAGCAGGGTGTGAACCGCAAGGCGACCTTCATGCACTCCATGCTCTTCGTCGTCGGATTCAGCACCATCTTCATCCTCCTGGGTGCGTCGGCGTCCTTCCTGGGCCAGTTCCTCCGACAGTACGAGCTGCTCATCGCCCGCATCGGCGGCGTGATCATCATACTGCTCGGACTCCACCTGGCCGGCGTCTTCCGGCTGACGCCCCTGATGAGGGAGAAACGGGTCCATCTCGCCGACAAGCCGGCCGGGTATCTGGGCACCCTGGGCGTCGGGATGGCCTTCGGCGCCGGGTGGACGCCGTGCATCGGTCCGATCCTCGGAGCGATCCTGACCTACGGCATGACGCAGGAGACGATGTGGGCCGGGGTCGGGCTCCTCAGCGTCTACTCGCTGGGACTCGCGGTTCCCTTCCTGCTGGCGTCTCTGGCACTGGATCGGTTTCTCCAGAGCTTCCAGCGCTTCCGGAAGTGGATTCCCGTGGTGGAGAAGGCGTCCGGTGTGCTGCTCGTGATTCTGGGGATCCTCCTCCTCACGGGGCAGTTCACGGTGCTGGCGTCGTGGCTGACCCGCTACACGCCGGCCTTCATCCTGGAGCGGATCTGAGCCCTCAGTCGCCCACCGCGGCCGGCGTGGCGGCGAGGTCCTCCTCGAGGAGCTGACGACGCAGCAGGCGCTCGTACGTGCGGCCCTCCTGCCGTATGAGCTCCTCGTGCGTGCCCTGCTGGACGATCCGGCCGTCCTCGAGCACCAGGACCCTGTCGGCGTCCATGACCGCGCTCACCCGGTGGCTCACGATGAAGGCCGTGCGCCGCCGGGCGACGTTGCGCAGGTCGGCCAGGATCGCCGCCTCGGTGTGCGTGTCGACGGCGCTGAGGGCGTCATCGAGGATGAGGATGAGGGGATCCCGTGCCAGGGCCCGGGCGAGGGTGGCGCGCTGCTTCTGGCCCCCGGAGAGGTTGATGCCGCGCTCTCCGAGGATGGTGCCGTACGCCTTCGGGAAGTCCACGATCTGGTCGTGGAGCTGGGCCACCTCGGCGGATGCGCGCACGGCCCCGTCGATGGTCTCCGGAGGCGCTCGGTCCTTCCCCTCGCCGCGGATCCCGAGGGCGATGTTGCCCGCGAGGGTGTCGGAGAAGAGGAAGGCGTCCTGGGGGACCATGCCGATCCGGCTCCGCAGGTCGGCGGGGTCGATACGATCCAGCGGGATCCCGTCGAGCAGGATCCTCCCTTCCGTGGGGTCGTAGAGGCGGGTGAGGAGCGCCAGCAGGGTGCTCTTCCCGGCTCCGGTGGGCCCGACGATGGCCACGGTCTCCCCCGCCTCCACCGAGAAGTCGATGGAGTCGAGGACGGTCCGCTCCGTCCCCGGATAGCGGAAGCGCACCTCCTCGAAGGTGACGGATCCCCGAGCCTGGTCCAGAGGAACCGGGGCCTCCGGGACGTCGATCTTCGGCTCCGTCCGGAAGATCCGGTTGAGTCGGCCCATGGAGGCGGCCCCCCGCTGGTACAGATTCACCACCCAACCCAGCGCGATCATGGGCCAGACGAGCAGCGTGAGGTAGAAGCCGAAGGCGACGAAGTCTCCGAGCGTGATGCGACCGGCCATGACCTCCAGGGCGCCGAGGCCGGTGACCAGGACCATCGCCGTCCCCGAGATCACCGACAGGACGGGGTGGAAGGCGCCGGCTCGGAGGACCAGTCCCATGTTGCGGCTCCGGTAGTCCGCGTTGTGGGCGTCGAATTGCCGAGCCTGCTCCTCCTCCTGCGTGTAAGCTCGGATGAGCCGGACCCCGGTGAGGTTCTCCTGGACGAAGGTGGACAGGGAGGAGAACTGCTCCTGGATCTCTTCGAACCGCTCGTGGATGATCGTCCCGAAGCCGAGCACGACGGGGGGGAGCACGACCAGCGGAATCATGGCGAAGAGCGTCAGCCGGGGACTGATCCAGAGCATGAAACCCAGGGCCAGGACGAAGCTCGTCACCGTGTTCACGGTGTACATGATCGCCGGCCCCGCAGCCATGCGGACGGCCAGAGTGTCGTTGGTCGCCCGGCTCATGAGGTCGCCCGTGCGGGTCGCCCCGAAGAATGAAGCGTCCAGTCGGAGGAGGTGGCGGAAGAAGTCGTCGCGGAGGTCGGTCTCGATGCGGCGGCTGATCCCGTTCAGGAGCTGGCGCATGCCGAAGCGGAACGCCCCGCCGAGGACGGCGACGACGAC
>JAWVZK010000090.1:0-12621 GCA_033722275.1 Longimicrobiales bacterium | reverse complement strand
CGATGGCACGGCGCTGGTCGGGGTTGAGCGAGCTCAGGGCTCGATCGAGCTCGTCGCGGATTCTGGAGGCGTGTGCCTGCTGGTCCGGTTGCGGCACGCTCGCCACGTCCACGGCCGAGCCTCTCGAGTCCTTCCGCGCCGCCTTCATATGCATTTCGTGACGTCGCCTGCGGGATCGGACATGATCCAGGGCTCGGCTCCGCGCGATGGTGGTGAGCCAGGCGCGGAAAGACCCTCGACCCGAATCGTAGCTTTCACCGCGCTCCCAGATCTGCACGAAGACGTCGGCGGTGACCTCCTCCGCGTCCGCTTCGGCGCCCACGATGGTCCGCGTGAGCTTGTAGACCAAAGGCGCGTGCCGATCGTACAACGTCCCCAGCGCACGCTCGTCTCCTGCGAGCACGCGCATCAGGAGCTCCGGGTCCGACACCGACTCGTGCCGCCGACGGGGGTGCTGGGACAGGGGGCCGGCTCCACGGTCGCTGGGGGCTGGAAGGCGATGTGTCGAGCACATGATACGTCGCGAGCTTCGAACCTCAAAGTCAGCCGAGCCGAACGTGTTGGTGCTCTGGGCCCGACATCAACGGGTACGTCTCTCAGGACCCGACCGGATTGCCACGGAGCCGCTGGAGCGCCTGCGACCGACCGATCGGCGGCGTCTCGATCCGCTTCCAGAACCGATGCCCGTCCCGGGACCGGCAACCTTCAGAAGCGGGCGTGAAACAGCTTCACGGAGAACCCCGGGCGCCAATCCGCAGGGGCCCCGGGACGCTCCCGGAACAGAAGCTCGGGCGTCGGCAGAGGAGCCCCCAGAGAGAATCCCCCGTCCTCGTATCGCAGCAGGGACCCATCCGCCCCGTCACCGCGGTCGTCCGCGCTCCCGGGGCTCGTCCGGGCCACCGCGATCCCGAGGCCGACGAGGCTCGTCGCCAGAGGGATGGCGAGGGCAACTTCCTCGTTGTCCGGCTGGATGAGGAGATCGAGCCCGACCCCCCCGAGCCCGCCCACGAGCGCCCCGAGATTCATCATCCGGATCCGACTCCGGCTCACATCGTACCGGTCCGCGAGCGCGGCCCCTACGAGGAGTCCCAGGTTCCCGGAGATGAGCGTCGTGGCCAGGATCGTGTCCCCCTCGTCCACGCCGACGATTCCGGCGATCATCGCGCCGTACACCGAGCCCCAGATGGAGCCGCCCTGAGCTCCACTGGAGATGCCCGAGGCGATGGGGTTCCGAGCGAGCAGGCCACCGGCGACGATTCCAGCGATCCCTCCGACCACCATGGACGCGACGAGCTCCTCCCCGTTGTCGTCCGACGTGAAGCAGCCGAACTCGTTGCAGATCTCTTCCTCGCCGATGTCCAGGAGCTCGGCCCATCCGAACCCCTGCCAGGTTCCCCAGAGACCACCCCAACTGATGGCCCGTGCCTGCCCTTCGCTCACCGGATTCCGACGCAGGTACGCCCTGGCCGACAAGAGCCCGAGGGGAGCCCCGAGCAGCAGCCCCGCACCATACGCCTCCGGCTCCTGCGCACCGAGTGCCAGAGGCACGGCCACGCCCAGCCAAGCCCCGTAGGTCGTTGCGAAGACCTGGAGCTCCACGCGGCTCATTCGCTGGGGACGCGCATCGAAAGAAGCGGACAAGCGCTCCCGGGCCGCCAGCGCAGCCGGCGTCCCGCCGAAGCGCTCCGTGATGCGCTCGTAGATCGCTTCGGCAATCTCCCAGCGCCCCTCCTGCGCGAACGCGTCTGCCACCTCCAGGAGGATGGCCGCCGAGTCCGCCCGGGAGATCTGGCCTTCCAGCGCGACCGGCCCGAGACCGAGTCCCGAGAGGACGAGGACGAGGGACAGGAGGGCCCGGCGCAATCGAGAGGCCGGCGGAAACATTCGACGCATGGGATCTCCGGGGTGCAAAGACAACGTGAGGTGATACGCACGCACGAGCGGAGATGTTGCTTACCTTTCTGCGCCATGGAAAGGAGCGCTGCAGCGAGATGACGAGGAGCACCAGCGACGTGGTCGTAGTGGGCGCGGGCATCAACGGAGCGTCCTGCGCCTTCGAGCTGGCGTCCCGCGGCCTGAGCGTCACGGTTCTCGAGCAGAATCCGGCTCCCGCCATGGGATCCACAGGCAAGAGCGCCGCGGGCGTACGCGTCCAGTTCACCACGGCGCCCAACATCCGCCTCTCTCTGTACTCCCTCCCCGTGTACCGGACCTTCGCCGAGCGACATGGCCGCGAGATCGGGTACGAGGATATCGGATATCTGCTCCTCGTCCCGGAAGGTCGATGGGCGCGCCACCTCGAGTCGGTGGAGCTGCAGAAGCGGCTGGGCGCTCCGGTGGAGGTCCTGGATCCGGAGGAAGCGCGGCGTTACGTGGACTTCGACCCGGCCGGCTTGGCCGGCGCGACCTTCGGCCCCTGGGACGGCGTCGTGGATCCCCACATGGTGACGTTGGCCTGGGTCCAGATGGCGAGGGAGCTGGGCGCCGACTTCCGGATGGGATGCAGGGTCACAGGCATCGAGTCGGCTCCCTCCGGCTGGCGGGTGACGAGCGGGGACGAAGCCTGGTGGTGCAGCCAGGTCGTGAACGCCGCCGGCGCGTGGTCCGGCGAGGTCGGCAAGCTCGCCGGCCTCGACGTACCCGTGGGTCCCAAGCGCATCCAGATCTTCCTGAGCGGGCCCGTGGAGGATGACCGCACGTACCCCCTCACCATCGACACCGGTACCGGCGTCTACCTACGGAGCGAGGGCGACCGCGTGCTCTTCGGCCTGGACAACCTTCAGCAGGCGTTCGGGTTCACCGAGGGCATCGACGGCACTTGGCTCGAGCACGTCCTCCTCACCGGTGTGGAGCGCTTTCCGTGGTGGGAGGAGATGGGCGTGGACCTGGGTGGAAGCTGGTGGGGGTATTACGGCGTGAGTCCGGACAACAGCCCCCTCATCGGGTTCCATCCGGACGCCGACGGGTGGGTCGACGCCTGCGGCTTCTCCGGCCACGGCATCATGCACGCGCCGGCGACAGGGGTGGCGGTAGCCGAGCTCGTGGCCGATGGTGAGACGAGCGCGGTGGACGTGACGCACTTCGGACACCATCGCTTCCGAGGCAAGGACGGCCCCGTCGAGGCGAACATCTTCTAGAACGATGGAGCCCGGGTAGGCCGACCGCGAGAAAACAGGTAGGGACGAATGGAACAGATCCTCCTCTTCTTCGAGCAGATGCCTGCCTGGCAGAAGTTGGCCTGGGTGATGGCCTGTCTGGTCGCCAGCTGGGCGCTGGAGGGAAGCTTCCCCCTCGTCCAGCTCGCCTACCGGAAGTGGCGCCACGCCGGGGCCAACTTCGCCTTCCTGGCCACATCGCTCCTCATCAACGCCACCTTCGCCGTGGGTGCCGTGGCTGTGACGGCGTGGACGTCGGAGCGAGGCTTCGGGCTCCTGTATCTGTTCGACCTGCCCGTGTGGGCCGAACTGATCGTCGCACTGGTGGTCCTCGACCTCCTGGCGCAGTACTGGGCCCATTACCTGCTGCACAGGGTGCGATGGATGTGGCGGTTGCACGTGGTCCACCACAGCGACACGAAGGTGGACGCCACCACGGGCACGCGCCTGCATCCCGGCGACTTCGCCGTCCGGGAGGTCTTCGCCCTCGGTGCCCTCACCGCCACGGGCGCGCCGCTGGCCTTCTACGTGATCTATCGGATCACGACCATCTTCTTCACGCTCTTGACCCACGCCAACATCTCGCCACCCGAGCGGCTGGACGCGACGCTGAGCTGGATCTTCGTGACGCCGAACATGCACAAGTTCCACCACCACGTCGAGCGCCCCTGGACCGACACCAACTTCGGCGGGATCCTGTCGGTGTGGGACCGGATCTTCGGGACGTTCGTCTACGGGGATCCCAGACAGGTGGAGTACGGCGTGGACGTGGCCGACCCGGAGCTGGACGAGGACGTCTGGCACCAGTTCATGCTGCCGTTTCGTCGAGGAGAGCGACTCGACCGGGACTGAGCCCCCGCCCGAAGAGCATCCGGACGGGGGCCGGCCGACCACGTCTGGGGGGAGCCCCGAAGAGGGACGACGCGGCCTAAGCCTGAGCCTGCTCCTTCTCGTCGGCCGTGGGTCCATAGTGACCAGGAACCGGCACGTCCAGGAGCCTCAGGTAGACACCGAGCTGCGCCCGATGATGGACGTTGTGGTTGAGGATGAAGCTTCGGATGACCGCTGCCTTGGGCATCGTCATCGTGATCTCGCCACCATACTTCATCGACCAGCTCTCCATCATCGTCTCGCCGGACGTCTGCGACAGGATCTCGCGGGCCTCCGCCACCGACGCGTCGAAGGCGGCCAGGAGCTCCTGACGAGTCGAAGCCTCCAGAGGCTCATACTCCATCTCGTCCAGGTCCAGGAGCTCCATTTGGACGGTGGGACCCATCCAGTTCGGGATCTCGGCCAGGTGCGAGGCCAGCTGTCCCAGAGAGTACGACTTGTCGTGGGGTTTCCAGTCGAGCTTGTCCTCGGGCACCCGCTCCAGGGCCTTTCGGGTCTCGCCGAACTCGTGGTCGAACTCGGGGAGCAGCATCGAACCGTCCATCGTCGTCCTCCTCACACTGGGGTTGCCGGTTCCCGCGCGACCCACGCCATGACCGCTGAAGCGTCCTTCGGCGTCGGCCTCCTCAGGCAGACCGAACATAAACCGAACACGGGGCTCCGGCAAGTCTGCTCGTCGCGACCATTGGCCCGCCCCGTCGGTGACGCGATATTCACCATCGTCGCGACGATCTTCTCGCGACCTCGGAGGTCCGCCTCGCCGGCCTCCCGAAGCTCGAGGAGCACCAGCGGCGCACAGCCGCACGGACCGTGCCCCGACGAGGGGGGATGGTCCCATGGACATCACTCCGATGTTGCGCATTCCCACGTACGTCGCGCCCAGCCCCATCGCGGGCATGGGTGTCTTCTCCGCCGTCGCGCTCAGGGCCGGAACGGTCGTCTGGGAGTACACGCACGGAGTCGACTGGCGGATCGAGGCCGGAGAGCTGGAGCGCTTCCCCGAGCCCTACCGGTCCCGGCTCCGTCACTACCTGTACCGGGACGACTCCGGCGTCTACGTCCTCTGCGGTGACAACGCGAAATTCATGAACCACGCCGACGACCCCAACTGTGACGACTCCGGAGAGCGCTATACCGTAACCCGTCGCTTCGTGGGACCGGGCGAGGAGCTCACCTGTGACTACCGGCTCTTCGACCAGGACGCCCGGATCGAAGGGTTGAGCTTCGCGGAGTCCGGCGTATAGCCTCCGAGCCGGGAACCTGCGGACGGGGTCGGGGTGCTAGGCGCGTCATGGCTCGCGTTCTCGTTCTGTTCGCCCACCCGGCCCTGGAGCACTCTCGCGTGCATCGCGGTCTGCTGCGCGAGCTGCCCAGCGACCCGGGACTCACCTTCCACGACCTGTACGAGGCCTACCCCCGCCTCGACATCGACGTCGAGCGGGAGCAGGCGCTCCTGACCGAGCATGACGTGGTGGCGTTCCAGCACCCGTTCTACTGGTACTCGACACCGCCCATCCTGAAGCAGTGGCAGGATCTCGTGCTCGAGCACGGCTGGGCCTACGGGTCCGAGGGCGATGCGCTGGCGGGGAAGTCCTTCATCTCGCTCATCAGCGCGGGCGGCGGCGAGGCGGCGTACTGCTCGGCGGGCTACAACCGATTCACGGTCCGTCAGCTCCTCGCGCCCGTGGAGCAGACCGCCGAGCTCTGCGGGATGGATTTCCTGCCTCCCTTCGTCGTCTTCGGCACCCATCGACTGGACGAGACCCGGATCGCCGACCAGGCGAGACGGTACCGTCGGCTCCTCGAAGCCCTCCTCGCCGGCGAGCCCGACGCGGAGGAGCGGGAGCGTCTCGCCACGGCCATCACCATCAACGGGTTCGTCTCCCGTCTCTCCGGAGCGGAGACATGAGCACCGAGACCTTCTTCACCCAGGCCTTCGTCTACCTTGCGGCGGCCGTGGTGGCGGTGCCGCTGGCGAAGCGATTCGGCCTGGGTTCCGTCCTGGGATACCTCCTCGCGGGTGTGGTCATCGGACCCTTCGGCCTGGGCCTGGTGGGTGCCGAGGGCGAGGACGTCATGCACTTCGCCGAGTTCGGCGTCGTCATGATGCTGTTCGTCATCGGGCTGGAGCTGGCGCCCTCCCTCCTCTGGCGGCTTCGCGCGCCCATCCTGGGCCTCGGCGGGCTGCAAGTGGGCATCACCACCACCCTCGTGACAGGGACTTGCTTCGCCCTCGGGCTCGCCTGGCAACAGGCGTTGGCCGTCGGCATGATCGTCGCGCTGTCGTCCACGGCCATCGTCCTCCAGACCCTGGCGGAGAAGGGCCTCCTCAAGAGCTCCGGTGGGCAGAGCGCCTTCTCCGTGCTCCTCTTCCAGGACATCGCGGTGATCCCCATGCTCGCGCTCATGCCCCTGCTGGCCACGGAGCACGCGGCGCTCACGGGGAGCGAGCACCACGCGGCGGAAGCGTGGATCTCCACCCTGCCGGGCTGGGCCCGGACCCTGGCGGTCCTGGGCGCCGTCGCGGCCATCGTCGTCGGCGGCCGCTATCTTCTTCGGCCGTTCTTCCGGGTCCTCGGGCGGGTGCGGATGCGGGAGGTCTTCACCGCCGCGGCCCTCCTGCTGGTCATCGGTATCGCGCTGCTCATGACCCAGGTGGGTCTGAGCCCCGCCCTGGGTACCTTCCTCGCCGGCGTAGTCCTGGCCAACTCGGAGTACAGGCACGAGCTCGAGGCGGACATCGAGCCGTTCAAGGGGCTGCTGCTCGGACTCTTCTTCATCTCGGTGGGCGCCTCCATCGACTTCGAGCTCGTCGCAGGGGAGCCGGGCCTGATCGCGGGTCTCACCTTCGGGATGATCGCGCTGAAGCTCGCCGTGCTCCTCGGCCTCGCTCGCCTCTTCAAGCTGGGTACCGATCAGGCTCTGCTCTTCGCATTCGCCCTCCCCCAGGTGGGCGAGTTCGCCTTCGTGCTCCTTTCCTTCGCCAGCCAGGAAGGCGTGCTCGGCAGCGGCATCACCGACCCTTTGGTGGCCTCCGTGGCCCTCTCCATGGCCGTGACGCCTCTTCTCCTCGTGCTCAACGAACGGGTCCTGCAGCCCCGGCTGGGAACCAGGGAGTCCGACGACGTCGAGCCCGACGTGGTGGAGGAGCACAACCCGGTTCTCATCGCCGGATTCGGAAGCTTCGGCTCGACGGTGGGGCGCCTCCTCAAGGCCCAGGGGGTCGGGACCACGGTTCTGGACATCGACTCCGACCAGGTGGAGCTCCTGCGCCGGATGGGATTGAAGGTCTACTACGGCGACGCGACGCGGCACGACCTGCTGGAGACCGCCGGCGCCGCCGACGCCGAGATGCTCGTGCTGGCGCTGGATACGCCGGAGAAGACCCTGGAGGTGGCGAGGACGGCGAAGAAGCACTTCCCGAACCTCGAGATCTTCGCTCGAGCCTTCGAATGGCGGGACTCCTACGATCTCTTCGACGCCGGCGTGGACCACGTCTACCGTGAGGCGCTGGACAGCTCGCTCCGACTGGGCGCGGACGTCCTGAGAGACCTTGGGTTCCGGGCCTACCACGCCGAGCGGGCGACGCAGAAGTTCCTCCGCCACGACCAAGAGTCGCTCCGCTTCCTCGCCACCATGAGGGAGGAGGAGCAGTCGGTCTACATCAGCGCGGCCCGGCGCCGGATCGAGGACCTCGAGCAGATGCTCGGCGCCGACCTGGACGGGGACGACCTGGAGCGCGACGCGGGATGGGATCCGGACACCCTCCGGGAGGAGTTCGGCCAGCGCCCTCCGGGTGCGTCGGCCTGAGCGGGGGTGGGAGCCTGAGCGGGGCTCGGAGCCTTCAGAGGCCCCGCGCGTGGACACCGGTTTCGCCCATCGGGGGACTCCACGGCCCCGAAGACCGGGTCCGACGCATCGCCGATGCCTAGCGGGGACGCGCGCCCCTCCGAGCTTCCGCGAGCTGGACGATCATCGTCCCGGCGTCGTGGAGGGGCGTCGGGATACCCCGAGATCGACCCATCCGGGCGACGGTGCCGCCCAGATCCTCCATCTCCGTGGGTCGACCCGACGTCAGGTCGTGGATGACGCTGGGGAAGAAGTCGTCCGGAAAACGATCCAGTGCCTCGTCGATTCTCGCCTCGGCGTCCTCGGGGATGGGCACGCCCCGGGCCCGTCCGACCGCCAGGACTTCGGCAACGGCCGCCGTCTGGAGGTCCGCACCGAAGGGATGGCTCCGTACCGACCCCATGGTCCGTTCCCCGAGGGCGCAAAGGACCGCGAGGGAGCAGACGACGCACATCTTCTCCCAGAGCTCCACGCGTATGTGGCGAGCGGTCTCGATCTCCACGAGGGTATCGCGAAAGGTCTCCTCCACGACGGATGCGGCGGCGTTCTCTCCCATGACGATTCGCTGATGCGCGGCTCTCCGCTCCACCACGCCGGGCTCCACGCGGAACGAGGTCATGTACGCCACTCCGTCGGCCACCTGATCCTCGGGGATCCCATGGGCCACCAGACGCTCCCATGCGGTCACGCCGTTCAGGAGCGAGACCACGTAGGCACCGGTCCCGGCGAGATGCACGAGCTGGGGCGCGACCTCGTCCAGGGAGAACGTCTTGGTGCCGAGGAACGCGAGATCCGCCCGCTCCAGCTCGAGCGCCGACCCGACGCACGAGGGGTGGACGACGAAATCGCCGGCATGGCTCCGCACCCGTAGCCCCTCCGCTTCGATCATCGTCCTGTGATCACCCCGGGTCACCAGCGTGACGTCGTGACCCGCCCGGGAGAGGACGGCGCCGACGTAGCTCCCGAGTCCTCCGGCACCCACCACCACCACCCTCATGCGCCTCGTCCCGTCACAGGTCGGTGACACAGCCCAGGGAAGCCGACGACACGGAGCGGACATACTTGAGAAGCACGCCGCCGTCGGTGGCCAGAGGCGGCTCGACCCACGCCTCACGGCGCCGGCGCCCCTCACGTTCTCCCACCATCCACTCGATACGATCGTGCTCGGCGTCGATGGCGATCGTATCGCCGTCACGGACCAGGGCGATGGGTCCCCCGGACTGGGCCTCCGGGGCGACGTGGCCGATGACGAAGCCGTGGCTCCCGCCGGAGAAGCGTCCGTCGGTGACGAGAGCGACGTGCGGGCCCAGTCCCGCGCCCACGATGGCCGACGTGATGGTCAACATCTCCGGCATGCCCGGCCCCCCTCGCGGACCTTCGTACCGGATCACCACCACGTCGCCCTGCCGGATCTCGCCTCGCTCCAACGCCGACAGCGCCGCTTCCTCTCGATCGAAGACCCGGGCCGGCCCCGAGAAGCGCGTGCCCTCCTTCCCCGTGATCTTCGCCACGGCACCCTCGGGCGCCAGGCTGCCCCGGAGGATACGGATGTGTCCCGTGCGCTTGATGGGGGCGTCCACCGGCCGGACCACGTCCTGGCCCGGGGGGAGCGCCTCCACTCCGGCGAGGTTCTCGGCCAGCGTCCGGCCCGTCACGCTCATGCAGGAGCCCTCCAACAGCCCCTCGTCCAGCATCATCTTCAATACGGCCGGTACGCCACCCACCCGGTGCAGATCCTCCATCAGATAACGCCCGCTGGGCCTGAGATCGGCCAGATACGGCGTCCGGGCGCCCACCGCCCGGACATCGTCGAGCGTCAGGTCCACGCCGACGCTGCGGGCGATGGCCAGAAGGTGGAGCACGGCGTTGGTGGAGCCCCCCAGGACCGTCACGAGGGCGAGAGCGTTCTCGAAGGCGGTCCGCGTCATGATGTCCCGCGGCGTCAGATCCCGCTCCAGGAGTCGCCTCACGGCGTGGCCCGCGGCCCGGCATTCCTCCCTCTTCTCCTCCGACGCGGCGGGCGTGGAGGAGCTGAAGGGCAGCGTCATGCCCAGAGCCTCGGCCGCGCTGGCCATGGTGTTGGCGGTGTACATCCCGCCGCACGCGCCGGGGCCGGGGCAGGCATTCTCCACCACCGCGTTGAAGCGATCCTCGTCGATGCGGCCAGAGACCAGGGCGCCATAGCTCTCGAAGGCGCTGACCACGTCCAGGACCTCTCCGTCGAGGGATCCCGGAGCGATGGTGCCGCCGTAGATCATGAGACCCGGCCGATCGAGACGTCCCATGGCCATGAGCGAGCCGGGCATGTTCTTGTCGCAGCCCGGTACGGTCACCACCGCATCGTACCACTGCGCCCGCATCACGGTCTCGATGGAGTCGGCGATGAGGTCCCTTGAGGGAAGGGAGTAGCTCATCCCCGCCGTGCCCATGGAGATCCCGTCGCTCACCCCCACGGTGTTGAAGCGCATGGACACGAGGTCCGCTTCACGCATCCCTTCGGCCACGACGTCGGCCAGATCACGGAGGTGCATGTTGCACGGGTTCCCCTCCCACCACATGGACGCGATGCCCACCTGGGGCTTCTCCATGTCCTCCGCCGTGAGGCCGGTGGCGTGGAGCATGGCCCGGGCGGCCGCCCGGGATCGCTCCTGGGTGATCCGGGCGCTCTGCCGATTCAGGGAGGGAAGCGACGTCTCCAGATTCTCCCCCCTCAGCTTCCCGAGGGGGCCGGCGTCGCCTTGTGCACGTCGATGGTGGTTCCCTGCATGCACACGCTCGCCTCGGCGATGATCCCCTCGACGACGACGCGGTCTCCCGGCTCCAGCTCCTCGACGTTCCCGACGAGCGTGTAGAGATAGCCGTCGGCATCCCGGAAGGCGGTGCACTCGACCCCCTCGTCGGTGACCGTCCCGGTTCTCTGCAGCGTGCCATCCTCACGGGTGACGTGGAAGGGATCGGAGAGCCCGATCGGGGCGAAGATGGCGTCGAAGGCCACCAGGAGCACCGCCCGGTCCCACGGCGCCGTCTCGGGAATGGTGATGGTCCCGGAGACCTCACCCCACATGCCCTGCTCCGCGGTGTAGAGCGCCTCGAAGCCCGTGCGCGTCGCCCCCACACCCAGGTGGACGGCCGCCTGGATGGGCAGGTTCTCCGTGTAGACCGTCACCTCCGTCCCGGGCGGTCCGGAGAGGGGCTCCACCTGCTGGATCTTCCGGAGGGAGTCCGGTGCGACCCGACGCTGCGCATCGGCGGGACGGGCCAGTACCAGGAGGCCGACCATCGCGGCCACGACGCCGAGCCATTGCCTGCCAGGAGCATTCCTCCGCATGTCGACTACCTCGCCTGCCCTCGGACACGTCCATCCTCCGGATCGTCGGCTCGACGAAGCGGAGGCCACTCCGTTTGGACATAGCCTCCGCGTGGCGCGGTGACAATGGTTGACGGCCGTCCGCGGGACCCCTAACTCGCCAGGGCGCACGAGTCTACCCCACCTCGACCGGACCGTCCATGCCCGCTCCCGCCGTCGCCCGTCGACTCCGTGAAGGCCAGCTCAAGCAGTCGCCCATCCGCGAGATCATGAAGCTCGCCGACGAGCGAAACATCGTGGCCATGGGTCTGGACCCCGACGACGTCATCTCCTTCGCCGGAGGTTGGGTCGACCACAAGGCGCCGGAAGCGCTCCGAGCGGAGTACCGCGCGGTGGCGGACGACGAAGCGCTCTTCCACGAGCTCGGAGCCTACTCGCCCACGCGGGGCCTGCCCCGACTCCGGACCGCACTGTTGGCCGTGGACCGGGCCTTCCACGCCACCGAGGGGCTCGGCGACGAGCACATTCTCGTGGGTGCGAGCTCCACTCAGCTCACCCACACGCTCTTCACCACGCTCCTCGACCCGGGAGACCGCGTCGTCCTCTTCGATCCTTCGTACGCCAACTACGGTCCTCAGCTCGAGCTGGGTCCGGAGGGCCTCGAGGTCATCTGGCTTCCGGTGTTCGATGCTGACGCCTGGGCCTACATGCCCGACCCCGAGGAGATCGTCTATCGCTTCGAAGCGATCCTGCGTGAGGACGAGCCCAGGCTTCTCCTCTTCTCGTCCCCCGACAACCCGACGAGCCGGCTCATCCGGGACGACGTCTTCTTCGAGCTCCTCCAGGCGGCGGGGCGGGCCGACTGCTTCGTCCTCGTGGACTACGCCTACCGGGCCCAGTGCTTCGAGGAACCCGAGCCGGAGCACTTCTCCGCCAGTCCGGTGCGGCATCCGAACCTGATCCGCATCCACTCCAATTCGAAGTGGTGCCGTGGCTTGGGCCGTCGACTGGGGTGGATCGAAGCGACTCCGGACGTGATCACGGCCCTCGAGGTGGTACAACAGAGCACCGCACTCTGCCCCGACACCGTCCACCAGCACGCCCTCGCGGCGTACCTGGAGAAAGCGCTTCCGGACGGGTCGCTGCGCACCTATCTCGACGAGTCCAGGGCACTCTACGAGCGGGCCGCCGGGCACACCGTCGCCTGCATCGAGCGGTACATGCAGATGCGCTGCCTGGAGCCCCAGGGCGGTCTCTACACCGTGGTGGACGTGGGTCGCAATGGCAACGACTTCGTCCGGGAGGTGCTTCCCGCCACCGGCGTGATCTTCGTACCCGGGAGCGGCTTCGGACACTCCCTCAACGACGCCGTGCGCATCTCGTACGGACCGCTGGTGAACGAGCCGGAGCGCATCGAGG
>JAWVZK010000089.1:0-12637 GCA_033722275.1 Longimicrobiales bacterium | reverse complement strand
GCGGGCCAGCGGGACGGGGGCCGGAAGGCCGGGACCCACGAGCTGGAACAGGTCGCCGTGGCTCTCCTCGTCCACCAGGAGCCGCTCGTAGCGACCGCCGGTGAGACGGGCGAGGTACTCCGACGCCCGTCGGAGCAGGTCGGGCTGGTGCTCCTCCCGGAAGCGGCGGTCGGCCTGACGGATGAGCGTGGCCAGGAGCCACTTGCGGTCCCGCTCCCGGGTGAGGCGCTCCTGCTCGGCCTCCAGGCTCTGGATCTCCCCGTCGACGACGTCCGTGGTCTCCTGCTTCCGGAGGTGGGCCACGTCCCGCTCCAGCGCCTCTGCCCGCTGGATGAGCTCCTCGATGGTCCGCTCCAGCTCCTCGACCCGGAGCTTGCGACGGGCCAGGTCCTCCTCGTCGACGGTCCACGACCGACCCTCCTCTTCGGCGGTCTCGATGCGCTCCCGTTTCTCCTCGAGGTCGGGGTGGCTCCGCTCCAGCTCCTCCTCGAGGCGGTCGGCCCGGGCGTGGGCGTCGATCCGCTGCTGCACCCGCGGCAGGAGCTCCTCGAGATCCGCGGTCCCCGAGGCGGGCCTCTCCACGCCGCCTGCCGGGCCTTCGGAACCACCCCCCTCCCCGTCGGCCTCCGCCGCCGCCAGGATGCGGGCCTCGAGGCCACGGAGCTCACCCTCCACGGCGTCGAGGGCCTCGGAGATCTCCTCGCGCCTGCGCAGCAGGCGATGGCGCTCCCGCTCCGCCACCTCCGCCCCGCTCCGGGCCCGCTCCGCTTCGGCGAGCGCACGATCCAGCGCATGCGCCAGCTCTGCCAGCGGCGGCGGGTCGGACCACGCCACGAGTTCGCAGAGGCGCTGCGCCTCGCTCCTCGCTTCCGCGACGCTGCGCTCGTGGGCCTCCAGGGCGGTCTCGAGCTGACGGCATCTCAGGACGAGCTCCTGCAGTCGCTCCAGCTCGCTGGCCAGGGAAGGGCCCGGGGGCTCGAGGTACTCGGGCCGGATGGGGACGTCGTCCAGCATCTCCCGGATCTCCCGTAGAAGCGCATCTGCGGCCGACTCCTTCGCGGTCCCCGCGTCTCGACGTTCCCGTCCGACACCCAGGAGCAGAGCGAGGCCCACGGCGAGACCGGCGGCTCCCGCTGCGGTGACCGCCGCGGACCCCCTGGAGATGCCCCACGCCAGGAACGCGGCGCCCGTACCCAGCAAGGTCAGGGCGGGTACGCCACCGACCCTCGTCCCCCCCGGAGCGGCGGCGGCCGTCGCCCGCTCGGCCCGTGCCGCGGCTTCGTACCGGGAGATCCGATCGCGGAGGAGGTCCACCGAGACACCCGCGACCGCGTCCCTCGCCGTCCGGCTCTCCGGCTCGACGAGGAGCTGCTCGGCCGACGTGCGCCTCCGGATCCGCAGGTCCTTCAACTCCACCGAGAGCTCGTCGCCACGGTCGGCCTCGGAGCCGGCCTGCCTGGCTCTCGAGACGAAGGCGGCCAAGGCGTCCCGGTGTTCCAGGATTCGGCGTCGCTCGTCGTCGAAGCGGGCCACGGCGGCTTCCGGCGCCCGGAGCTCTTCGACCACCGCTGCCTGCTCGGACGAGAGGGCGTCCCGGCGGCGCAGGAGCGCCTCCCGCTCGGACGCTGGATCCGGCGGCAGATCGTCCAGCGGCGCCCGGGCGCCTCCCACGCGCCTGAGCTCGGCGATCCGCTCGAGCTGGCGCTTCAGCGGAAGCAGCTCCTGCACGTGCTCGATGGCCAGCTTGTCACGATGACGATCCTCCCGGACGTCCGTCAGACGGAGGCGCACGTTCTCCCTCTCCTCCACGAGCTCCCGGATCCGTCGGTCCCGGGCCATCGCCTCCTTCCGTCGAGACCGGAGCTCTCGGACGTCTTCCTGGAGATCCCGAAGCCTCTGGTTGCCTCTGCGATTGGGTCGCCAGATCTCCCCCGCCTCCTTCTCGAGCGCTTCCGCCACGTCCCGGGCCGAGCGGACGTCCGAGGCGCCCATCGATCCAAGGACCCGGTCCTGGATCCGACCCCAGGTCTCTTCGTCGAGACCCGCGAGCTCGGCCAGCGTGATGGCGAAGACCTGGCGGAAGACGGTGCGGGGAACGTGCTCCACCCAGGGGACCGGACGATTCCGCAGGTCCCGTCCCGAGTCCTCCAGCTCCACCTTGCCCGACGGCGAGGACCGCAGACGACGGGACACCGTGGCGCATCGGCCGTCGGTGAGTCGGATCACGATCTCTCCCCCCGCCTCGTCGCTGCCCCACGGCACGAAGGGACTCAGCTCCCTGGACGCCGGTTGGAAGCCGTACAGCGCGGTGGTAAGGAAGCTGAAGAGCGTCGACTTCCCGGCCTCGTTGGGGCCGAGCACCACCACCAGCCGACCCAGGGCACGCGCCCCGGTGTCGAAGTCGGAGAGCCGACCGAAGCCGTCGACGCGGATGTGCTCGATCCTCACGCCGATCCGTCCTCCAGGAGGCGGGCCGCGATCTCCCCTTCCGCGTCCGCGAGGAGCTCGCGGGCATAGCGGGCCAGCGCGCTCGGGTCGTCTCCGGGGGCGCCGGCCAGGACCGCGGCGTCGAGGCCCTCCAGGGTCCGCCGTCCGTCCTGGATCTCTCCCGCCATCCGGAGAGCCTCACCGAGGACGTCGGTCCGGGCTCGGTGCTCCTCGATGGGGAAGACCGGATGGACGGCGTCGGCGGAGACCGTCACGTCCAGCGCGGAGAGGATCTCGCGAAGCTCGCGTCCCAGCATGTCGGCGTCGTCTCCGGTACGGAGCTGGGTCCAGAGGGGACACGGCCCGCTGAGCACGACCCGCACCATCCAGTCGTTCTCGGTCCTTCCCGGGTCGTCGGACCGTCGGGCGTCCCACGCGAGCTGCACCGCCCGCTCCAGCTCGTCCAGCGACTCCACCCGGTCCAACCGGTCGACCGGTAGCGTCTCCCACCGGACCCGCGCGAGCGGGCGGAAGGACACCAAAGGTGTCCTCCGATCCGACAGGTCCACCAGAAGGCCCCCACGTTCTCCCTCGTCGCCGTGATCCTTCCCCTGGGGGCTACCCGGGTACCAGATGGGCGGGTCGGCGCAGAGCTCCTGGCGGAGATGGACGTGGCCCAGCGCCCAGTAGTCGTATCCGGCGTGGCGGAGGTAGGTCAGGTCCGAGGGCGCGTACGGATCGTGGCTCTCCGACCCCACCGAGGAGCGGACCTGGGTATGGAGGACGGCCACCTCCGGCATCTGACCCGCGGGGATGGGGAGGCGTCGAGAGAGGTCTTCGGTCACCCGACCCGACTCGTGACCGATGGCGGTGACGTGGCCTACCGGCCTGCCGGCGTGGTCGGGGATGAGGAACCGTCGGGGCGTGGCGTCGTGGGCGACCCGGACGTTCGGGGGCCACGAGAGGGCCCGCGGTCCCACCTCGGCGGCTCCCGGGTCGTGGTTTCCGGTGGCGTAGACCATGGTGATGCCGTGATCGCCCAGGCGCTCCGCCTGCTCGAGGAGGAACCGCTCGGTCTGGAACGACAGGCGCTCGCCGTCGAAGAGATCGCCAGCCACCAGGAGCGCGTGCACGTCCTCGCGGACGGCCACGTCCACCGCCGCGCGGAAGGCTTCGCGAGAGGCCTTGCGGAGGCGTCGCCGGACCGCCTCGGAGCGACCGGTGAAGGAGGTGTCGAGATGCACGTCGGCGATGTGCAGGAAGCGCATGGCGCAAACTAGGAGAAACCGGCGGACGTGTGAATTTCCCCGGCGTCCCCGCCGAGTGGATGTACTTCGCGGTTTCCCGGTCGACCCTTCTCCGGTAAGCTTGTAGCTGCCCACGTGCCCGACGCACCACCGTGCCCCGGCGACGGTATCCCACCAGAGCACTTATGAGCGACACAACGGAAGCGACCAGGCGTTCGCTCCGCGCGGAATCCCCTGTCATCGACGATGTCTGCGATCTGCTCCGAGATGCCGTCGACACCGATACCGACCTCCTTCTCGACTTTGCCCGCCTGTTCCTGTCGCGGGCTCCCGAGGATCTGCTTCGCCAGCGAAGCGCGGCGCACCTGGCCTCCATGACCCTGGGCGCCTTCCGGTTCCTGGAGGGCTCGCGTCCCTATCGGGTCGACGTGCAGGTCACCGAGCCCGAGGCGAGCGGTGAAGGCTGGTCGGCTCCCGTGACCGTCATCCGGACGAACGTGTCCGAACGACCCTTCATCATCGACTCCATCCGGGAGTACCTGAGCCTGCACGACTTCGCCATCGAGCGGATGGTGTACCCCATCATGGACGTGGAGCGGGACGACGAGGGCTGCGTCGTCGGTGTCGCGCCGCCCACCGACACGGGCACGAAAGAGTCCATCGTGCACTGCGAGATCGCGCGGGTAGAGGATCCGGAGCGCCTGGAGTCGCTGAAGAGCGATCTGGAGGACCGCCTCCAGGACGTGGTCCGTGCCACCGACGACTTCCGCCCCATGATGGACGCCGTGGACGTCGTCATCGACGACGTGCGTCGGAACGCCGAGGCGCTTCCGGAGAAGCGGAGCGAGCTCGAGGAGATCGAGCACTTCCTGCGCTGGCTGAAGGAAGGAGGCTTCGTTTTCCTCGGATATCGAGCCTACGACGTCGTCGAGCCCGACGACGGCGACGAGCGCAGCATCGTCGTCGAGCCGGGCTCCGGCCTCGGCCTGCTCCGCAACGAGGGAACCTCGCGGTTCGCCGAGCCGGTGCCCCTTTCCGAGCTGGACCCCGGGATGCGGCAGCTCGCCCTGCACGGGCCCCTGCTCATCATCAACAAGACGAACGCAGAATCCACCGTCCATCGACGGGCGCGGATGGACTACGTGGGGGTCAAGAAGCTCGACGCCGACGGAGAGGTGAAGGGCGAGCACCGGTTCATCGGTCTCTTCACGTCGAAGGCGTACGCGGAGTCCGCGGGAAGCATCCCCATTCTCCGCAACAAGCTCGACTCGATCCTCGAGACGGAGGGCGTCCGCGAAGGCTCCCACGACTACAAGGAGATCATCACGATCTTCAACTCGCTGCCGAAGGAGGAGCTCTTCCTCTCGTCGGCGAACGAGGTGGGCGACGACGTCCGGGCGGTCCTCGACTCCTACGGCGGACACGACGTCCGGGTCACCCTCCGGGAGGATCTCCTCCACCGGGGGCTCTCGGTCATGGTCATCCTTCCCCGGGAGCGCTTCTCCGGGGCGGTGCGGAAGGCCATCGAGGCGGCGCTGGTGGAGGCGTACGAGGCCGAGGTCCTCAACTATCATCTGGCGCTGGGCGAGGGAGACCAGGCGCGTCTCCATTTCTACCTGGGGGCCGGAGCCGAGAACGTGGGCGCCGTCACGGCCTCCGACCTCGAGGAGATCGTCGCCGAGCTCATACGCACGTGGGCCGATCGGGTGCGGGAGGGGCTCGAGAGCTTCCACACGGCGGACGAGGCCCATCGGCTGGCGCTCCACTACGGTGAAGCGTTGAGCCGCGAGTACCAGGCGGCGATGGCCCCCGACGTGGCCGTCCAGGACATCCTGGAGCTGGAGGCCATGGAAGCGGCGGACCGGTCGGTCTCCGTCCGTTTCACCAACCCCGACCTCGAGACCGTCGTGGCGGGGGTGAGCGACATCGCCGAGGTCACCGAGCTCAAGCTCTTCCTCCGAGGCGAACGGCTCGTGCTCTCCACCTTCATGCCGATCCTCGAGGACGCCGGGCTCCGGGTCCTCGCCATGAGGCCCTACGACGTCACGGGAGACGGGGCGCCGGACGCCTCCATCTACGTCTTCGCCGTCCAGACGCGGGCCAAGGAGCGGCTCGACGTGGATAGACGGGGCGAGCTCCTGTCCGAGACCATCCTCGCGGCCCGCGCCGGCGACGTGGTCAGCGATTCGCTGAACGCGCTCGTGGTCACGGCCGGGCTCCACTGGCGCGAGGTGGACGTCCTTCGGGGCTACGCGGGGTACGCCTTCCAGGTGGGGGCCGTGCCCAGCCGCAAGGCGCTTCCCAGCGCCCTGGTCGAGTATCCGGGGATCGCCAGGGAGCTCTTCGAGATCTTCAGGGTGAGCTTCGACCCGTCCACCGAACGGCCGGAGAAGGAGCGGCTGGAGGTGGTGGCCGACATCCGGGAGGCGTTCTACGCCTCGCTGGGGGGGGTGGAGCTCCTCGCCGACGATCGCGCTCTGAGGAGGCTCGAGGAGCTGATCTCCATGACGGTCCGCACCAACTACTATCGTCGTGGGGGGAGCGTCCCCACCGCACGCTCCGGAGGCGTCCCGTACATCTCGTACAAGTTCCTGGTGGGCGATCTGAAGAACTCCCGCCCCACGGAGCTTCTCTTCGAGGTCTGGGTCCACTCCGCCCGCATGGAGGGTGTGCATCTCCGGGGGTCCACCGTCGCCCGGGGCGGCATCCGCTGGAGCGACCGGCCCGACGACTTCCGCACGGAGATCCTGGGTCTCGTGGACACCCAGATGGTGAAGAACGCGGTCATCGTCCCCGGCGGGTCGAAGGGCGGGTTCATCACCCGTCGCCTCCCTCCGGACACGGAGGCCCGATTCGACGAGGGAAAGCGCCAGTACAGGACCCTCATCCGGGGGCTCCTGGACCTCACCGACAATCTCGTGGAGGGCAGGTCGGTCCCACCGGAGGACGTGGTCCGCTACGACCCCCCGGATCCGTATCTGGTGGTGGCCGCGGACAAGGGTACCGCCACGTTCTCCGACATCGCCAACAGCGTGTCGAGGGAGTACGGATTCTGGCTCGACGACGCCTTCGCTTCCGGGGGATCCAACGGCTACGACCACAAGGCCGTGGGCATCACCGCGCGCGGCGCGTGGGAGTGCGTGAAGCGGCACTTCCGGGAGAAGGGGAAGGACATCCAGGCCGAGCCCTTCACCGTCGTGGGCATCGGCGACATGAGCGGCGACGTGTTCGGCAACGGGATGCTGCTCTCCCGGCAGATTCGACTGGTCGCCGCCTTCGACCATCGCCACATCTTCATCGATCCCGATCCCGACCCGGTCACGTCCTATGCGGAGCGGAAGCGGATGTTCGAGCTCGGCCGCTCCAGCTGGGACGAGTACGATCGGTCCGCGATGAGCCCGGGCGCTATGATCGTTCCCCGTGGCGCCAAGGAGGTCCAGCTCACGGAGGAAGCGCGCCGGGCCCTGGGCATCGGAGACGCCGAGGACGAGCCGACGACGGGCGAGGCGTTGGTGCGCAGCGTGCTGAAGGCTCCCGTGGAGCTTCTGTGGAACGGCGGTATCGGCACGTATGTGAAGTCGGCGGTCGAGACGCACGGCCAGGCAGGAGATCCGTCCAACGACGCGGTCCGCGTGGACTCGGACGAGCTCCGCTGCGAGGTGGTGGGGGAAGGGGGGAATCTGGGTCTGACGCAACGGGCGCGGATCGAGTACTCCCTCATGGGAGGCCGCATCAACACCGACGCCCTGGACAACTCCGGTGGTGTGGACATGTCGGATCACGAGGTCAACCTCAAGATCCTCCTGGCTCCCGCCGTGGCCTCCGGTGATCTCTCCATGGAAGAGCGCAACGACCTTCTGGAGGAGCTCACCGAGTCGGTGGCCGAGCTGGTCCTGGAGAACAACCGGAGCCAATCGCTGGCCATCTCGCTGGACGAGCGGCGCTCGAAGGAGACCATCGACGACTTCCGCGATCTCATGTTCGCGCTGGAGAAGACCGGCGAGCTGAATCGCGCCGCGGAGGAGCTGCCTTCGGCGGACGTCCTCCTGGAGCGGAGGGAGCGGGGACACGCCATGGCCCGGCCGGAGCTCTGCGTGCTCCTGGCGTATGCCAAGCTCTCCCTGAAGAGCCGCCTCCTCTCCAGCAGCCTTCCCGACGATCCGGTGACCGAGAGCTACCTCCTGGGCTACTTCCCTCCCCAGGCCACCATCGCGGCGGGGCAGGAGAACCTGGCCAACCACCGTCTCCGACGGGAGATCATCACGGCCGAGATCACCAACGACCTGGTGGATCTCATGGGTGCGGGCTTCGTCTTCCGCGTGATGCGGGACACGGGAGGGATGGCACACGAAGTGGTGCGGGCCTGGCTCGTGGCGTCTCGCCTCGCCGACCACCGGGCGCTCCTGGCCCAGATGGCCCGACAGGCCACCTCCCTCAACGCCCGGGTGTCGTACCGCTGGCTCCTGGGTCTGGCGCGGGTGCTCGAGCGTACCACCCGATGGGTCATCCAGAACGTCGACCTGTCCGAGTCGTCGGCGGCCATCGTGGAGCAGAATCTGGACGGGTTGGCCGATCTCCGGGAGAACTTCGGCACCTTCGTTCGCGGTGAGGAGCGGACGCTCTTCGAGGCACGGGTACGCGAGATCCAGGAGCTCGGGGCGGACGAGGCGTTCTCCCGTCGGCTCATCACCCTCCGGTTCCTGGATCAGCTCCTGGAGATCCTGGAGATCGTCCGGGAGATCGAAGGTCATCCCGTGGATACGGGGCACGCCTACTACCAGGCATCGGAGTTCTTCGAGATCCCCTTCCTCCGCCGTCGCAGCTTCGCGGCCGCCGGAGACGACCAGTGGGAGATCCGCGCGGCCCAGGCCTTGTCCGACGACCTTTCGCGGGCCCATCGGAAGGTGACGGTGAGCCTGCTCAGGAAGGCGAAGGCCCAGGAGCGACCCGGGATGTCGGACTACGTGAGCCTCCTTCGCGAGCGGGACGTCGAACGTTTCCGCGAGGTGATGGAGGAGCTGAAGGCGGAGGACTCGGTGAGCCTGGCGGCCGTTTCGGTGGCTGCCCGGGAGCTGGCCGACGTCGCCGATCGCGTGGGACGGGAGGCGGGCCAGGAGGACCGGCGGAGTGCCTCGTGATCGGGGCTTCACGCTCATGGAGCTCATCGTCGTCCTGACGGTGGGCGCGGTGATCGTCACATTGGGGACGCTGGGCCTGTCCGGATACGTCCAGCGGAGCGCCGCGAGGCAGGCGGCTCAGATCTTCGCCCAGGATCTGGTGGCGGCTCGGAGCTTCGCCATGCGCTCGCAGGAGCCGGTGGTGGTCCGGTTCTACGAGACCGGCCGCTGGTACGAGGTGAGGGGGCAGTCCTCGGCCACCGAGATCGCCAGGAGGCGCTTCGGGGGAGGTGGCGACATCGACCTCGAGGCCCTCTCCCTCGACACGGCGGGGGACACCCTCGTCGTCGACCCCCGGGGCATGATGGACATGTCGGGCGCCTCCGGGGCGCTCGGGACGGCTTCCTTTTCTTCCGGGGCGGTGACCTACACCGTATCGTTCAACGGTATGGGTGCGTCGAAGATCGACCAGACTTGAGGACATGGCGGCCGGCTTCCGGGGGGCGGGCGGGCTTCACCTTGATCGAGGTGATGGGCGCGCTGGTGATCTTCGCCGTGGGCATCCTGATGATCCTGCAGGTCAGCGGCGTCCTCGCCACGCAGATGCGCAACGCGGGCGTGCGCTCCGAGATCATGGCCCTGGCCAACGAGCGACTGGACTCCCTCGAGTCCGAGCCCTTCGACTCCATCACCGCCGGGACGACGGAGGACACCGTCCGCGTCCAGGGCTGGCCCTATCGGCGTCGGGTGACGGTCTCCGTCTTGACGCCGGTGCTCGCCAGGATCGAGGTGGAGCTCTTCAGGGCGGACGGACCGGGCCCGACCCGCGCGCTGACCTCGTACCGCTCGGCTCCTCGCTGAAGCGCCTCGCTCCCTCCAGGACGCCGACCGCGGGTCGCCCTGGAGGCTTCACGCTCGTGGAGACCCTCATCGCTCTGACGCTGTCCTCTCTCGTCGTCCTCCTCGCGGCTCACACGTTCCTGGTCCAGAACCGCTTCCACGCCACGCAGAGGCTCCGGACGATGGCCCAGGACAACGTGCGGGGGGCCACCGAGCTGGTGGCGAGGGAGGTGCGCACCGCCCTGGCGGACGGAATCCTCGTGGCCGGACCCCGCACCCTCACGGTACGCTCTCCCGTCGCCGTGACGTTGGTGTGCAGCCGTCAGGGAGTCCCGAACCTGGACGTCTACAACGACGGGGGCGAGGCGGCACTGGACACCGAAGAGATCGCGGGCGCCGCCCGTCGCGACCCCGGAACCGGCGCCTGGGAGGCGGTGAACGCCCCGTGGACCGCGCTCGACGGGTCCACCGCGGATCCGGCGGGAAACTGTGCCGAGAACGGAGCGGACACCACCGGGGTCGCCGGCTCCTTCCACCGCCTCGCTCTGTCGGGCTCCTTCTTCTCCACCAACCCGCGGAGCGGAGACCTCGTGATGCTCTTCCGCGAGACCACGTTCGAGATCCGGGACTCGGAGCTGGAGCCCGGATCGTTGGGGCTCTTCCGCGCCGCCTACGGCGACCCTCCCGTGGAGTTCGCCACCGGGATCGACACCTCGATGCGGTTCCGGTATCGAGTGGCGGGGGGCGGCTACTCGGACACCGTGTCCGCCGGTGCGCTGGCGTCCATCGACGCCGTGCGTCTCACCGCCGCCGCCCGGAAGCCGCCGCCGACGGGAGGCGCGGCGGACGTCACCTTCGGGTGGACGGTGACCATTCCGATGAGGACCGTGCGGTGAGGCATGCACGGTGTCGGATCCGCCGCGGAGTGACCGATCCCCGCGGAGGATTCGTCCTGGTGTTCGTGGTCTTCGTGCTGTTCGCCATCTCCGTCGCGGGTCTGACCGGGTACCTGCTGGTCT
Source organism: Longimicrobiales bacterium (assembly GCA_033722275.1). GTDB lineage: Bacteria > Gemmatimonadota > Gemmatimonadetes > Longimicrobiales > Gaopeijiaceae > UBA2589. The sequence continues at coordinate 1,987 of JAWVZK010000089.1, read as the reverse complement.
CGTCGGAGCACGAGCTGGCCAGGTACTCGGGTCAGGGCGCCGAGGCGCTCACCGTGGCGAGGGGCGGGCTCGAGCGCTTCGCCGCCGAGCAGCTCGGCGTCGTGCCCGATACGGTGAGCTACGCCCTGGGGAGGGGGATCGCCACGGTGACGACCCGGAAGCTCTACACCGTGGATCCCGTCACCGACATGTACTACCTGCGCTCCGAGGGGACGGTGGACGACATTCGCACCCCCGATGCGCCGGCGCGGCGCGTGGTGGGGGGGTACGCGGTGCGTCGTCGTCGGCCCGTCCGTCTGCACGCTGCCGTGCTCATCACCGCCGACGACATCGACGTCACCGATCCGGGCGAGATCCTCGGGCGGGATCAGCAGGTCTCCCTGGGATGCTCCACGGGTGGGCCGCCCCACCTGACCGGGGCCATTGCCCGTCTCGGGGTCACCGAGGACGATCCCTCGGCCGTGCGGGGGAACCCGGACTACGAGCTCTGGCCCGGGGGCTGGTCGGGGATCGTCGACTCCGTCGGCGTGCGATGGGACGTGATCACGGATCCGGAGTTCCCCGTGGACTACGAGAACACGCTCCCCGATTTCGGCGCGCTTCCGCCGGACTCCTTCCCCGTCATCCGGTATACGGGCTGGGTGAGCGCCGGCTTCAGCGGCCGCGGGGTCCTCATCGTCGACGGGGTCTTCGATCCGACGACGAGCTTCAACTGGGACGGCATCGTCCTCGCCGGCCAGATCGACGACATGGTCGAGGGATTCGTCGACGGGATCCTCATCGCCGGCCTGGAGGGGCCGAACCCCTACGCCTCCATCGACTTTCGCGCGGACGTGAACTACCACTCCTGCTACGTCCACGCCGCCAATGAGTCCCTCTCGTACCTGGAGCTCCTTCCCAACACCGTCTTCGAGCTCAACTAGTACAGCAGTTCAGAAGTTCGGTGACGTATTCTCATGCGGCGATGTTGAGTGGTTTGGGGTCGGGGCTCGCCCATCGTGCCACGAGGCGAGCGAGGTCCTGACGGGTGAAGGTTCACTCGAAGGGCTCAGCGATCGCTTCGTAGTGGTCCTGGAAGCCGAGGATGCGGGTGGCTACGGCATTCTCCGAAGAGAAGTCGGCGGGCGTGAGCGCCTTACGCTGCAGGATCGAGAAGTAGATCTCGATCTGATTGATCCAGCTGGCGTGCTTCGGCAGATGGATCAACGTGAGGTTGTCGTGCTGAGCGTGGAGGCGATCGACCGCGCACTGCCCTCGATGGATGGTGCCGTTGTCGACGATCCAGAACACGCGACGTGCGGAGCGGTACGGCTCGTCGCTCATGACGCGGGCGACGAGGGTGTCGAAGGCGGGGATGGAGATCTTGGTGACGACATCTCCGAAGAGCCGGGCTCGATGCACATCCCATGCAGCGATGTAGGCGCAGACGCCGTGACGTCGATACTCATGCTCGACGCGGATCGGACGTCCAGGTCCTGGGGGCGTGATCGGATGAAGGCGGGTCCGGATCGGGATCTGGGTTTTCTCGTCGGCACAGATGACGAACTCGTCGTCCCTCAGCGCCCGGCCCTCAAAGCGTCGGTGGTAGAGGTCGAGGACGCGTCCCGCCTTCTCGGCAAAGTCGGGATCGCGAGGGGAGATCCAGCTCCGGCGGCTCCAGGGACGCAGCGCGTCCTCGCGCAGCCAACGCCAGATCGTGACGCCGCTGATCTCAGCGACGATCCCTGCGGCGATGACGTGACGACGCAGCTCCGAGCGACTGAACCGTGATAGTGGCAAGCCCAGCTTGGCAGGGAGCTCACATGCCAGAGCCTTCACCTCGGCGACCACCTGAGGGGGGAAAAGCAGAGGGGCGACCTCTGCGGGAACGATCCTCGAGTCCCGCCAGACGTTCTCGAAAGAAGCGTTTGCGCCACTTGCTCACGATCGGGCGAGGCATGTCGAGGCGCTCCCCGATCTCCTTGTTCTCGAGGCCTTCGGCTGCGAG
>JAWVZK010000088.1:0-12922 GCA_033722275.1 Longimicrobiales bacterium | reverse complement strand
CCTCCCCGGTCCCCGCCGGCCCTCCGACGGATGCCGGATGGCTCACCGGCGGGGAACGGCGTGACCTTGGAGCGTTGCATGAACTCAATCAAAGAGATCCGTCGTGATTCCCCAACCTCTTCATCCCGCCGTCGTCCATTTCCCCATCGTCCTGGGCATGCTTCTCCCTCTCGTCGCCGTGGCGTCCCTCGTCGCGGCGCGGAAGGGTGTCGCGACGAGAAAGGCCTGGCTGCCCACGTTGGCGCTCGCCGTCGGTCTGGCCTTCTCCTCCGGGGCAGCCCTGCAGACCGGCGAGTCCGAGGAGGAGGTCGTCGAAAGGGTGGTGGCCGAATCCGTCATCCACGAGCACGAGGATGCCGCGGAGCTCTTCCTCTGGCTCTCCGTGGGGACGATGGTCCTGTCCGGCTTCGGGATGGTCTCCGGAGTCGCCGGCAACGTCCTTCGGATCGTCACGGTGGCGGCTTCCCTCGCGGTGGTCGCCACTGGATATCAGGCGGGCCACACCGGAGGAGCCCTCGTCTACCAGCACGGAGCCGCGTCGGCCCACATCCGGAACGCAGCGATCTCGACGCTCATCCAGGGAAGCGAGGAGGAGGGCGAAGACGACCGCGAGGGCGAGCACGAGAGGCGGGACGAGGACCGGGGCTGACCGGCGGCCCACGGAGCTGCTCCCTCGGTCCCATGGTCCCCATGCCTCACTCCCCTGGACGCTCTCCGCTCGCGGTCTTGGAGAAGATCAGGATCACGCCATTCCGTCCTTCGTCTCCGTAACGCTCCGTCGCCGCGTCCCCTTTGAGAACCTCGATCCGATCGATGTCCGCCGCGGAGATCCGCGACAACGGGCCGCGGAACCGTGCGCCGTCGAGGTAGACCAGTGGCTCCTCCGCACGGAGCGTGGAGACGCGCACGGTGGGAGGCTCTCCTCCCTCGGCCTTCGTGATGTCGACTCGCTCGATCTCGGAGGGATCGAGATCCTCCGGTAGCTCCTCGACCCTCTCACCGTCGAGGATGAGGCGAGCGTCGATCGGCTTCGGGCTCTCGCCGAGCCTCGCATGCTCCCGTAGCCGGAGGATCCCGGCGACGTTCCCGGACTCGACTCCGGCCCCCTCGTCCACCGCCGCCGGCGGCGCTTCCCTCGAGGCCGGGTCGGTCGGCGGCGGCGTGTCACAGGCCACCACGAGGAGCACCACGCTCCCCGCCAGAGCCGTGATCCCCACCACCGGACGCTTCTCCCTCACGTTCCTCACGATCATCTTCATCCTCCTCTCGAGAAGGGATACGGGTTCTGCCAGCGCCACCGCCGGCAAGGATCGAGCTCGCCCTCCGGAGCCGAGCTCCAGGAGCAGACGGCCATAGGCTCGGCGTGATGCGCCTCGGGCGAGCACGCGGGCGTCGCAATCGATCTCCACTGCGGCACGGAGCCTCCGCGCCTGCCACCACAGGGCAGGATTCCAGGGCATGAGGGCGAGGGCGACGGCGCCTGCCAGGAGGAGCTTGAGGTCGCCCGCGTCACGATGCTCGGCTTCGTGCAGGCAGGCGAGGCGAAGAGCTTCCCTCGACAGCCGAAGCGCCCAGGCGGGCAGGACGATGCGTGGAGTTCCGATCCCGATGAGCGCGGGGCCGAAGTCCTCGGACACGAGCACCTCGTGACCTTCGACCACGGCGCGATCCCATCGTTCGGAACGACGCCGAAGGTAAGAAATGCCACACCCGAGCAGGGCCAGCGCAAGGCAGGTCGAGAGGAGCCAGCCCCACGGCAATATCGAGTCCAGGATCTCGACTGGAAGGGACGTCCGCGCCGCCGCCGCCGAGCCCACGCCCAGCAGCCACGCGGGGTCGACGATCCCGCTCGAAGCCGGCTCCGCCGTTCCCTGCAGGGACGTCAGCCGAGTTACGAGCCAACGTGCGGCGGGAACCGCCAGCGATCCTGCGAGGGCGACAGCCCAGGGGCCGCGGCCGGGCAAGTTCCGGTCCCGGAGGGTCCACTCCGCGAGGTGGGCCGAGACGCCGAGGAGGGTGGCCACCGCCACCGACCACATCATCCACGCCATCATTCTTCGTCCTCCTCGGCCATCCCCCGACCGCCATCTCCTCCGTCCTCCTCCCCTTCATCGACGAGCTCGTCGAGCATCGCCTTCATCCGCTCCACCTGCTCCGGTCCCAGGCTGCGGTCCGAGACCAGACGAGCCAACGCCATCTCCGCCGAACCATGGAAGATCTTGTCCACGATGCGCCGCAGAGCCTTCCCTCCGGCCTGCTCGGGCTCGACCAGGGGGAAGTATCGGTAGGCGCGCCCTTCCAGCTCGTGGCGCAAAGAGCCCTTCTCCTCCAGGATCTGAAGCATCTTGAGGACGCTCGTATATCCGAGATCCTCCTGGAGCTCGGCCCGCACTTCCGCGACCGTGCCGGAGCCTCGTGCCCAGAGGATGCTCATGATGTCGAGCTCCCGCTCGGTGAATCCCGTCCCGTCGGTCATCCACTCCTCCTCCGTTGCCGCCGCCCTCTCGCGCCGGCCGACATCTCCGACGATGCGCCTGGCGTACGCGTCCCGCACCACGGTGCGAAGCTGAATTACGAAACTCTTCGTATATAATAGGGCCGATCCGGCCGTCTGTCTACGATAGCCTTCGTAATCAAAGCCGGCACGACCGTTGCGGAGGCGCGGACGGTGGCCGCCTCAGCGCGATCCCAGACCGTGCCCCGAGCAGGTGTCCCGCGCCGACCCGGTCCCTACATTCTCCTGCCTCGAGTCTTCGGGGAGCTGAACGATGACGCACGACAAGGACGAGGACGCCGTCAAGCGATCCACCGCCTCCGCCAGCGCCGGGGACGCCGCAGGCGCCGAGAATTCCACCGGCCTGGAGGATACCACCGGCGCGCATCGCCCCACGGACAGAGAGACGTCTCCGAGCGGCGAGGACGCTCGTCCCGCGTCCAGCGACCCTATCTCGGACACTGCAGAAGCCCCGGAGAAGGCCGAGGCCGCGGGGGAGACGGACCACGCCGGAGACGCGGACGACGCCGCAACTGCGGAAGACGCGGAGGACGCGAAGAGGGCAGGCGACGCGGGGCGCACGGGCGACGCGAAGGGCACCCCGGACCCGGGCGAGACGGACGACCCAGAGGGGGGAGAAGACGCGGAGACCGCCCAGAAAGCAGAGGGCGCAGAGGACGGGGAGGGCCGGGAGGACCGGGGCGAAGGAGGGGACGGCGTCGACGGCTCGGCAGGCGAGCGCACGCCGAGGGACGGGCCCGCTCCACACGCCGACGCCGGCGTGGACGGCACGCCCGACGTCGAAGGCGAGGACGGCGGTGGTGTCTCTCCAGACGGGACGAGGGCGGCGCGGGGCCGCCGCCTCGCACGCAAGGCGCTGATTCTCTTCGGTGCCGTCGTCGTGGTGTCCATCGTTCTCTGGTTCGTCGCCATCCCCTACCCGAGGGGACTGGACGAGCGGAATCCCGAGACCACCGCGCTGATGGACCAGCGCCGGGAGGAGGCCCTGGCCGAGGGCGACACTCTCGAGATCCGTCAGAGCTGGGTCCCCTTGAGCGAGATGGCGCCCAGCCTCCGTCGGGCCGTGATCGTTGCCGAGGACTATCGCTTCCGCCTGCACGAAGGCATCGATTGGGTCTCCCTCGCCGACGAGGTCGACTGGTCCGGAGACGACGGTTTCTCCTGGTTCAGCCCCTCGGACCTGGCTGCCCTCGCCGAGGCCCTGGCCTTCGCGTGGTCGAACCGCGGCGACCTTCGGGGCCGGAGCACGCTCACACAGCAGTTGGCGAAGAACCTGTACTTCGGGACCGACCGGAGCCTGATCCGAAAGGCCAGGGAGGCCGTGGTCGCCAGGCGTCTGGAACGCCACCTGACCAAAGACCGCATCCTGGAGCTGTACTTGAACATCGCCGAGTGGGGTCCGGGGATCTTCGGGGCCGAGGCGGCGGCCCGTGCGTATTTCGGCCGGTCCGCCTCGGATCTGACCCTGGATCAGTCCGCCGCGCTCGCCGCCACCCTCCCCCACCCCCTGGCGTCGAATCCCGCCCGTAGTCCCTCGCGCATGCTGTGGCGCAAGGACCTCATCCTGGACCGAATCGATCCCCACCGCGGGCTCCCCGCCGAGCCCGGCCCCCTACCGGAGCCCCGACTGGATCCGGGGCTTCCGGGTCTCGGCCCCATGCGAACGGACACCCTGGCCCCCGCGTCTCCCGTACCCGTGACGGACACCGTGTCCACACGGTCGCCATCCACCGTTCCACCCGACACGCTCCCAGGCCCGCAGACCCTACCGGCGGACACCGATTCCCTCGTCCCGCCCGATACGACGGAGGCTCGCGACACTGTGCCGGGGGAGCGCCCTCGCCGCTCAGCGAGCCACGCGGACGTCGACGTACACGGCGCCGTCGCGGTGCACGATCTCGCCGACTTCGTGCGGAATCCTCCCCAGCTCCGGGCCCGCCACGACGCAGGTGTGGAACTCGCCCCGCTCCCCGCACGGATCCACCTCGGCATCCAGGGCGATGAGGGCATCGGGAGACCAGACGCTGCCCACCAATCCGGCCGCGGGAGAGGACTCGGGGGCCGAGACCATCACGGCTTCCACGCCGGCCCTCGTCATCTCCCGGGCCAAGGATGTCGTGTCCATGCCCCAGAGCGGGAAAAGGGGCTCGAGAACCGTGTCCGTGAGGAGGCCCTCGCGATATGCTCGAACGTCGTCCAGGAAGAGATCGCCGAAGGCCACGTGGGTCGCGTCCCACCCTCCGACGATGGCCTCGAGGGCCTTTTCCATGGCGGCCTCGTACGCCTCGTTGGGACAGGGGTGAGGGAGCTCGGCGTGTCGTAGGGGCAGTCCCAGAGCACGAGCCTGGGCCTCGAGGAGCTCCAGCCGGGTGCCGTGGATCGAGACCCTGCCGAAGCGGCGGGTGACCGTGGTGAGGAGACCCACGACCTCGAGCTCGTCATCGCGGAGGAGTCGATGGAGGCACCACGCCGAGTCCTTGCCGGTGCTCCAGGACACCACCACCCGTCTCGTCCTCGGCGTGTCGCGATCTCGTTCGTGGCGGCTCACGGGACGGACTCCGTGTGCGACGAGACCGGGGTATCGCCGGCCGGTGGAGGAGGGAGGCCGGGTAGGGGTCGAGGAGGCGGCATCCCGGCAGTATGGAGCGACCCTCCCGGACTCCCCGCCCCTCGCCCCGGAGCCGACGGCTCCCTATATGTGCCAGGATTCCGGAACCCGGTCCCCCCTTCCGCGGAGCCATGCCCGCCACAGCCATGAGTCGCATGAATCGGTTCGCTCTGGCCTTGGCGGTGGCGATGTCCCTCGGTCTCGGCGCGTGCGCTCCGGACGACGAGGACGGACCGCAGACCGGCGCGAGCCGCGTAGTGGTCGGCCTCAGCGAGCTCCCGGGCCACCTGAACCCCGCCATCACCACGGCCGGCGGCGTGCACACGGTCTCGGAGATCCTCTATGACGGTCTGATCCGTCTGGAGGACGATCTCCGGGTGCGACCGGCCCTGGCACGAGCCTGGTCCTATCTGGACGACGGCCGGGTCGTCCGCTTCAGGCTCCGGACCGATGCGCGTTGGCACGACGGTACCCCCTTCACGGCCCGGGACGTCGTCTACTCCTTCCAGGAGGTCCTGCTCCGGTACCACTCCCGCACCCGAGCGTCCCTCGGGACGGCGCTCACCGGGGTGGAGATGGTGGACGACTCCACGGTGGACTTCCGCTTCCGGGAGCCGTACGGCCCCCTCCTCCGCCAGCTCGACGTCACGGAGGCGCCGATCCTCCCCGCCCACCTCTACTCGGAGACCGACCCGCTCACCAACCCGGCCAACCGGGCCCCCGTGGGAACCGGACCCTATCGATTCGTCCGCTACGACGCGGACGGCCTCCGGTACGCGGCGAACCCCGACTATCACGACGGCCGTCCATCCATCGACGAGCTCCACTGGAGGTTGATCCCCGACGCCGGAACCCAGGTGACGGCCCTGGAGCGCGGAGCGTTGGATTGGCTCTTCGCCGTGCCCGGTCCCGAGCGTCGGCGACTCGAGGAGGATCCGACGATCCGGCTCCTCGAGACGACTCGAGGACCGGGCGGCAGCAACTGCGTGATGACGCTGGGATTCAACCTGGATCGCCCCCTCTTCGGAGACGAGCGTACGCGATGGGGCATCGGGCACGCCATCGACCGCGCTCAGATCGTGGACCGGGTCCTCTTCGGTCAGGGGCGGGTGGCGGAGGCGCCCATCTCCTCGGGCATCCCCTTCGCTCACGCTCCGGAGGTGGAGCTCCCCGGTCACGACCCCGAAGCCGCCCAACGTCTCCTCGCGGATGCCGGCTGGGGGCGGGACGCCGACGGTCGGTGGCTGGCGATGGACGTGAACGGTGTCACGGCCGGGACGCCGCTGGCGTTCGACTTCACCCACTTCCCCTCCTTCTCCCAGTACGCACAGCTGCTCCGCGCCCAGCTCCTCGCAGTCGGGATCGAGTTGCGGCTTCGCCCCATGGAGCCGCCCGTCTTCGTCGAGGCGGTCTTCACGGAGCGCGCCTTCGACACGAACGTCGTCTCGTACTGCCACGGACCCGACCCCGAGATCGGCGTCCGCCGCATGTACATCTCCTCCAACATCGCACCCGTGCCCTTCTCCAACGGCGCCGCGTACGCCAACCCGGTCGTCGATTCCCTCTTCGACCAGGCGAGACGATCGCTGGACGTCGAGGAGCGCGGGGATCGCTACCGCCGGATCCAGGAGATCGTGGCCCGGGACCTGCCCTATCTGCCCCTGGTGGAGACCGAGTCGACCCGTGCCCACACGGCCCGATGCTCCGGCTTCCGGGCCGGGGGACACTTCGCCGCCGAGGCACGGTGCCGCAGGTAACACGGCGCTACCTCCTCCTCAGGGTCGTCCAGATCGTCCCGACGATTCTGGGGATCGTCCTGATCTCGTTCGTCCTCGTCCAAGCCGCTCCCGGCGATCCCGTCCTCGCCCTCGCCGGGGAGCACGGGGACCAGGCCTACTACCGAGAGATGCGTCGACATTTCGCCCTGGACCGACCGCTCCCGGAGCGCTTCGGCATCTATGTCTCGCGCCTCGCCACGGGTGATCTGGGGATGTCGCGGATCCAGGGTCGTCCGGTGGCGGTCATCATCGCCGAGCGGATCCCCGCCACCCTCCTTCTCACCGTCTCCGCACTGCTCTGTTCCAGCCTGGCGGGACTCCTGCTCGGCATCGTCGCCACCCTCAGGCGAGACGGCGCCGTGGACCTCGTGACCGACATGGTCACCCTGGGCCTCCACGCCGCACCCGTCTTCTGGGTGGGACAGATCTCGATCCTCGTCCTCGCCGCAGGGCTGGGCATCTTCCCGGTCTTCGGCATGCGCTCGACGGAGCCCCAGGCCGGAGGGCTCCCGGCGGCGTTGGACGTGCTGGTCCATCTCGCCCTTCCCGCGCTCGTCCTCACGAGTCAGCAGCTGGCCGGGGTCGCGCGCGTGACCCGGCAGACGCTGGGTCGGGAGTTGGACCGGGACTATGTACGCGCGGCGCTGGCCAAGGGGCTGCCTCGCGGGTACGTGGTCGTCCGACACGCCCTCCGTCTGGCACTGCTCCCGGTCGTGACCCTGGTCGGACACCGCATGGGATACCTCCTGGGGGGAGCCGTGGTGGTGGAGACGATCTTCGGCTGGCCCGGCCTGGGGACCCTTCTCCTCTCTTCCCTGCAGAGTCGGGACGCGCCCGTCGTTCTCGGGATCTTCCTCCTCGCAGCGGGCGCCGTCGTCGTGGCCAATCTCGTCACGGACCTCACCTACGGCGCGCTGGATCCGCGGGTCCGTCATGGATGAGGGATCCGTGGACCGGCGAGCCCACGTGGACGTCGATGGCTTCCCGCGGGGTCCCCGCATCGGACGGACGCGCGCCGGTGTCGTGCTCGCAGGTGCCACCCTCCTCCTCGGCATCGGCGCTCCCTGGATCGCGCCCTACGATCCCCACCTCATCGTCGGCCCGTCGTTGGAGGCTCCTTCCGCGACGCATTGGATGGGGACCGACGCCCTCGGGCGGGATCTCTGGAGCGGTGTCGTGTGGGGGGCGCGGACCTCGTGGATGGTGGGGCTGGCCACCGCGCTGCTGACGGCGCTCCTCGGTGCCCCTGTGGGCATCGCCGCGGGTCTGGGCGGTGGCCGGACGGACGACCTCCTGATGAGGGGTACCGAGTTCTTCCAGACGCTGCCCCGCTTCTTTCTCGCCATCCTGGTCATCGCCCTCTTCGGTGCTGGCGCGGACCGGATCGTCCTCGTCCTCGCACTCACCTCATGGACGGGGACGGCCCGGGTGGTCCGCTCCGAGGTCCTGTCGCTCCGAGAGCACGACTTCGTGCGCGCAGCCCGGGCCAGCGGCGCTTCGGGGATGCAGATCGCGGCGGGCGAGATCCTCCCGAACGTCCTCCCTCTGGTGACCGTCCTCTTCGGACTCGCCGTCGGGCGCGTCATGCTCGTCGAGGCGAGCCTCTCCTTCCTGGGCTTGGGCGACCCGTCTCTACTGAGCTGGGGTGCCCTCGCCGGTCAGGGTCAGGCGTTCCTCCGCTCGGCCTGGTGGCTGGCGACCTTTCCCGGCGCCGCCATCGCCGTCTCCGTCCTGGGTCTCAACCTGGTGGGCGACGGCCTCAACCGACGGCTCGAGTCAAGCACGTGACGGACTCCGCTTCGCCCCTCCTGCGACTCGAGGACCTGAGCGTCGCCTTCGACGGGCGGCCGGCGGCGGTGGACGGGGTGTCGCTCCGGATCGATCCCGGAGAGGTGGTGGGACTTGTGGGGCGCTCCGGATCGGGCAAGACGCTGACGGCCCTGTCGATCCTGGGACTGCTTCCCAGGGGGGCGAAGATCACGGGCGGGTCGATCCGGTACAGAGGCTCGGAGCTGGTGGGCGCCGACGACGGCACCCTCCGGGGGATCCGGGGGGCGGAGATCGGGCTGGTCTTCCAGGATCCGCTCTCGGCGCTGCATCCCGCCCTGCCCGTAGAGCACCAGGTCGTGGAAGGACTGGCTTGGACCCAGGGGCGGTCCCCGAAGCGTGCCCGGACCGAGGCTCGGAGCCTGCTCGACCGCGTGCACGCCCCCGATCCGGAGACCTGGGGACCGCGACTGCCTCACGAATGGTCCGGCGGGATGCGGCAGCGGGCCCTCCTGGCCATGGCCATGGCCAGAGACCCCGCCCTGCTGATCGTGGACGAGCCCACGACCGCGCTGGACGTCACGCTCCAGGCCCAGATCCTCTCCGACCTCGAGGAGCTTCGATCGCGTCGCGACCTGTCGATCCTTCTCATCACGCACGACCTGGGCGTGGTCGCGGAGCTGGCCCACCGGGTCGTCGTGATGGACCGGGGGCGGATCGTGGAGACAGCGGAGATCGAAGAGATCTTCGACTCGCCGAGAGCGGGGGCGACCCGATTCCTCCTCGAGGGCCGGCTGCCGGCGTCGGGGGCCTCCGGCGACGTCGCGGACGCCGGCGGTCCGACGCGGAATGCCGGGGGGGGGACCACGCCGGCCGCTCCCCTCCTGGACGTCCGGGAGCTGACGGTGCGCATCGGCGACGTCCCGGTGGTGGAGTCCGTGGATCTTCGCCTCCCGCGCGGAGGGACGCTGGCCCTCGTGGGCGAGTCGGGCTGCGGGAAATCCACGATCGCCCGAGCCCTGGTGGGACTCGAGGACGGCGCCAGCGGGCACGTCCTGCTCGGCGGACACGACGTGTTGGCCGCGCCGCCGCAGCGCCTCCGGTCGATCCGCCGATCCATCCAGCTGGTCTGGCAGGACCCGTTCGCCTCGCTGAACCCGCGACGCCGGATCGGATGGGCCGTGGAGCGTCCCCTCCGGATCCACCGCTTGGCCGGCGGAGTCGAGGCACGACGGCGCGCCCTCGAGCTCCTGGACCGGGTCCGCCTCCCGCGGAGCTATGCCCGGCGCTATCCCCACGAGCTCTCCGGAGGCGAGAGACAGCGGGTGGCCATCGCTCGGGCCCTCTCCGTGGAGCCCGATCTTCTGATCCTCGACGAACCCTTCTCGGCGTTGGACGCCGCCCTCCGCCGCGGACTGCTGAAACTTCTCGGCGAGCTTCGCGAAGACCTCGGCTTCGCCTGTCTCCTAGTCAGTCACGACCTCTCTCTCGTCCGGGCCGCCGCCGAGCGCGTCGCCGTCGTCTACCTGGGACGCATCGTGGAGGAGGGACGGATCGGCGCCGTGTTCTCCTCTCCGCGACACCCGTATACCGCCGCGCTCCTCTCCGCTGTCCCGGTGGATCACCCCCGGGACCGGGGAAAGCGGCGACGCATCATCCTGGAGGGCGACGTGCCCAGCCCGGCGAGCCGACCCTCGGGGTGCGAGTTCCGAACCCGATGCCACAAGACCCGTCCCGAGTGCAGCACCCGGCTCCCGCCGCTGGATGCCCCTGGTCCGACCTCGGACCCCCATTCGTTCCGTTGCTTCTTCCCGGTGCAAGGGCGCTGACGCCATCCGGATTCGACCCCGTTTGCGTTGCCAGGGGGAGCGGCCTCGGCGTATACTCGCTCTTCGGAGCCGGGTCGGATCGATCCTCACATATCGGAATGTCATGAGCGCGTCAGGAGTCGCCACCGAGTCGACCCCAACGAACACTCCGCGTGACGGCGCTCCCGCTCCGGACCCCGGGGGGACAGCCCACGCGCCCAGGCAGCCCCTGGACGAGATCCACGTGTTCTGGATCGCCGGGATGAGCTGCGACGGCTGCAGCATCGCCGTCACCGGCGCCACCAATCCCGGCATCGAGGGCCTCCTCACCGGAACGGTCCCGGCCATGCCCCAGATGATCCTCCACCATCCCGTCCTCGCCGTGGAGGCCGGCGAGCGGTTCATGGCCAACCACTACAAGGCATGGAGGGGCGAGCTGGACGCGCCGTACGTCGTGGTCCTGGAGGGCTCCGTTCCCGACGAACGCATCGCCTCCCGGACCGGCGGATACTGGTCGGGGATGGGCGCGGAGCACCGAGAAGGCGACGGGGATCAGCCCGTGCCCACCGCCGAGTGGATCAGCCGGCTGGCCCCGGGAGCCGCGGCGGTCATGGCCATCGGGACGTGCGCCACGTGGGGTGGGATCCCCGCCGCCGAGGGGAATCCCACCGCGGCCATGGGCCTCATGGAGTACCTGGGCAAGGACTTCCGGTCGGCCTTCGGGCTTCCGGTCATCAACGTGCCGGGCTGCGCGCCCATCGGCGACAACTTCACCGAGACCGTCTTCGCCGTCCTCCTCTTCCTCCAGGGCCTCGGGCCCCTGCCGACCTTCGACGAGCTGGGTCGCCCCTCCTGGCTCTTTCAGGAGACGGTCCATCGGGGGTGCACCCGGGCCGGCTTCTACGAGGAGGGCGTCTTCGCGGATCGCTACGGCGACAAGGAGTGCCTGGTGGAGGTGGGGTGCTGGGGCCCGGTGGTGAACTGCAACATCGTGAAGCGCGGAGCGATGAGTCACATGGGCGGATGCATGGAGGCCGGCGGCATCTGCATCGGCTGCACCATGCCGAGCTTTCCCGACAAGTTCTCGCCCTTCTACAAGAAGTCTCCCGGCTCCTCCTTCTCCTCGCATGCGTCCCGCACCCACGGGAACATCATCCGCCGACTGCGCCGCCTCACGAACCACTCCCTGAACCGGAACGACCGATGGCACCGGGACGGCGGGGACGCGCCCACGGGTTGGGCCAACCTCTCGCCCCCTTCCCTCTTGAAGAAGGTGGAGAGCTTCTTCTACCAGCAGCTCCAGTTCTTCGGCGCGAAGCGGCCCGGTCGCCCCGACGGGGAGTCCGAGCGGTACTGGGGCGGTGATCGCCCGGGCACCGAGGAGGACTACGGCGACCGCAGCGGAGCCACGGGCTGGTCCTCGCGGAGGGACGGATGACCGACGCCGAGCTGTGGAGCCAGTGGACGCTGTGGGCCGTCGTGGCCGGGGCCGTCGTCGTCGTGGCCGCGGCGCTCCTCGTGACGATCCTCGTGACCGCGCAGGGGATCCTCGACGAAGCCGCCCGCGCGCTGGAAGCCGCCGAGGAGATACGGACGCACACGCTTCCGATCTGGGCGCTGGACACCACGAACGAGGTCGCCGAGGGGATCCTCGCCACCGTGCAGGCCATCGAGCAGGACGGTGCCCTCCTGGTCGAAGAGCTGGAGGCCCACACCGGCAGCGGAGGAGTGCTGTGATGCAGGCCGGACCGACCGTCGAAGCCGTGCAGCAGATCTGGGTGACGAGTCTCGGCATCTTCTTCGTCGTCCTCGTGGTCGTGGCCGTTCTTCTCGCTCTCATCCTCTCCACGGCCGAGGGGATCCGCGAGGGCGTCCAGGAGATCTGGAACACCGGCCAGAAGATCGCCAACAACACGGTCCACATCGCGCTCCTCCAACGCACCAACCGGCGGGTGGACACGATCCTCGCGTCGGCCCGGGGCGTGGCGGGGGCCACCGCGGCCCTCCGCGATCACGCCCGGGAGTGCCCTGGATGCCCCGCGTGCGTCCTCGGTCCCGATTGGAAGCGCGAGGCCTGACGTGGACCCGGTGACGCTCCTCATGACGGTCACGCTCGTCGGCGTCGTCGCCCTGTTCGCCGCGCTGGCCTTCTTCGTCTACCGCCTGGTGAAGGTCCTGGGGGAGGTGGAGGGGGGCGTGGCCACCCTCCTGGCCAAGATCCGCATGGGCGTACGAGCCATCGAGGTCCAGACGGGACGTCTCGGCCCGGAGGTGGGCACCCTGAACGAGCGCCTCGGGCAGGTGGGCGACGGCCTGGAGACCATCGATGGGAACCTGGCCGAGCTCATGGAGGCCGTGGTCCGACAGGAGCGTCGTTGATGTCGGGCGGCGCGCGGGGCCTCTGGTGGATCACCGTTCTCACGACGCTCCTGGTCTTCATACCCCT
>JAWVZK010000087.1:0-13019 GCA_033722275.1 Longimicrobiales bacterium | reverse complement strand
TGAACCGCGAGTAGGCCGGATGCCTAAACGGCTGAGGCCGACGATTAGGGCATGAATGACGTCCGAAAGACTACGAGTCGCCAAGCTGATTGATGTCGCGGCCCCCGGCGTCGAAATCTATTCATCCTCACCGGTCGGCGGGACCGCCTCGACCGCGCGTCTGTTCTTGAAGCGCATGACGCCGTATGCGAACTCCCGGACGACCTTCTGTCCGAGCCAGATCGCGGCCACCACGGTGGCCATCCACGCGCCGAGGATCAGGGTGGGTCGGATCACGAGGAAGACGTACGCGGCCACGACGGCGGCGATGGCGAGTCCGCCCAGCCATCCCCACCAGGCGGCCCGCGCTCGGGCCTTCCGACGACAGTCCTCGCACCACAGGAGCCTGTCCAGGAACATCTGGTCTCGCACTTCGAGACACCGGACGCAGGTGACCTCGTCGGGATAGCGGTCCCGCCAGGAGACGCGGGGCGGATCTCGATTCGTGTCGTCCATCACGTAGCCGGGCCGACGCGTCGGGAGGACTCCATCCGCTCCGCCTATGCCAGCGCCTCGACGACGGCGTCGGTGTACTCCTTCGTGCCGGCGTCGCCGCCCATGTCCAGCGTCCGCGCTTCGCCCTCCTGGACGACGCGGTCCACGGCGTCCCGGATCCGCGTCGCCACGTCGTGTTGATCCACGTGCTCCAGGAGGAGGCAACCCGAGAGGAGGAGACTGGTGGGGTTGGCCACACCCTTCCCCGCGATGTCCGGCGCCGAGCCGTGCACCGCCTCGAACATGGCCGCGTCCTCGCCGATGTTGCCCGCCGGGGCGAATCCGAGCCCGCCCACCAGTCCGGCCATCAGATCGGAGAGGATGTCCCCGAACATGTTCTCCATGACCAGGACGTCGAACCGGTAGGGATCGAGGACGAGCTGCATGGCCGTGGCATCGATGATCCGGTCCTCCCATTCGATCTCCGGATAGTCCTTGGCCACCTCGTGGGCCACGTCGAGGAAGAGGCCCTGGGTGTACTTGAGGATGTTGGCCTTGTGGGCCAGGGTGACCTTCTTCCGTCCGTGCCGGCGGGCATACTCGAAGGCGTAGCGAGACACCCGCTCGGCGCCGAACCGCGTGATGATCATCACCGACTCCGCCGCCGCCCGCGGATCGCCGTGCATCCCGATGTAGTGCTCCACGCCCACGTACAGACCTTCGGTGTTCTCCCGGATGAGCACCAGATCGATGTCCTCGTACCGCCCACCCGGAACGATGGTGCGCACCGGCCGCACGTTGGCGTAGAGGTCGAACGTCTTCCGGAGCTCGACGTTGATGGAGCGAAAGCCGGAGCCCGAGGGCGTGGTCAGGGGGCCCTTGAGGATCACCCGGTTCTCTTCGGCGGAGTCCACCGTGGGCTGGGGCAGGGGATTGCGTAGCTCCTGCAGGGCCGTGAGACCGGCGAGCTGCATGTCGTACTCCAGGTCGGCACCGGCCGCGTCGAGAATCCTCAGGGTGGCGTCGGTGACTTCGGGTCCGATCCCGTCTCCGGGGATCACGGTGATGGTGGTTGCCATGAGAAGGAAGTGATGCGGTCTCGTTTGGGCGCGTCCCCCACCCCGGGCCGGAGCTCGCCCCGGCGGGTGACGGGTCAGCGTCGCGTGAATCGCTCGTCGTAGCTGTATTCGGTGTGGGCCTCGCCCCATGCGACGAGAGCCTCCAGAAGCGTGGGCCGCGCCGACCCGTCCCGCCTGGCCTTGCCGGCGATGTTCAGCGAGCGGCGCCACAGGATATCCGGCATCTCCTCCCTCGGCAGCAAGGCCGTGGCCACCCGCGCGCTGCCCACCCGGGTGTTGACACGGACCGCGGCCAGGCCGGGATGGTCCTCGAGGAGCTGACGGGTTTCCTCGGTGAAGAGGAAGATATATGGACCGACCATGGCCCAAAGGCGTCCACCCCGCCGAAGCTGCTCGGCGTCCTGCTCCACCGTGAGGACGGCGACGTTGCCCACGATCGCGGCGTCGAGCTCCGAACCGTATTCGTAGTACCCTTCCACCTCCTCGGCGGTGGGGAGCGTGGGCTCGGGCCGATCCACGCACGCGCCGCCGGTGCCCAGGAGGACCGCGACCAGGAGAAGCCGGGCGGCGGCGCGCCGTCTCAAGGCGCGAACCAGAGGACGATCCGGGCAAGCCGCTCCGCCGCCGAGGCCAGGGCTCTCGGATCCTCCCGCGGAACGTCGTCGCTCTCCACGACCCCGTACCAGGCCACTCGACCCGATCGGGGATCGATCACCGCCGCGCTCAAGCGAACGCGGGGCGTGCTGCCCGGCACCTCCGGATTCCTCTCGAAGGTGGCCGCCACGGGGAGGATCACGGCCTCGGCGTCCACCAGACCGGCCATGCGACGAATCTGACCATAGAGGGGATCACCGACGCGGTTCACCTCGGAGAGACGGAACGCGCCCACCGGGAGCCCCCGCGTGTCGGCACGGATGCCGGGAGAGCGACGGAGGATCTCCTGGATCTCCTCCTCGAGCACCCACTCCACGGCCTCGCTCCTCCCGGTGAAGGCGAAGGCCACTTCGGCGGACGGGTCGCCGGGTACGCCCACAACCTGCTGTACCGGCAGGAGCATCACGCGTCGACCGCGGAGATCGGGGGGGACGCCCCGGCTCTCCCCCGGTTGGGGAGGAGGTTCGGGACCGCCCCCGCAGGCGCCGGCGGTCCATGCCGCCAACGCGAGAAAGATCGGGGAACGGCGTCTCACGACGCTCCGTCTTCGTCGGCGGGGTCCAGCTCCAACGCCGCCGAGTTGATGCAATAACGCAATCCCGTGGGTTGGGGGCCGTCCGGGAACACGTGCCCCAGATGTCCCTCGCACGCCGCGCACACGACCTCGGTTCGCTTCATGAAGAGCTTCCGGTCCTCACGCTCCTCCACGTTCTCGTCGGCGACGACATCGTAGAAGGAGGGCCATCCGGTCCCGGAATCGTACTTGGTGTCGGAGGAGAAGAGCGGCGTACCGCATCCGCGACACCGATAGACGCCCGGTGCCTTCTCGTCGTGGTACCGACCGGTGAACGCTCTCTCCGTGCCCGACTTGCGCAGGACACGATACTCGTCGTCGGAGAGCTCCTCCTTCCACTGCCGATCCGATTTCTGCACTCGCTCCACCACTTCGGGTCCTCCTCCTCTCTGTTGGTGCAGCCCGACGCCGCACCGTCCGGGACACGATCCAACCCCGAGTCCGCCCTCGGGGTCCACCCCTGGAGGACGACTTGCGCCGTCCATGTCATCGTATTACTACATACCTTGCACTTCTATAATGTTGGATGGATCCCCACCACGCCTCTTCACGCCTCGACGACCTCACCGCCCATGCCCCGCCCCCTCGGCATCACGTCCCTGCGGATTCTCGGCGCCATCCGGGACGGTATCGCCTTCGGTCTGGAGATCGTCCGGGAGACCGGGATGCCCTCAGGCACCGTGTACCCGACCCTCGGGCGCCTCAAGAGACGTGGCTACGTGGAAGCCCACTGGGAGGACCAGGACATCGCGGACGGGGAGAGCCGCCCCCGCCGCCGCTACTACGAGCTGACGAGCGAGGGCCGGGAGGCCCTGGCGGCCGGTGCCGCCCGGGTCGCGTCGCTGGCGGCCGAGCTCTCCCGCGGTGCCGTCGGGGCTGAGGAGAGCACGTGAGGACCTCCCCCGCACGATGGGCCCGTCTCCTGATCCGGCTGGCGAGCGCTCTGGTTCCCCGGGCCCGCCGCGAGGAATGGATGGACGAGTGGCGGGGTGAGCTGGCGGCGTTGCACGCCGAGAGGCGGAAGGGATCCCGTGGCCTCCCCACCCCTCTGGGATTCGCCGTCGGTGCGCTGCCGCACGCTATCTGGATGAGAATGGACGGGTGGGCGATAGACGGTCTCGTACAGGATATCCGCTACTCCACCCGGCTGCTGCGAAAGGCCCCGGGCTTCACCGTGGTGGCGGCCTCCACGCTGGCCCTCGGCATCGGCGCGAACGGGGCCATCTTCTCTCTCGTCAACGGACTCGTCCTGCGAACACCCCAGGAGATCGCGGAGCCGGGGCGTCTGGTGCAAATCGCCCGCTCCTACGAGACGGATCCGCGCTGGGACAACCTCTCCTTCCCGGCCTTCCGGATGATTCGCGAGGAGGCCCGGACGCTCTCGGGTGTGGCGGGATACAGTCCCGATCCCTTCGTGATCGGAGAGGGCGCGAACACCGAGCAGGTGGCCGGCCAGTACGTCACGGGAACGTACTTCGACGTCCTCGGCGTACGCCCCCACGAAGGAAGGCTCATCCAACCCGCCGACGACGTCGAGCCCGGAGCCCACCCCGTGGCGGTCCTCAGCCATGCCCTGTGGACCCGTCGATATGGCGGGGACCCCGGGGTGATCGGGGAGGTGATCTCCGTCGGCGCCCAGCCGTACCGGGTCCTCGGCGTGGCGCCGCCGGGATTCGTCGGCGTGGAGCGCCTCGGATCCCGGCCCGAGATCTTCATCCCCCTGATGCAGCATCCCGGATACCGGGGCGAGACGCTCTTCGAGCACTGGGGAGCGAGCTGGATCTACCTCTTCGGACGCCTCGCCGACGGCGTGAGCCCCGAGGAAGCGGAAGCGTCCATGGAGCTGGTGTCCGCCCGTCTCCGGGAAGCCGCACCGGTGAACGAGGGGATCGAGATCCTCCTGGCGTCCGGCGTCGGGCTGGATCCCCGGGACCGGGAAGCGGCCCGCGACCTCTCCGCCATCCTCTCGCTCATCGTCCTCGTGGTCCTGCTCCTGACGTGCGTCAACGTGGCCAACCTCTTCCTGGCCAGGGCCTCCGGCCGGAGGGAGGAGCTGGGCGTCCGCATGGCCATGGGCGCCGGACAGGGACGTTTGACCCGGCAGCTCCTCACCGAGAGCCTTCTCGTGGCGAGCCTGGCGACGCTCCTGGCGGTCCCCGTCATCCTGGTGGTGGACGACGTACTCCCCGCGCTCTTCCCCTTCCCTCTCAGCGTCTCCGTCCGCGCCGATCTCCGCGTCTTCGCCTTTCTCGCGACGGTGGGGCTCGTCGCGGGGATCCTCCCGGGAATCGCCCCGGCCTGGGTGTCGGCGCGAAGCGACCTATGCGAGGCCCTGCGTGAGGGTGCCGCAACGGGCACCCCCGCCCGCACGCGACTCAGGGACGGGCTGGTGATGGTGCAGCTCGCCCTCTCCCTCGGCCTCGTGGCGGGAGCGACGCTCCTCGGCCGGAGCGTGATGAATGCCCAGTCGGCGGACCCCGGGTTCGATGCCGACGGCGTGGTGGCGGCGGTGATCGACCTCTCCTCCACCGGTCGATACGACCGTGTCCAGGGCACCCGCCTCTTCCGGGCTGTCCTCGACCGGGCCAGGGAGACGCCGGGCGTTCGCTCGGCCACGCTGGCCAACCAGATGCCCCTGCTCGGCGGTCATTCGCGAGCGTCCGCGAGCCCCGTGGATCGCGAGGAGGTGAGCTTCGAGGCGGAGTACGTCGTCGTGGCCGGCGACTATTTCGAGACGCTGGAGATTCCCGTGGTCCGCGGGAGGGCGCTTCTCGGCGCGGGACAGGAGCCGGAGCGCGTCGTGGTCGTCAACGAGGCGCTGGCCGCCATGTTCTGGCCCGCGCAGGAGCCCCTGGGCCAGCGCATCGCGGCGCAGGGAGAGACGTGGAGGGTCGTCGGCGTCGCCGGCGACGTACAGATGCGCTCCCTCCGCTCCCGGCCCAATCCGGCCATTTATTATCCTCTGGGCCACGCCTATTCCGGTTCCATGATTCTGCACCTGGCCACCGAAGCCGGCACCGGCATCGGGGCCGCCGAGGCCCGTCGGATCGTCGCGTCCGTCGACCCGCAGCTGCCCGTGGCCACGGTAGTGGACCTGGACTCCGCCGCCGCGGCCTCCATGCGCGAGACCCGCACCATCGGTTTCCTGGTCGCCGCCTTCGCGCTCCTCGCGCTCGTCCTCGCCGTGGTCGGACTGTACGGGCTCGTCTCCTACAGCGCCGCGCAGCGCGTACGGGAGATCGGCATCCGGATCGCGCTGGGAGCGGAGCCGGCTTCGCTGGTCCGCCTCATTCTCCGACGGGGGCTCGGCATCGCCCTGGCCGGCATCGCTCTGGGGCTCCTGGTGGCATCCGGTCTCGGCTCCGCCCTCGGCGGGCTTCTCTTCGGCGTCACCGAGCGCGACCCGGTGGCGATGGGCACGGCGGCCATGGTCCTTCTCGCCGCCGCCGGACTCGCCGCCTGGATCCCCGCCCGTCGAGCCAGCAGCGTGGACGCCGCCGTCTCGCTACGGGACTGACCCCAGGCCCTCCCGTCGATGCCGCGCCGCCGGCATCGGCCCCGCCGGGGCGCGGGTTACGCCCCCCTTTCTGGAGCGACGGAAGCGTTCCCCCTGCCTGCTCCCGGGCGCGCCATTGACATATCGGCTTCGGTGCCACCCTTTGGCCGGTCCTCTCCAACCTCGAGCCAGTTTCCGGAAGCGAAGCCATGAGCGACTCCCTGGTCCGTCACGAGAAGTGGGACGACATCGAGCGGGAGGTCGTCACCGACGACATCGCCCGCCAGCTCTTCACCGGAGAACGGATGATGCTCGCCCACGTCCATCTGGAGAAGGGGGCGGTCGTCCCCAAGCACGCCCATGAGAACGAGCAGCTCACATGGGTGGTCAGCGGCGCCCTGAGGTTCTGGATCGGCGACGAGGGCGAGGAAGGGTACGAGGAGCGGGTGGTTCACGCCGGAGAGGTCATGTACATCCCGTCCAACGTGCCCCACAAGGCGGAGGCGCTGGAGGACACCTTCGACGTGGACGTCTTCAGCCCCCCCCGTCAGGACTGGCTCGACGGGACGGACAGCTACTTCCACGACCGCTGACCGGTGGCCGCTGATCGGCGGCCGCTGATCGGCGGCGACGCTCGGTCCTCGCAGCGCGTCCCGCTTACGCAATTCGAATCCCAAGGAGCCCCGTCATGGATCTGGGCCTGAAGGGCAAGGTCGCCGTCGTCGCCGGCTCGAGTCAGGGCCTGGGACGAGCCATCGCCGACGCCCTCGCCGCCGAAGAGGTCGACCTCGTCATCAACTCGCGCTCTCCGGAGAAGCTGGAACGGGTCAAAGCGGAGATCGCCGAGGCGACGGGAGCGAAGGTCGAAGCCGTCGCCGTGGACCTCACGCCGGCCGAAGGCGGCGCGACCCTCGTCGCCGGGGCGGAGAAGGCCTTCGGTCGGGTGGACATCCTGGTCACCAACACGGGGGGGCCCCCTGCCGGGATGTTCGAGGACCACGAGCCCGATGTATGGCGCGAAGCCATCGCCCAGAACTTCGAGAGCGTCGTCAATCTCGTACGGGCCGCGCTCCCGGGGATGAAGGAGCGAGCCTGGGGCCGGATCCTGAACGTCACGTCCATCTCCGTGAAACAGCCCGTGGAGGGGCTCATCCTCTCCAACGCCATCCGGGCCGGGGTCACGGGCTTCGCCAAGACCGTGTCCAACGAGGTGGCGTCGTACAACGTCACCGTGAACAACGTCCTTCCCGGGTATACACGGACCGAGCGCCTCATACATTTGGCGGAAGCGATCTCGGAGCGTGAGGGGAAGAGCATCGACGAGGTGTACGACGGCTGGGCTGCCGAGATTCCCGCGGGGCGGCTCGCGGAGCCGCCCGAGCTGGGGGCCGTCGCGGCCTTCCTCTGCTCGGAGCAGGCATCGTACGTAACCGGACAATCGGTGGCCGTGGACGGCGGCTGGATCAAAGGACTCTTCTAATGGGCGCAGTGGGATTCAACGAAGCGGAGTGGATCTGGAAGGACGGCGAGTACGTGGCTTGGGAGGAGTGCAAGATCCACCTCCTGGCCACCGCCGTTCAGTTCGGGACCTCGGTGTTCGAGGGGATCCGCGCGTACCCGACGGAGCGGGGACCCGCCGTGTTCCGCCTCCGGGAGCATCTCGTCCGCCTCCTGAACTCGGCCACCATCTACCGCATGCGGCCCGAGTACGACCTCGATGAGCTCACCGACATCTGCCTCGACGTGATCCGGAAGAACGGGCTCGAGAACTGCTACATCCGCCCCATGGTGATCCGGGGGTACGGGACGCCGGGGCTCAACCCGACGCTCAGCCCCTTGGAGACCTACGTCGCCGCCTGGAGCTGGGGTACCTACCTCGGCAAGGAGGCGCTGGAGGCGGGCGTGGACGTTTGCGTCTCGTCATGGAATCGGATGGCTCCCAACACCTTCCCCGCCCGCGCCAAGGCGGGGGGACATTACGTCAACGCCCAGCTCATGAAGATGGAGGCCGTCCAGAACGGGTACGTGGACGCCATCGCGCTGGGACCCAGCGGGCTGGTGAGCGAGGGGAGCGGCATGAACCTGTTCCTCGTCCAGGACGGGAGGATCATCACTCCGGTCCTCGACGGAACCTCTCTCGCCGGGATCACGCGCAGCGCCGTCATCCAGATGGCCCGGGATCTGGGTTACGAGGTGGAAGCCCGCCCGGTGCCTCGGGAGGAGCTCTACACCGTGGACGAGATGTTCTTCACCGGGACCGCCGCGGAGGTCACACCCGTGCGGAGCGTCGACCGCATCGAGATCGGAGGCGGGAGGGCCGGGCCCGTCACGCTGGACGTGCAGAAGCGCTTCCTGGAGACGGTCCGAGGCGAGAACGACGACCCCCACGGGTATCTGACGCACGTCAGCGCGTGACGCCTCCACGTCCGCTGGAGCTTCGGGACCAAGAAGACGGTGCGCTGTCCTCGGTCACCGGATCGCCTCCCACGACGTCGTTGACGATCTCGTGATAGATGAGGATCTGGAGGGGGTAGGCCTTCACCTCGCCATTCCGCCGTACCACCGCCACCGGCTCGTCGTCGAGGAAGTCGTCGGCCGCTTCGACGTCGATGAACTTCGGCTCGTCGAAGGACGGGATCCCGTCCCTCGGCGGACCTCCGGAGACGATCTCGCGCATGTCCACGGTGGCCTGCTGAAGTCGGTCCGCCACGTCTCCTGACCGGGTAGGTCTTCCGCTACGCCGCATGCAGCGAGCACGGTGGCGACGAGAGTCGCGAAGGGGCGGGATGCTCGGTGAGGGGAGCGTATCAGGAGCGGCCCTGTCTGAGAATTCTGATGATCCGCGGACCCGGGCGGCCCATTACATCCCAAATCGACGGGTGACCTCCGACGGTTCCGATCGGTGCGGGACGCCGTCGTCCGTCGTCCTGCCCCTTCAGCCCGCCGTCGCCGTCCGCTCCCAGAGCACAGTGCCTCCCGCCCCTGCTCGTCCACCACCTCCCAGGTCTCGCGACCGAGGCGTCGGCATCACCCGAGCCGGCGATGCGCTCGTCACGCGTCAGCTTCCGCCACGCGTAGGCACCGCGTCGTGCTCGGCACGCCGCCGCCTACCGACCGCCTTCGCCGTAGATCTCCGTCTCCGGGAAAGTCAACGAGAAGCCGTACCAGCGCGTGAAGACCTGGAGGGGACGGCTGCCTTCCACCTTATGGCCAGCGGCGTCGTACAACACACCGGTCTCGACGTAGCTGCCATCGGAGAGGCGCAAGACGTCGTCGTCCCACTCCGGATCGGCGCCCTCGACGAACACGGCCGACGGGACGAACGTCGCGGGATCGATGTAGACGAGCACCGCGCGGCCTCCGAACGTGTCGACGAGCGCCCTACCCTCGGCGCGCACTCGTTCCATGGGATAGTACACGGCCGACTGGTCGGTCCAGAGCCCGAGTCCCAGATCCATCGTCGGCCTCCGGACGTCCTCCTCGGCCACGGTGGATTGGAAGAAACTGTTGAGTCTTCCGCGGATACCGGCCATGAGACCATCGACCTTCATGTCGTCGTCGGTGCGGATGGCCCGATCGGAGAGCGTGACGAGGGCGTCCGGAGCCGTCGCGAGAGCGCGTCCAGCCGTCGTCATGAGCAGAGGCTGAACGTGCAGGGTCTCCCCGACCAACGGACCGTAGACCGCTTCGCCCGTCATGTGGTCCCAGTACGTCTCCGATTCTTCGTCCTTCATGAGGAAGAGCCCGTCGAACAGGCCCTGCTCGGCGAAATGGTGGATCCGACCGTCGATGCTTGGAGTCATCCTGACCCCTGAGTTGCAGACCACTCAGAAGGTGACCATCCACGGCTCGCCCGCCATTTCCCCCTGAGCCACATGGTGATACGACATCTGGCTCGAGACCAGCACCAACGTCTCCCCACCCGCCTCGAAGAGAAGGACCGGCGTGTCCCGGTCCAATGCTCCATCTTCGAGAGCTTCCTCGAGGGGCTTCCAGTCGGGTGAGCGGAGAGGGACGAAATTGGGCTCGGCGAAGAAGAGGGCGCGGTCCGGATCGAAGCCCTCGGCCATGGGCTGGTCCGGAGGTGGAGGCACCGCGACGAAGCGTTGGGCCTGGACGTCGCCGGTCATGAGCGCGGTGCCCGAGACGATCGAGAGGATGAAGAGCGCACGGTACATGGTGGTCGGGCCCCCCAAGGCCAGCTGAAGAGACGCGTGGACGGACGGCTGCTCTTCCAACACGTGGGCGGCACGGAATGATCCAAGCTCGCGCGCGACGTCCCGCCTGGCGATCCGGGTCCCGTCGTCGCCAGCGCGTAAAGGTGGCAGCAGCGCCGTCGACGATGGACGATCGGCTCGGGGGGTGCGATGGTACGGACCACCCGTCCGTCCACACGTCCGGAGGTCGCATGCGCTGGGTCGTCATCGGAATCGTCCTCGCCGTTCTGGGAGGTGTCGGTCTCTGGCTCGGAGGCATTCCCTACACCGAGACCGAGACGATGGAGCTCGGACCCATCCAGGCATCGGCGGACGTCCAGCGGGAGGTGGAGATCCCCCCGCTCGCCGCGGGGGCGGTCATGGCCCTCGGCGTGGGTCTGGCCGTCTACGGTGCGACGCGGAAGGGAGCGTGACGGTGCCTTCGGAGCGGTGCCTCCGAGCGTCTCTGCTCCGTCCCCTCGCCCTCGCCGCGTCGCTGGCCCTCGTCGGCTGCGGCGGAGGGAGCCACGCGGAACGCGACGCGGAAGGAGGAGACGGAGGCACGGGGCTGCAGGGCGCGCCCAGTCCGACCGGTGCGGTGTCGGAGGGGCAGCCCAGCCCGACCGGCGCAGCCGGGTCGGACGACCGACCCTTCCCCCCGGACCCCGACCTCTGGCCCTCCATCCGCCGGGAGCGCATTCGCACGCTCCTGGCTCCGGCCATGGAGCGAGCGGCCGTGGATGCCTGGATCGTGCTGGCGAGAGAGAATGCGAACGATCCCGTCGCTGCCCACATCGGCGCGGAGAATGCCGGTGGCCTCGCGGGCTTTCTCTTCTTCCTTGGAGAGGACGGGACGCTCGAGTCGCTGGCCGTCTCGCCCGAGACGGAGGCCACCGCGCTGTCGGAAGTCACTCCCCTCGACTCGGTCCGGCCGGTCCCGCGGGGCACCGACATCTACGGCGTCGTGGCCCGAGAGCTCGAAGCGCGCGATCCGCGACGCATCGCCGTGAACAGCAGCGGCCGAAACATCGCCGACGGGCTCTCGTGGACGCAGCGGAACCGGCTGGAGGACGCGCTGGGATCCGGGCTCGCGTCCCGTCTCGTCTCGTCCGAGGAGGTGATCATCGAGTGGCTTTCGGTGAAGCTCCCTCGCGAAGTGGAGATCATGCGACGCGCCGCGGAGCTCACCGAGGCCCTCGAGCTTGAGGCGTACGCCATGATCGAGCCGGGGATCACCACCGACGCCGACGTCGCACGGTACCTGAAGATCCGGATGGCCGAGCTGGGCGTCGTCGACGGATGGGCGCCGGATCAGAATCCCAACGTGAACTCCGGCGCGGACCGCGGTCACTCACACGCCACGGAGAGGGTCATCCAGCCCGGAGACGTGATCCAGACGGACTTCGGCATCAAGGTCCACGGGATCTGGGTGACGGACATACAGCGCTTCGCCTATGTGCTTCGACCCGGGGAGAGCGAGGCGCCTCCACAGATGCAGGAGCGATGGGAGCACGCCCGGGAAGGGAGTCGCGCGGCGTTCTCCACCATGCGGCCCGGCGTCACCGGATGGGACGTGGACAGAGCCCAACGGGAGGTGCTGGAAAGGAACGGTTCCATTCCCATCATCTGGAGCACCGGCCATCCAGTGGGCTACTGGGCTCACGATGTCGGGCCGCGACTGGGTGGAGCCGCCGGCGGCGCACCGCCGCGAGGAGACGCGGCCCGTGTGCTCCGGCCTGGTCAGACCTTCGCCTTCGACGGCTTCCACGGCTGGTCGAGGGAGGACGGCACCACCAGGACCATCTCGGTGGAAGAGATGGTCGTCATCACCGACGACGGGGCGGAGTGGCTCATCGAGCCGCAGGAGGAGTGGGTCTTGATTCCGTCATCGCAATGAGGGCGCGTCGACGATGACGAAGAACCGTCCGCATCTCCCCGAAGAGGAGACCGAAGGCGGGGACCGAGAGATGACGATCTGGGTGGATGCCGACGCCGTACCCTCGGACGTGAAGGACGTCGTCTTCCGAGCTTCGAAGCGGCGCTCGATTCGCCTCGTGATGGTCGCCAACCACAGGATCTCCATCCCGGCCAACAACCCGCTGGCGACGTCGATCCTCGTGCAGCCAGGCCCCGACGTGGCCGATCACCATATCGCGACGGAGGCCCGAGCGGGCGATCTGGCCGTCACGGCCGACATCCCCCTGGCTGCGGCCCTGGTCGAGAAGGGCCTCGAGGTCCTCGATCCACGAGGCGATCGCTACAGTGCGACGAATGTCCGGGAACGGCTCTCGATACGCGACTTCATGGAGTCGCTCAGGAGCTCCGGGGTCCAGACCGGAGGTCCCTCCGCGTATGGACCTTCGGACAAGAGGGCCTTCGCGAACGCTCTGGACCGCACGCTCACGCGGAAACTGAAGGGGCGCTGAGCGCTCCCGGGCTTCGGGATCCGTCCCTCGCCCGTCAAGGCCACCGCGCCCGTCGGGGGCGCCGCGCCCATCCGGGGAGCATCCGTGGACGTGCGACAAGGGCCGCCGGTCGGAAGGCCG